>MGSU01000303.1:17511-21306 GCA_001799195.1 Deltaproteobacteria bacterium RIFOXYA12_FULL_61_11 | reverse complement strand
AGCGTTCTGGGCGACTGACCGTGGCCTTTCTCACCGACCGAAAGGACCTGGTTGGTAACACCTCTGTCTGGAGGATCTGTGCATGTTGGATCTACTCGACCTTGGCCAGCATTCCCCCGACCCCTCGCTCAGTGGGTTCTTCCTCGGGGTGGCCGTCTCCTTCCTGCTGGCCACGACCTTGGCCTACTCCTACATCAAGACCTTCCGGGGGTTGTCATACTCGCGCAATTACGTTCAGGCGTTGATCCTGGGTGCTATTGCCGCCTCGACAATCATCCAAGCCATCGGCGACAGTCTGGCTCGGGGTCTGGGCATGCTCGGAGCGCTGGCCATCATCAGGTTCAGGACCAGCTTCAAGGACGCTCGGGACATCGTCTTCATGTTCGCAGCGCTGGCCGCGGGCATTGCCAGTGGGGTAGGTGGGTACGGCATCGCCGTGGTCGGGACGCTCTTCTTCGTGGTCGTGGCCCTGGCTCTGTTTCACTCGACCCTTGGTCCCGGGACAAGGTACGATGGCCTGCTGCGCTTCAGCCTCGGACACGATGAGACCGCCACCACGGCGCTCGAGGGGTTGCTTCGCCAGCATTGTCGCAGCTTCACCCTGCTCTCCCTCCGCGACCTGCAGAACCGTTCGCGCTTGGAATATGCTTATCAAGTCAAGTTACACAACGACTCGTCGAAAACCCTCCTCGTGCAACAGCTCAGACAGACCCTGCCTTCGGTCGAGGGTTTGAGCCTGCTGTTGCAGGAAACCACCATAGAGGTATGATGCCGGAAAGGGAGACCTTCTCGTAGAAGGCATTTTCGGATCACAGAACACCACTTCTGCTCGAGGGTCCCTCCAAGGAATCGTCATCGCTCACAACGCGGCGAACAACTCGTTGAGCAGCATCAGGGAGAGTGCCAAGGCGAGGAGACCTGCAAGCTCGACCATGGGTTTGTTGCGGACGGCAAAGCGAAAGATGGACATCAGGACCTCCACGAGTAACGCCCCGTACCACACCCAGCCAACACCTGGCAAGTCACCTGCCAGGGAAAAGGAGCACCATCAATGAAGGCTTGTACCTCTTTGTCCATCGTCATCCCCGTCCTCGACGAAGAACGCAGCTTGCCAAGCCTCTTTCAGGACCTCGATGCCCTGCTTGCCGACCACGCTTCGATCGACTGGGAGCTGATCTTCGTCGACGACGGCAGTACCGACCACTCTGGATCACTGCTCGAACAGTATGCCGCCGGACGCCCGCACGCCAAGGTACTCCATCAGCCGGGCAATACCGGTATGGGTTGCGCAGTGCTCTGCGGCTTCGACCAAGCGAGCCATGAATTCCTGACCCTGCTCCCCGCGGACGGTCAGATCGCCCCTCGTCAGCTCGAGGTCCTCTTGCCGGTCCTGGGTACCGCCGACCTCGTGCTGACCACCTATCGCAGCCAACATCGGGGTCTCCTCAGACCTGCCCTGTCCAGCCTCTTCAGCCGACTGATAGCCCGACTGGTCCACCCACTGGTCACCTATCAGGGCATTTTCGTTCTTCGACATAGCGATTACCTCCTTCTGCCGCGACCCCGCTCCCATAGCTTCTTCGCCTTCTTCGAACTGCTCGACTCCCTGCTCCTCGCCCATCCGGACCTCACCATACATCGCATCGGTATCACCTGCTCGCCGCGCAGTCATGGCACCAGCCGGGTCACGTCACCCCGCCGCATGCTCGTCCTCGCCCTCGAGCTCTTCTACCATCGCCGCCAACAGGCTGATACCGCGAAAGCCCGCTATTCCTCCCCACGGTGCCGAGTTCCCCCGACTGCTCAGCAGGTCGATGAACCCGCCAAAGAGACTTGAGCTTTTCATGCCGAGAGGATAGAGGATGTGCTTGGTCAGGAGGGTAGGATACCCGCCCTCCCGATGCGATATCCGCACCCAGGACCCCGAGGCTTCTGCCATGCTGCTACGATACCTCCTCCTGCTCCTCACCCTTGCCCTGGCAACCCCAGCGATAAGAGCGCAAGAAGCGACCCCGCCACCGGTGCTCACCCCCTCCACCACGCTCGAAAGCGTGGATGCCTCCACCCGGCAACGTCTTCTCGGGATTGGAAAACAAATGGGCATCGAACCATCTGCCACTCCGACCGATACGCTGTCACCTATCGAGCCGGTCCCACAAGCCCCCCCCGAGCCCATCGACCTGGTGCAACCCCCTAGAGACGAAACAAACACAGAGGTAAAATCCGGCGAAACTCCACCTCCTCCGTCACCCCCAAGGGCCGAAGATGAGAAGGAAGGGAATTCCCAGCTCGAGCAAGCGATGAACTCCTCGATTCCCATGTCTTTCAACGAGCCAATCTTTCAATTCGGTTATTCGATCTTCAATAAAAAGGTCAGTTCCTTCGCTCCATCCTCGGACTTCCCTGTCGGTCCGGACTACATCGTCGGGCCCGGGGACAGCTTCGTGATCAGCACCTGGGGAAAGATCGACCTTCGCAACGAGGTCACCGTAGACCGCGCCGGCACCATCTTCCTGCCCAAGGTCGGCAGTCTGAGTGTCTGGGGCATGACCGTCGATCAGCTCACCAACCGGATCAAGAGCGAGCTGTCCAAGCACTACACCGGGTTCGACCTGTCGCTGAATTTCACCGCTATCCGTACCAATACCGTCTACGTCATGGGCGAAGCAAAGAATCCCGGCGTGTACCAACTCAGCTCGCTCTCGACCATGTTCAATGCCCTGTTCGAAACCGGCGGGCCGCGCAAGTCCGGGTCGCTCCGCGAGATCGAACTCAAGCGCGGGGGTCGGACGGTGGGCCGGCTCGACGTGTATGATTTCCTGCTCAAGGGCTCCCGCTCCCATGACCAGAAACTCCTCTCGGGCGATATCCTCTTCATACCCCCGCTCAAGACCGTGATCGGCGTCGTGGGGCATATACAGCGGCCTGCCATCTACGAGTTTAAAACCCCGCAGGTGAAGCTGCGCGATCTCTTGAACCTGGCGGGCGGTATCAAACGCACCGGGTACCTCGGCAGGCTCCAGGTCGTCAGGACCGCTCGGCATGCCCACCAAGCCGTTCTCGACGTCGAGTACGACGAGCAGGCCTTCCTCAAGGTGCTCGACAACCAGGGGAAGATCATCGGCAAGGGGGTGCCCGAACTGGACTTCCAGCTCGAAAACCAGGACCTCGTAAAGGTGTTTCCCATTTTACCAGGTGTACGCGGCATCGTCACCCTCTCTGGTCACGTGGTGCGGCCCGGTGACTACCAGTACCGCTCGGGTATGCGTCTGCGCGACCTGATCCCGAACACCGCGGCACTACAAGCCGCCCCTTTCCTCGGGTACGCCTCCATCTCCAGACTCCGTCCGTCTTCCCAGGAACATGAAGTCATTTCCTTCTCCCTGGCCGACCTCCTGGAGGGAAAAGAAGAGGCGAACCTGGCCCTGGAAGAAATGGACGTGGTCAAGATCTTCTCGTCCGAGGCTATGAAACCGCAGTGGTCTGTCTCGGTTCAGGGAGCGGTACGCACCCCAGGGACCTTCCCTTACGTCGAGAACATGCGGCTCAAGGATCTCTTGTATCTCGCCGGCAATGTCCTACCGACCACCTACCTGGACTATGCGCAGCTCGTCCGCACCAGCCTCGATTCCCAACACGATCGGGAGCTGATCCCGCTGCGGCCTCGAGCTCTGCTGGCAGGGGAAGAGAGCGCCAACCTCGCGCTCTCCCCCAAGGATGTCGTGATCTTCTTCGACATGGACGCCTTCCGTGAAGCTGCCACGGTCTCCATCGAAGGTCCGGTGCGTAAGCCCG
>MGSU01000303.1:0-17495 GCA_001799195.1 Deltaproteobacteria bacterium RIFOXYA12_FULL_61_11 | reverse complement strand
CGAGAACCTGCGCCTCCGGGACCTCTTGTACCTCGCCGGCAATGTCCTGCCTTCGGCCTATCTCGACTACGCCCAGCTCATCCGAACCAGCTTCGAGTACCGTCACGACCAGGAGTTGATTCCCCTCCGCCTGCGGGAACTCCTGGCCGGAGACGAGAGTGCCAACCTGCTCCTCAAGCCCAAGGACAAGGTGACGCTCTTCGACATGGAGAACTTCCGCGAGGCCACACCCGTGCTCATCCACGGCCGGGTGGCAAGACCGGGCAATTTCCCCTGGCAGAAAAACATGCACCTTCGCGACCTCGTCTTCCTCGCCGGGAATGTAGTGCGCAACGCCTACCTCGAGCAGGCCGAGATCATCCGATGGCAGCCAAAACAAGACGGGGTCCAGCAAAGCCGCTTACTGCTCAATCTCGGCAAAGCCCTCGCCGGCGACGAAACCCACAACCTCGTTCTCGAGCCCTATGATCGGGTGTACGTGAGGACCATTCCCAATTGGTACGAGGAAATGACCATTACTCTCAACGGTGAGTTCCGTTTTCCGGGGGAGTATTCGTTCTCGAAGGGCGATCGCCTCGCCGAGGTGATCCTCCGCGCCGGAGGCTTCTCCGAGTTCGCCTACCTCCCGGCCGCGGTCTATACTCGGGAATCGGTCCGGGAACTCCAGCAGAAGCGCCTCTCAGAATATTCCCTGCGCCAACAAGAGAGCCTCGTCCGCGAGCAGACCAAGCTCTCGGAGATGGTGCTCAACAAGGAAGATCTCGACATCGCCCAGCAGAACCTCGCAGCGAAAGAGGCCGTCCTGCGCCGGATGCTCGAGTCCCGCGTGACCGGCCGCATCATTCTGGCGCTCTGCCCCTTGGAGGAATTCAAGGACAGCTCGCACAATCTCGTCGTCAATCTCGGCGACGACCTTACTCTTCCCAGGAGGCCGGATTACGTCGCGGTCATCGGCGAGATCTTCAACCCCAACGCGGTGATTTTCGAACCGGGAGAGGACGTGACCTACTACCTGGACAAGGTCGGGGGTATTACTGACGAGGCCGACGAAGGCAACCTGTTCATCGTCCGCGCCGATGGCACGGTGCTCAGCCAACGCAACAACGACGGGGTGATCTTCGGGCGCTTCTACAACCAGGAACTCTATCCGGGCGACACCATCCTGGTGCCGAAGGATTTCTCCTTCCTCAATACCCTGACCGTGGTCAAGGACGTCTCCAGCATTCTCTTCCAGCTCGCGACCACAGCCGGCGTGATCTTCACCGTGTCTGGCATCCGCTGAACCAGAGTGTCGTTCTTCACTTCGTGATCGACAGGATCTGCAGGGTGCGCGTGCCACCGGGAGTATTTACGGTGACTTCGTCGTCGATTTCTTTTCCGATCAAAGCCTTGGCAAGGGGGGTCTTATAGCTGATCTTGCCTTGAGGGAGGTCGGACTCATCTTCACCGACAAGACGATAGGTCTTGGTGGTATCGGCATCGAGGTCAAGGACTTCGACGGTCATCCCAAACACCACCCGTTCGGTTGAGAGCGTCGAGGGGTCGATCACCTCGGCTGCGCCGAGCTTTCCCTCGAGTTCTTGGATACGACCTTCGACAAAACTCTGCTTCTCTCGTGCTGCATGGTACTCGGCGTTCTCTTTTAGGTCTCCATGGGCTCTGGCAGTCGCCACCTCATTGATAACCTGGGGTCGCACCACTGCTTTGAGGTGGTCGAACTCAGCCTTGAGCTTGATATAACCTTCTTTGGTCATGGGAAAACGTTGCACGGCGACCTCCGTCCTCATCGGTTCACTAATAGGAACTTTTCTATCGCAGAACGCGCAACGGCTTGCAAGCTGCTATCTGCTTGCCCGGACATCAGAATCAGGGTATATCGTTCACTTTGGGACGTGCCAACCTCCGAGGTCTGTGATGCTCGAAGCCCTACTCGATCGGCATACCTCTTTCCTCGAATCCTATCACTTCGATAAACAGGTCTTCCTCTCTTTACAAACCGCCGTGAAAGCCGGACGTCTCGGTCTCGAACAGAATCGCTTGCCCTCGTGGCCAGAGGTCGTACCAGAGGGACAATACTTACGGCTCGAGCATTTCCGAACGGATGAGACAGCCACAGCGCTCTTCAAAGCAGGAGAAGAAGCCTTACGACGCGGCGAGGTTGCTTGTCTCATCCTCAACGGCGGTATGGCCACGCGCTTCGGCGGCGCAGTCAAGGGATTATGCGAGGTGTACGACGGGAAAACCTTCCTACAACTCAAGCTCGAGGGCATCGCTCGGGTTGCAGCGGAGTATGGTAGGCCCATCCCCGTGGTCTTGATGAACAGCTTCCAGACCGATGGCGCCACCTCCCGCTATCTCGAGGACCATCATCGCTTTGGTTTCTCTTCCGATGAGCTCCTCAGCTTCAATCAGTCGATATCCCTTCGACTTGACCAATACGGCGAGGTGTTCCTGGATGAACGAAGTCAGCCGTCGTTCTACACCCCAGGGCATGGAGATTTCCAAGGCAGATTGGTGGCCTCAGGGCTCCATGCCAGATTGATTGAACGTGGCATCAAACTGTTGTGTTTCTCGAACATTGACAATCTACTTGCTCGGATCGACCCGCTGGTCCTGGGCATCCACCTCACCCATGGTGGAGCCTATACCTGTGAGGTCGTAGCCAACACCGCAGGTGACGTTGGTGGTTCCCCAATACTCCTGAACGGTCGGTTACAGGTCATTGAAGGTCTACGCTTTCCAAAGGATTATCCAACTCAGCGCATTCGCTACCTCTCGACCAACACGTTCGTGTTCGACTTGACTTCCCTATCAATTATACATCCCCTCCGACACTATCTCGCGATGAAGAACGTTTCCGGCCGAACCGCACTGCAATTCGAAAAAATCACCAATGAACTCACCGTGCCCCTTAATGGAGCTTGCCTCGTCGTTGAACGAGAAGGAGCGCATGGGCGGTTCATCCCGATCAAACAACGGGAAGATCTCATTGATAAAGCTGCGCTTCTTCGATCATTCTTGAACTGAAAGGAGCGATGGATGAGTATCAACCGGTGGTGCGATTGCGAACGAACATGCGTATACGCTGGAGATCGGGTTCTGAGATAGTATCAAAACTAATTCCCATGCCTGGATTGTATTCGTCGATGCTCTTGTCCTCTCGTTTATAGAGATGCCGTACGGTCCCTTCGACCGTAATGGGTTGCGTACTCCCCGGCATGATGAACATGAGGCGAAGTCGTGTATTCTCTTTGAGTAGCAAAAGCTTAGAAGTGAAGAAGATACCGCCCTCACTGATCGAGGCCGTTGAACCTCGGATGACGAACTCCTCGTCTTCTTCGTCATTATTGAGAACGGTAGCAGTGATTTCGCACAGAAGTGGGACCCGCTCATGTTGGCGTCGGCTGATAATGGTCATGATTTCCTTCCTTGCGCCCTGTCCAATGGTCAGTTCACATACGTGTCGTTCGTGCCACGGTGTTGAGAAAGTAAGGTATCCGTGAGATTGATCAACTCAGCAGAGGTCGTGACATTGTTGCTCGGATACGAGGATAGTCCCATCTTGACCTTGACCTCGATCTCCTCCTCGGAGAGTTTTATCTTCTCACTGAACACCATACTTTCATTCTGCTCGGCAATCTCCTTCACAGGTAAGCGATGGCTTTCAATCTTATACTTGAGTCGTTCTGCCAGGAGGAACGAATGTTCCATGGAGGTCTCGGGGAGGATCAAGAAAAATTCCGAAGTGCTGTACCGAAAAACGAAATCGATCTCACGAAGCCAACTTTTCAGCAACTTGGAGAATTCCTTCAAGATGCAGTTCGTGAAATTAATCCCAAACCGTTGGATAAATTCATTGTAATTGTCAACTGCAAACATGACGCAGGAGAGCGGTCTGCCATATCGCTGTGCTCGACGGAATTCGTGTTCGAGCTTTTCACTGAGAAAGCTCCGCTTATAGACCCCTGTGCCACGATCGGTGACTGTGTACTTCTCCAAAGCATCTTTCAGCTTTCCCAGTTTCGCGTGGAGATGCGCATTGTCTACCTCGAGGGATATTCTACAAGAATAATTCGCGAGCAAATCCATACTCCTAGTCGTGACCCTACTCACTTGACGACCGAAGAGTGCCACGACGCCAAGATGGTTCCCCTGCTGATCTAGCAATGGATACCCTAGCATAGTCCCTTGAGTAAAAGCAGAAGGTGTTTCTGTGTTTTGTGGTGAAAACGCTTTCAAGTCATTGATGATGAGAGGTTCATTCCCTTGTAAGATCAATCCTACCGGATTATTCGCTGCCGTGGTTGATTCAAGCTCATTCAACTCTGCCGGTATATTCATAGAGTAATGTAATATTATCCGTTCTTGATCAACCGTCCCGACAAGAGCCCAATCGAGGCGATAATACTCTAGGAGCTTGGAAAGGAGGAAACCAACAACCTGTTCGGTCGTTCCTTCTAGGAAGTTGTTCAATTTCAAATAGTTTAGCAGGTCATTCCGTTTAAACATGCAAATTCATCCTGGCATTTCAGACACTTCTACCCATTTCGGATAATATCCATACCACGTTCCAACATAATCTGGCAAGCTCTTTCGCTTGGTACCTCTGCAGTCTACAGAAGTACCTCATGTACTAAGGTTCATGGAGATTCACGTTTGTTGGGGAGAAAACCATGCGAGAGGAGGGATTCGAACCCTCACGCCCTTGCGAGCACTAGATCCTGAGTCTAGCTTGTCTACCAATTCCAACACTCTCGCAACAACTTGAGAACTTATACCTAATACTTGTTTTGTCAAGAACATTCGCCGATCGAGGAAGACATTGTTTTTTTCTACATTCTCCGCTATCCTTGGCAGGCTATCAACTTTTGATGGCATTGATTCTCTACCGTCAACATGGTGCTAACCGATCACACACAAGAGGCCTTCACCCCGATGCCCCCCATTGATGTAAATGGTTACTTCCTACTGCGGAGGCAAATCCTACCATTCATTATTTTTCTTCTTTCGCTCCACCAAACTTCCTTCGCAACATCTCTTCTGTCGAACAGCAAGGTCCTTTCTCAAAACGGAGCTGTCCTTGGACTACTCATCGCTGATCTAGACCACGACGGAATTCAAGAATTAATAGCACTTGAACGACGAGGCAACTTTCCTGCTTGGACTATGTATCTCACTATACAACCTCTCCTTCATAAAAATGTCCTACGACCCATAGCAATAGAGGTTGCCTGTTCGGACTGTATTCTTGTCGATATCGGTCGAAGCGAGAACCTCGAGTACCTCTTTATCGTGAAAAGCGATGGTCTCTATGTTCTTTCTTTGTTCCCTTCTCCTCAACTTAAACAACTATTATCAATCCCTCTTCTATCTTCTGGTGCCGAACTTGGGGATATCTCCATGTACGATTTCGTACGTGATATCGATCAAGACGGAAAAGACGAAATTCTCCTCTTCTCTGGGCTATCCCTCCTGCTATATCGTTATCATGCTCCCGAACGTGTTACCTTCCTTTCCTCTCTCAGATCACCTATGAAGCACTATCACCATGCTTCGCCCTCGGAAATACCTCTACACCGCCATTCAGCTCTAAAGAACACAACCTATTTACCTTTCTTGGATGTTCTTGACCTCGATGGCGATCACATCTCTGACCTTGTATTCCTGTCCGAAGATGAATTATGGTTTTTTAAACAATCACAAGAAGGTTGGTCAAAAGAACCCGTACATCGATGTTATAATGTTCTCGACGATTGGGAGCGCACCTCTGGTGAAGCGGATTTGGTTCCGCAATTATTCGATCTCGATGGTGACGGAAGGGTTGATTTCCTCGTTAATAAGTTAACCGGCAGTCCACTGGACCAGCACTTGCGCACCTTAGTTTTCTGGGGAAAAGACCGCCTACCGATGACCACTTCGAGTACATTACTTGAGCGATCTCATACCTCTTCAAGTGCCTTCGCAATACCAAAAGGTAATTCTCCCAAATCTACAGAACTGGTTCTCACCCAATTCAACACAGGTATTTTTAGTATTATTCGTGCTCTTGTGAGTAAATCCATTATTATCGATTTCTCTTTCTTCCCACTCGGAAAACATCGCTCTCTCTCTAAAGAACCACGCAATACCCTATCCCTTCGCTTTTCCATTGATTTACAGACCATGAGGCTCGATGGATTTTTACCATCTCTTAACGGTGACTTCAATGGTGACGGTTTGTTCGACGCACTTGTAGGGAACGACCGGAATACTACTTCTATTCATCTCCAACGTTCGGACAATACCTTCCGAGAAACTCCCGACCTCATTATTGAAGGTATTAATTCTGATAAATTTCTTCTACATAATATCGATGGTATCAACGGTGATGATCTTTTGTTTTATTTCCCAAGGAGGAAGAATTCTCTTAACACCATTAAACTCATTTCAATACTCACCGGCCCTCATTGATTATGTTCCATAAACGTTCTCTCAATGCTCCCCTTATCCCTCTGATTATCATAGGTATAATAGCTGCTTTGTTTATTGCCTATGGAATGATTAAACTCGAAGAACAGCAGATGGTAATGCTGACCTTCGGTTTTTCAATTATGATCATCAGTTTTCTCTCCACAGAAGTTACACTCCTCATTCTTATTCTATCTATGCTTCTTTCTCCAGAAATTATTCTTGGTACCAGTTCATCTGGATCATTATCTCGTGGTGTTACATTACGTGCAGAGGATATTCTACTTCTAATAATTGGTTTTACTTGGGTTATGAAAACTGCTATTTATAAAAATCTTGGTCTATTCTTGAAAACACCACTAAATACACCAATGATGGTGTACACTGGTGCATGTCTGTTTTCAACTATTCTCGGTATTATAACTGATCGTGTATCTCCATCTGCAGGCATTTTATTTGTCACAAAATATTTTCAATATTTTTTCATTTATTTTATGGTCGTTAACCATCTCAGTACCAATATTCAACTGAAACGTTATCTCATAGGTTTCTATGTTACATGTGTTGCTGCATGTATTTTTGGTATTGCCTATATGCCAGTTACAAAACGAGTTAGTGCTCCTTTCGAAGGTGATGTTGGTGAACCAAATACATTTGGTGGTTATCTCGTTCTATTACTCTCTGTTGCACTCGGTATTTTTCTCAGTAATAAAAATAATCGTCTTCGTTTGTTGTTTTTACCAGTATTCATTATTGGAATCATTTCACTTGCCCTTACCCTTTCTCGTTCTTCTTATCTTGCACTTTTCGCATCGTATATCGCATTGATTTACTTTGAAAGAAATCGCCGATTATTACTTGTACTTCTTTTAGTATTTGGTACAATTATCCTACCAATACTTCTTCCCAGTTCAGTAATTGATCGTATCACCTATACCTTTCAACAAGATAGATATTCTGTAAAAGTTGGCACTGTCGCTCTTGATGGTTCAACTTCTGCTAGGATTAATTCATACTTAGATGTTTTATCTGATTGGGGTCAACATCCACTCCTTGGTTATGGTGTTACAGGCTATAAATTTATAGACGCACAATATGTAAAAATACTGATTGATACCGGTCTTGTTGGTTTATTGTCTTTCCTTTACTTGTTATTTTCTCTTTTCCAACATTTACATCGTATTAAATCAAAAGTTCTGGATACAAGTTATCGGGGAATTATCACTGGTTTTCAAGCAGGTTATATCGGACTGCTCGTTCATTCACTTGGAACTAATACATTTATTATTGTTAGAATTATGGAACCATTTTGGTTTCTCGTAGCAATTATTACAATGTTGCCAACAATCGAGTTAAACAATATCATTAATCGAAGTCATTCAAATGCACTAACATCTGATTATCAACATAGTATTTTACATAATTTGAAACATATATGAGTTATAAACGTGTTCTATTAAATACTTCCCTATTAACAATAGCTTCTACTTTTACGGCAATACTTGGGTTTATTATTAGTATCCTAATTGGTAGAAAACTTGGTACTGTATTATACGGTCAATACAGTTTTGCACTTGCCTTTGTGAATTTATTTGTAGTTTTCCTTGATCTTGGAACACATACCGTAATGATACGTGATATTGCTCGTATTCCTTCTAAAACAATTAGTTTTTTAAGTAGTATTATTTCAATAAAACTTATCTCATCTCTAGTAACCTTCATTCTTATTTTCACATCTTCGTATTTTCTTTCTGATATACATACTACTGTAGTTCTATCGTCTTGCGCAATGATTATCTATTCTTTCTTTTCACTTTTCCAATCATGTTTTAATGCTCACCAAATGATGATACATCATGCTTTGTTAACAATATTTAACAAGGTATTACTAAGTACTATGATTTTAGTTGTCTCATTTACTTCTCTTTTATCCGTTCACTACCTTCTTCTAGCACATATTGTATCAAGTAGTATTCTTTGTATCATTTCACTAATCTTAGTAGTGAATTATTTTGGAACTATTTCTTTCTCTTGGGACCCATCTAAATGGTTCTATTTTTTACAACAAGGTTTACCTTTTGCAACAAGTAGTATCCTCGTAGTTCTTTGTACAAAAATAGACATATCTATGCTTAAATTAATGGACAGTGATTCAGCCACGGGGCTATATGATGCTGCCTCAAAACTCGCTACTGTGGTATTACTACTACCATCAAATGTTAGTACTGCAGTATTTCCGGCACTTTCATCTTCCTTTCATTCAGATCGCACTCAGTTTAATGATTATTTCAACAAATCTCTTCATTTACTAATCCTCATGGCGCTTCCTTTTGGTATTATTGTCATGTTACTTTCAAATCCAATTACTATGTTTATTTGGGGTCCATCATTTATCGATGCTCATAGATCTCTTTCATTTTTAGCTTGGACTGTTTCTCTACAATTTATCACCTCTCTTTTTTCCTTATGTATGAATGCATCAGATCGACAGAAGACTGTATTATTAATTACTTTCTTTGCCGTACTTCTCAACATTATTCTTAATATAATTTTTATTCCATTGTATGGTCATCCTGGTGCATCATTTACTACCCTCGTTACAAATGTTTATTTTCTATTATCTTTCACATTTCTGATTAGGTCACACATTGATTATGTTAAATTGCTGTTATTAATTGCCCGTATCGTTCCTAGTTGTATTGGATTGTTTGCATTTATTACATTTTACCGTTCACATTCTATTATTCTACTTATTCCTATTGGTATTATTGTATATATTCTCCTTATTCTTCCCTTCCATTATACATTTGTATTATCCTTAGTAAAAATACTTCTTTACCGTACGTTTAATTTGTTAAAGAGAATTGGTATTTATTCACTATATTTACCTACAAAAATATGATATTTATTACATATTTTGTCGTTTGTTATAAAATATGTTTTCTATCATTATTCCAAGTTTTCATGGCAAAAACCTTTTGTCGAATAATCTCTCTTCTGTTCTTGATGCTGCAAATAATTCAAATCATCCATTTGAAATAATTCTCGTTGATGATGGATATGATTATTCAACGCATCAATTTATCTTATCTAGTAACTATTCTATACGATACATATATAGTATATCTAATACTGGCTTTTCTCGTGCATGTAATTTTGGTGCAAGGCTCTCTCATGGTGATATATTAATTTTTTTGAATAATGATATGTTTATAGATATTAATTGTTTTAAATCTCTTCCTGATATTTTTCATTCTTATAATCGCCTATTTGGTGTTAGATTTGCTATTCGTAATACACAACTTGAACCCTTCACTGATTCATCAACATTATCATTTATTCCAAATATTTACCGTGGTTTTATCTCTGTAAATATTCTTTCAAACAATCACCCAGCGGATCAATCTTTTCCATTAATTTTTTCACTTTCTGGTGGCGCATGTGCAATTAATAGATCTCTCTTCTTTGAGTGTGGTGGGTTTGATACAATTTATTCACCATTTTATTGGGAAGATACTGATCTTTCCTTGTCTGCTTGGTTGGATGGATATCATATCCGTTATGCATTTAATTCATTTGTCTATCATACACCTCATTCAACCATTAATAACATCAATCAACGATATGTATCTTATGTTTCTAAACGCAACAGATATATTTTTATCTGGAAACATTGCAATGAATGGTATGTATTTATCACACATATTTTCTGGATGATATCTCGATTACTATTTTCTATACCATTCCAATTATTTAATAATATATTTTCATTAATACTTACATTGAAATTAATTCATAAATTATTTATTTATCGCAGAGGTAAGGGGAAATACCGATATTTCAGCCAATCGTTTTTGTCCTATTTAAATAACATTTATTCTAATTTATATTAATTATTTTTTTTATGATTGTATCTATTGCGGCATGTAATTCATGCTCTTCAAATGGTTTACTTAGATAATAATTAGCTCCGTTAATGAATGCTTTTTTAATAATTATTGGATCACTTCGTACAGACATTGCGATTATTTTGCATTCTTTCTGTATTTCATGTATTTTTTTGATACATGTTATTCCTTGTACATTATGTAGAATTATATCAATTAATGCGATATTGTATATTTTTGATAGTAATTGTTCTTCACAATTATTCCACGAATACGACACAGTAATATCACGATATCCAATGTTATTTAATATGTGTTTAACTACAGTACATGTTGAAATGGAATCATCTAATATTACAATCTTTAACATTATTTAATCAATTGTAGTATTGACGTTGTGTTTCACGTGAAACAAGCTGTTATTAAGATTCAAATACATCGTTTATTCCTTTTATTACCCTTTCAATATCTTTTACTTTTTCATTATTATTTAATTCAACTATTTTTACTCCCTTTGTATTCCTTCCAATAATCGGTAATTCTTTTACATTTATCCAAATTAATTTACCTTCAGTCGTAATTACGATTAATTGGTCATCTTCATAGACAGATACCACGCCAACAACTCTTCCATTCCTTTCATCTGTTTTTATTGTTATTAACCCTTTGCCTCCTCTCTTTGTAAGTCTATAGTCTTCTACTGATGTTCTCTTCCCGTATCCATTTTCTGTAACAGATAATAAATAACTTCCCGATCGTGCAATATCCATATTTACTAAATGGTCAGTACTATTAAATCTCATTCCAATTACACCTCTGGTTCCTCTTCCCAAAGGTCGTAATTCGTTACTTTTGAAACATATCGCATTACCTTCTGCTGATGCCAATATTATTTGTTCTTCTTCATTAACCTCCCTAACATTTAATAATTCATCGCCTTCATCAAGGTGAATTGCAATTAATCCACCTTTCCGCTTCCTTGTGAAGGACATAATATCTGTCTTTTTAATAACACCTTTTTTTGTAGCAAAGATTAAATATCTATCAATACAATAATCTTGTACACAAAGTATTGTTGAAATACTTTCATTATTATCGATCTCAATATAATTTACTAAAGGTTTACCTTTAGCTGTTTTTGTTGTTGCTTCTTGTATTTGATATACCTTTAACTGATGAACTTTTCCCATATTTGAGAATAATAACAAATTGCTTTTATTTGTCCCCCAGAAAATATTTTTTACCCTATCTTCATCTCGTGTTGTTAGTGCTATCTTTCCCTTTCCACCTCTATGCTGTGTTGTATACTGTTCAGCGTTCATTCTTTTAATATACCCACTTTCTGTTAATGTTATTATCATTGGTAAATCATTAATACATGATTCGATGTTAATATCTGATTCGTCATTATAAAGTATTTCTGTTTTTCTAATACTACCATATTTATTTCGTATTTCTTCGATTTCATTTATCATTACTTCATCTACTAATTTTTTATTCATTAATATCAATTTATATTTACTAATATCATCTTGCAGTATTCTTTCTTCTTCTTTCAATTTATTTCTTTCTATACCAGTCAATCGTTGTAATCTCATTTCTAATATTGCGTGTGCTTGTATTTCAGATAACGAATAATTATTTATTAAGTTATTTTTTGCTATTTCTGTATTTCCTGATTTTTTTATTGTCTCAATTACATTGTCAATATCATCAAGAGCAATATTTAATCCCCTTATTATATGTATTCTTTTCTCAGCTTGTAATAAATCATATTGAGTCCTTCTTGTAATAATTTCGTTTCTATGTTCAATAAATTTTATTAATATGTTTTTTAAAGATAACGTTTCTGGTTTGCCATTCACTAATGCCACAAAATTCATACCATAACTTGTTTGCAGTGGTGTGTGTTTATATAAATTATTCATTATTACATTTGTATTACTATCTCTCTTACATTCAATTACAATTCGTATACCATCTTTATCTGATTCATCTCTTAAATCATAGATTCCATCAATTTGTTTATCACGTACGAGTTCTGCAATTTTTTCAATCAATTTTGCTTTATTTACCTGATATGGCAGTTCAGTTATTATTATTGATTGTTTATCTTTTTTATTTTCTTCAATATTATATTTAGCTCTAATTGTTATTATACCCCTTCCAGATTCATATGCATCAATAATTCCCTTTATTCCATATATCATACTAGCTGTTGGAAAATCTGGTCCTTTTATTATTGTTTGTAATTCTGTTGTTGTTATTTCATTGTTTTGTATTGTTGCAATTAATGCATTAGATAATTCTGTTAAATTGTGTGGCGGAATATTTGTAGCCATACCTACAGCAATACCAGATGAACCATTTAATAATAAATTTGGGATTCTTGTTGGTAGTACTACTGGTTCTTGTTCGTTACCATCATAATTTGGTATGTACCCTACAGTGTCCTTTTCAATATCACGCAACAATTCATCGGATATTCTACTCATCCTTATTTCTGTATATCTCATAGCTGCAGCAGGATCACCATCAACTGATCCAAAATTTCCCTGTCCATCAATCAGTTCATATCTCATAGAGAATGGTTGTGCCATTCTTACTATTGATTCATATATTGCAGCATCTCCATGTGGATGATATTTACCCATCACGTCACCGACTACACGTGCTGATTTCTTATATGGTTTAATATGAGTATTCCCGATTTCATACATTGAATAAAGTATTCTTCGGTGTACAGGTTTAAGACCATCTCTAACATCTGGTAATGCACGTCCAATAATTACACTCATTGCATAACTGAGATATGATTTCTTCATCTCCTCTTCTATTGTTATCGAAGATATTTCGTTAATGTTGCTATTCATTACCACCTCTAAACATCCAGATTATTTACCAACAAAGCATTTTCATTGATAAACAATCTTCTAGGTTCAACTTGATCGCCCATTAGAATATTGAAAATATTATCAGCATCAAAATTGTCATTAATATTTACTTTCAACATTGTTCGATTATTTGGATCCATTGTTGTCTTCCATAGTTGTTCAGGATTCATTTCTCCTAGACCTTTGTATCGTTGAATTGCATTGTTTGATTTTCCTAATATAGAAAGAAATTTTGTTATTTCATATAGATTCTTAAATGATAATATTTTTGTGCTTCCATTTTCGTTAATGAATATTGGCCATTGAAATTTTTCATTCATTTTATTATATGTTTTTAATAATTCTTGTATATCTTTTGAAAATAGAGATGTTATTTCTATTTGAATGTTTTTATTGTATGTGTTATTTGAATATTCAATATTTATTGTGTTATCAATAATTGTAATATTTACACTTAATGACTCATTCAATTTTATTTGAATGAATCTATTATAATCATTATTAATTTCTTGTATATTTTTTGATAATAGTATTTGTAATCCATTTTCTTGTATTAACCACTCAGTAAAAATATCCCCATATTTATTTACAATGTTATCATATCTGTAATTAATCTTCCTAATATCATCAATATTATTGTTAATATTTATTGTTTCGTTATTAATATTTTTAATTGTAACTTCCTCAATTCCCTTTTTTAACAAATATCTTTCCAGATCCTCTTCATTTAATAGATATTCTTCATAATTTTTACTTCTTTTTACCTTAAAAAGTGGCGGTTGTGCAATAAATAAATGACCTCTTTCAATAATTTGTGTCATTTGTCTAAAAAAAAATGTTAATAGTAATGTCCGTATATGTGACCCATCTACATCTGCATCTGTCATAATAATTATTTTATGATATCTTAATTTATTTATATTATAATTCTCGTCACCAATACCTGTTCCTAGTGCTGTAATAATCAATTTTATTTCTTCGCTACTAATGATTTTATCAAATCGAGCTTTTTCTACATTCAGTATTTTACCTCTTAATGGTAATATAGCTTGATATTTTCTATCTCTTCCTTGTTTTGCAGAACCTCCTGCTGAGTCACCTTCTACTAGGAATAGTTCACAAAGGCTAGGATCCTTCTCCTGACAATCAGCTAATTTACCCGGAAGAGTACTGAATTCCAAATTACTTTTCCTTATTGTTTCTCTAGCTTTTCTAGCTGCTTCTCTTGCTTTTGATGCTTCTAATATTTTTGATAATATTTTTTTCCCAACACCGGGGTGTTCATCTAAATATATTGTTAATTTATCTAGAATAATACTTTCTACTATTCCTTTAATGTCGCTATTTCCTAGTTTTGTTTTTGTTTGTCCTTCAAATTGTGGATTAGGTAGCTTTAGATTAATAACTGCTGCTAATCCTTCTCTAACATCTTCACCAACAGGTACATCTTTTATATTTTTAAATAATCCACTTGTATTACCAAACGTGTTCATGCATCTTGTAAGAGCAGTTCTGAATCCATGTAGATGTGTACCACCATCTACTGTATTTATGTTATTAACATATGTGAATACATTTTCTGAATAACTATCATTGTATTGTATGGCAACATCAAGAATAATATCACCCTTTTTTTCTTCAAGGTGTATTATATCATCATGTAGAACAGTTTTATTTCTATTAATATATTCTACAAAGTCTAATATTCCTCCTTGATAATTATATTCATAATGTAGGTCATTTCTCTCATCATTAATAATTATTATTAAACCTTTATTTAAAAATGATAATTCTCTTAGCCTTTTTGTTAATATATCAATATTATACTCAATATCTTCAAAGATGCTTCTATCTGGCTTGAAACAAATTGTAGTGCCATTCATTTCATTACACGTAATATTATCTTCAAATAAATCATTTGTTGGTTTTCCATATTCATAACTTTGTTTATATATTTTGCCATTCCTTTTTATCAATATATCTAGTTTTTCAGATAACGCATTTACGCAGGATACTCCAACGCCATGTAATCCTCCTGATATTTTATATGTACTGTTATCAAATTTTCCCCCAGCATGTAAGGTTGTTAAAACAACCTCACATGCTGGTCTTCCTGTATCTGGATGTATTTCTACAGGTATCCCTCTTCCATTGTCTTCTACAGAAATACTATTATCAACATGAATTGTTACTGTTATTTTATCACAGTAACCTGCTAAAGCTTCGTCAATGCTATTATCTACAACTTCATATAATAAATGATGTAATCCTAATGCTCCTGTAGATCCAATATACATTGCAGGACGTTTCCTTACAGCTTCAAGACCTTCTAATATTTTAATATCAGAAGCATTATATGTATCATATTGATTTTTTGATTCAGTCATAGGTCACCTATATGATATTATATACGAATTGGCATAATTACATTCAAATGATCTATCATGTCACCATCATGTATTATACCTGCTGTTAATTGATCTGATAGTTTCACAATAATCCATTCACCATAACATGCATTCAAAATATCAATAATATATTTACCATTGAAACCAACAATTATTTCATTTCCAGAATAATCAATATTAATTTCCTCCTTTGCCTCACCAGTTTCTTGTTGTGATGTAAAAATTAATAATTTTCCATTTGTAACCTTAAATTGTATGGATTTTGATTTATTTCCAAATGAAATATTTGGTAATATTGATACTCTTTTAATAGCGTTAAGAAATAATGATTTTCTTACACGAAACATTTTATCATTTAATTTTGGTATTACCATTTCATAATCAGGAAATTCCCCATCTACCAATCGTATATAAATTATTGAATTACCAATATTTGCCATCATTTGATTATTTTGTATAATAATATTTATATTATCAATATTGATATCAAGTAATTTTCTTAATTCAATAACACCTTTCCTTTGTAATATAATTCCTCTACCTACATCAATATTATTATCATCATCGCAAACAATATCAACTAATGATAATCTATGACCATCTGTAGCAACCATTCTTAAAAAATAGGAATCGTTTTTTCTAATTCTTTCAAAAAAAATACCATTTAAATTATATCTTGTGTTATCAATAGAAGAAGCAAACAATACTTTATCTATCATTGTTCTTAATTTTATTGTAGATATTTTGAAATGTTCTCCTTCAAATTCTGGGAATAATGGAAACTGTGTTGATTCAATTCCAATAATTTTGAAAAATATTGTTCCACAAACAATATTTATTCTATCATTTTCTTGTGTCCATATTGTTATGTCCTCATCTTGTGGTAACTCTTTTGCTATTTCGTATAAACTTTTACATGGTAATAGTATTGTACCTTCTTCAATAACATCGTATTCATATTCACATAGTAAACTAATATCATAATTCGTTGCTTTTGTAATTACTTTACCATTTTTATCTGCTTGAAAGTATAAATAATTCAGTATTGGTTGAGTATTTTTCTTTTCTAGTATTCCAAGGTTTGCAGATAGTAATTGTAATATTTGATCTTTCCTAAAACGAACCTTCATAGTGCCTCCAATAATAAATATATATAAATATATATTAGTAGATCATGTTTATATGTTAATAACTTATTTAATATGTCGTATACATTATTACGTTAATAATAAAAAGTCAAATTTATTAAGTATTCAAAACTGAAAAAGTCACAAATCGCTATCGATATACTTATATAAGTAGAAACTATCATTTAAATGGGTTTTAACAAATGAGACAATATTCTTGAAATATAGGCAGAAAGCGATGGGCAACAAGGCGATATCCTGCAAATATGATAGAAAAGAATGTCTTAGATCATGGTGAACTGTAACGGTCTAGGTTGGAGAATCGTAAGCGCGTAATCAAACGAATCTTTCGCTGGTCGTGGGACTCTGCTAGGCTTGCCGTAGGGTTACAAGAGACTGGGGGAGCGTGAATGGAGTAGCAGTTGATCGAGGTGAAGACGACGGGAACTCGGCAGGATCGCCTGAGTTCTTGGCGGCGGCAGATACAGGAATGGCGGTAGAGTGGAGAGAGACAGGCCGAGTATTGCCGGCAGCATGGGTTGAACCTTTATACCTTCTATCGGTGGCGGAGGCAGTTGCGAGAGGAAGAGGAAGGATCGGGTCTGGTCGAGGTGCGAGCCTGGGGGGATCGTGCAAAACGTGTTCTTGTGCTTCGCGTTGGCGATATTGGCATAGAGGTCCACCGTGGAAGTGACCTCAGCTTGGTACGCAAGGTTGTGATGGCGTTACGAG
>MGSU01000302.1 GCA_001799195.1 Deltaproteobacteria bacterium RIFOXYA12_FULL_61_11 | reverse complement strand
GATCTCGTGGTCCTGAACACCTGCTCGGTCCGGGAAAAACCCCAGCACAAAGTTTACAGCGAGTTGGGGAGTTTTCACAAGCAAGCCCTCTCCTCCTCTCGCGATGTGCTCTTCGCCGTGGGTGGATGCGTTGCCCAGCAAGAAGGAATTCGACTCCTCGAGACCATGCCCTGGCTCGATCTGGTTTTCGGCACGCATGCCCTGCCGCGCCTGCCGGAACTGGTCCGAGGAATTGAACTCCGCGGAGGTCCGGTAGTGGCCACCGAGTTGCAAGACCCGGAAAGTTTCGTCTTCGTCGAGGACGATCTCGGGTTCAAGCACAACCTGATTACCAGTCAGGTGGTCATCGCCAACGGTTGTGATAATTTCTGCACCTATTGCATCGTCCCCTATGTGCGCGGCCGAGAGGTCTCCCGACCCGCGGCCCAGATCCTCGACGAGGTACGACGCTTGGTCGAGGCCGGGGTCGCGGAGGTCCTGCTCCTGGGCCAGAACGTCAACTCGTATCGCAGCGGTGAACTCGATTTCCCGGGACTGTTGCGGCAGGTCAGCGCGATCGAAGGACTCCGACGGATCCGCTTCACCTCTTCCCACCCCAAGGATGTATCCGCTGGGTTGGTCGAACAGCTCTGCGGCGATCCGAAACTCTGCAAGCACATGCACCTCCCGGTGCAGGCCGGCTCGAACAAACTGCTTGCGGCCATGGGCAGAGGGTACGATCGGGAGACGTATGTGGAGTTGGTTACCCGTTTGCGAGCCGCCGTACCGGCCTTGGCCTTCTCGACCGACGTGATCGTGGGCTTTCCCGGAGAGCGGGACGAAGATTTCGCCGAGACCCTCGCCTTGGTATCTGCCGTGCGGTACGATAAAGTCCATTCCTTTATGTATTCACCGCGGCCGTTAACCGCGGCAGCGGGTTTGGGCGATCAGGTCGATCCCGAGGTCAAGCGGGAACGCCTGCACCGGCTTCAAGAAGTACAGGATGCAGTCACCGCGGAACTCTATGCCGAGAACGTGGGCTGCCGCGAAGTGGTGCTGGTCGAAGGACGGAGCAGGAACGGCGGCACCCTGACCGGGCGTACCGACCGCAATCGCATCGTTCATCTCGCCGGGACCGAGGACCTTTGCGGTCGCATGGTCCAGGTACGCATCGTCGAAGCCTGTCGGCATTCCTTGCTCGGAGAGGTGATAGCAGGAGAGGTGGGAGCATGAGCCGGACGAAGAAAGAGAGCATCGAGATGACCATATCGGGCCTTTCGGTGGATCCGATGAACCAAATGCCTTTCTTGATCCTCAAGGACGAGAGCGGGAACGTTGCCATACCCATCTGGATAGGGATGCTCGAGGCCGGGGCCATAGCCACCCAGCTCGAGAACATCACCCTGGCCCGTCCGATGACCCATGATCTGCTCAAGAACATCCTGGATCAGGTCGGAGTGGTTGTCGAGGGGGTCGAGATCTGCGATCTCAAAGACAATACCTTCTTCGCCCTGATTCACCTCAGGATGGGCGAGAAGATCCTCGAGGTCGATGCCCGGCCCTCGGATGCCATTGCCCTGGCCCTGCGCGCGGGTGCTCCCATCTATGTGGCCCGCGAGGTCGTGACCCAATCTCGGCAGGTGGACCTCAGCAGTTCTGAGAAAGGCGGTCAGGCTACCGAGAAGGAAAAACTCGCCGAGATGCTCGAGCAAATGAACGGTGAGGATTTCGGCAAGTACAAGCAGTGAACCTACCTCGGAGTCGGCGGTTCTTCCGGCTACTGCACTTCGTGCCCGCGCTCGGCTACCTCGCCGGTATCCATTACCTGTCCTCGCAGAGCCTTGCCGTGGAGCTACCCTTCCCTCATGCCGACAAGGTCGTCCACTGCCTCGAATTCGCGGGCTTGACCGTGTTGCTGGCCTGGGGTTGGTGGAGAGGCGTGACCCTTCCACCGAGGACGGTCGCGCTGCTGTCCCTGGTTTCCGGCGCGGCCTATGGGGCGATCGACGAGTTGCACCAGTCCGGGATCGCCGGCAGATGGTGCTCGCTCGGTGACTGGCTGGCCGACGGGCTCGGCTGTCTCGTGGCCGCGGGGAGCGTGTGGTGGTGGCTGCGGCGTCGGCAGCTCCGTCAATCTTGAGGACGGGCCTCAGGCCGGTCAGGAGGCGTTCTCCGCGATGAGCCGGTTGACCACCTCGTTGCTGGAATAGGTCTTGGGAGTGGGGGCGATCACCACCACTCCCCCATGCCGCTCGACCGCGGCCCGTTCTAACACCCTCTCGGGGCTGTAGTCGGTGCCCTTGACGAAGAAGTCGGGCCGCAGGACTTCGACGGTTCTCTCGGCGGTCGGCTCATCGAACTGGACCACGAAATCGACCATGCTCAGCGCTGCCAGCAGAGCGGCACGGTGGTATTCCGGCATGAAGGGACGGGTCGGTCCCTTGAGGAGGCGGATGGAGGCATCGGAGTTGATGCTCACTACCAGGATGTGCCCCAAGCTCCGGGCATACTCCAGGTAGAGGAGGTGACCGTAATGGAGGAGATCGAAACAGCCGCTGGCCTGGACCAGGGTTCCGGGAGGCGCGGAGCGACGTTCGAGCAGAGGGCGGACCGCCTCGCGGGCGATGATCTTGTCTTGCCAGTGCATGGTACCTCGCAGAGGACGGAGCAAGCCCGGGTAGCATAGATCGACCGGGACTCTCGGGCAAGTGGAACGTCCTTGGGTTCTCCCGGACCTTGGGTTCTCCCGGACGAGCGCAACCAAGTGGGACTTGCTCCTCCTCCTCCTCCAGCGAAACGCCGGAACGCCCGCCGGCTCAGGAAGAAGTAAACCAACGTGGTATATCAGTGTGGCACAAAATGCTGCTATGCGGGGGCTACCGGCTGATCGCTCCTGCCGCGTCGTCCTCCGTCGGCTTTTTGACCGGGACGGCCTGGAACTCGACGCCGAGGGCTCTCATGAGTCTGAGGACTGTGTCGTAGCGGGGTTTCGCGCCATGGGCCAGAGTCTTGTACAAGCTCTCTCGGCCCAGGCCCGAAGCTTTTGCAAGTTGCGACATACCGCGGGCCTTGGCCACATCGCGAACCGCTGCCAAGAAGACGGCGGGGTCGGGTTCCTCGAGCGCGGCGTTCAGGTATTCGGCGATGAGCTCCTCGTTGTCGAGATAATCTGAGGCATCGAAAGCGGTGAGGTGCTTCATGGATCAGACCTCCAGTTTTGAGAGTAGGGCTCTTGCTCGCACGATGTCGCGTTGCTGGGTGGATTTATCGCCCCCGCACAGGAGCAAGTAGATGAACGCTTGTCGTCGGCAATAGTACACCCGATATCCCGGCCCGACCTGTATGCGCATTTCGAAAACCCCCTCACCCACTGAATCGCAGTCCCCGAAATTACCCTGTTCGGCCGAGCGGATCCGCGCCAGAATACGCGCCTTCGCCTTCAGGTCCCGAAGAGTTTTGAGCCAGGTATCGAAGACCTCGGTTCTGAAAAAGGTAATCATGATGGTAAACGGTATCCGACTGGATACAATAGGTCAAGTCCTCGGATCCGAAAAGAAACTCATGGATGCTTCGATCGCCTTCGAAGACGGGGCGGTGCTGCAAGGTGGGCTGCCCGTGGCCAAGATGAAGCTCGTGCAAGCTTGGATCGAGATCCATCGCGAGGACTTGCTGGCCAACTGGAAGCTGGCCGTCGCCGGTGAACCCGTGTTCAAGATCGAACCACTCAGGTGAGAGGCCGACCCATGGATACGATTGTGCGGGCGATACCACTCGAGGACTTCCTGCTCGACATTCTCACCAGCAGCGGCGTGCAGGGGTTGTTCGATCTGAAGTCCTACCTCGGAGATTCGGCCTTCGCCGAGCTGCGCGACCCGGCCTGCTTCCGCCTGGTGCAACCGGCGCACCATGGGATCCGCTGGCCTCACGATCAGGAAATAAGCTCCGATACCATCCTCTGGGACCTGCAACAACGGGGAGACACAGACCGCGCCCCGGACACCGCCTCCGACCTCGATGAGTATCAGTCCTCAGCACTACCGACCGAGCTTGCTCCAACTCCTCTCCACCGAGGAAAGGGGAAAGATGTGGAAACGACATGAAGCCACGCAGCGGGGGACTGATACTCTAACACCATGAAGATCCTCGGCTTACTGCTACTCCTCACCGCCTGCTATGAAGGCGAACTCGAACGCACCAACCCGTTCGATCCGGAGAATCCAAAGACAAGGGGCAACCCGTTCGAGCTGAAGGTGCAGAGCGAGGCCTCGACGCCTCGACCGGGACGGGGACGGCACCCGGGACGAACAGGACGATGACAGGGATGGTGATGGGGTGTCGAATGAAGACGAGGAGGCCCAGGGGAGTGATCCGCTGGACAAGATCTCGTGAAGGAGGCAGCCGAGGTCCGGAGCTTGACGAGGATTCGCAGCGAAGGGGGTTGCATTTCCTTGCCGAGCGGCTAATGTCGTGGGGTTTGGGCTCCTTGACATCAGGATGTTCATGACCGCGCCATCCTTTCTCCGGTTCGCCAGTCGCCAGGCGTCTGTCCGGCTCCTCGTGTTCCTGGCGATGGGCTGCTTCCTGGGGCTCGCCTCCCCGGTCGGCGATTTGAAGGCCCAAGAGAGTCCGGCGGCGAAGAAGGTTCTCGTAGTGCCGATCACGGGGATGATCGATCTTGGACTGGCCCCCTTCGTCGGCCGCACCCTGGAACGGGCTGAGAAGGAAGGTTTTGCCGCCTTGATCTTCCGGATCGACACCTTCGGCGGTCGTCTGGACGCCGCGGTTCAGATACGCGATGCCATCCTCGAGTCCAAAGTTCCCACCGTGGCCTTCGTGGATGGCCGGGCCATCTCGGCGGGAGCCCTGATCTCCTTGAGCTGTACCAAGCTCTTCATGCAGCGCGGTTCCACCATCGGTGCGGCTACGCCTGTCCAGATGGGAGGCGGGCAGAGTCCCGAGGCGGTCGAGGAAAAAACCATCTCCTACTTTCGCGGCGAGATGCGGGCCACGGCCGAGCGTCGAGGGCGTCCGGCTAAGGTGGCCGAAGCCATGGTCGATCGTGACATTGCCCTCGAGGGGGTGATCGAGAAGGGTAAACTCCTCACTATGACCGACGTTGAAGCTCTGCAACACGGCCTGATCGACGGGCAGGTCGAGGACCTCGCCGGGGTACTCGCGGCGATGGACCTCACCGGAGCGAGCGCGGTCGAGGTCGAGATCAACTGGGCCGAGGAGGTCGTGCGCTTCTTGACGAGTCCGGTGGTCAATTCGTTGTTGATCACCCTGGGGATGCTGGGCTTGGTCTTGGAGTTCAAGACCCCGGGTATGGGTCTGGGTGCAGGCATCTCAGCCCTCTGCTTCGCGCTGTTCTTCTTCGGTCAATACATCGTCGAGCTCGCCGGCTGGGAGGAAATCCTGGCCTTCGTCCTTGGCGTGGTGCTGGTTCTGCTGGAGATACTGGTCCTACCCGGTTTCGGAATTGCCGGCGT
>MGSU01000301.1 GCA_001799195.1 Deltaproteobacteria bacterium RIFOXYA12_FULL_61_11 | reverse complement strand
GCGCCGACACCCTCACCGTGGCGACCGACGGGTTTTCCAGCTTCGGTGTGGTGGCCTACGACCTGACCGGCTGGTGGTGGCAAGGCCCGGACAGTAGCATCCTGATGTCATGCCCGACCCTCGGGGTCATGAACTACCCCTGCGGCCTGACCGAGGATTTTTACCTCTATCAAGGTCCCGACAGCAGCTTTGGCACCCTGGGCGAGCTGAACTTCAACGACGTGCCCTACTCCCTGCACGGCACCATCCATGCCGACGGCACCGTGGCCTATTATAATGAAGGCTGCGGGCACGAGATCGCCTGCATCGTGCAGTTCGGAAATCACTACGGCCTCGGCGGCATCCTACGCACCGAGGACCACTGCAGCGCCCGCTGGTTTCACGGCGACCTTGCGCTCCGGCCGAGCAGCTATGATCAGCCGGCCATGTTCATCGAATCCTGGTTCCATACCCAGCGCCGCTATCTGCGAATCGACGATTTTGACCAGAACGGTGACCCGATTATTTCCGAACACTGGTGTTCCTGGGATGGACCCTCCTCCCTGGTCAAGCAGAGCGAACTGCTCACGTTGCACACCGAGGCTAGGCGCTACCAGCTCACCGAAGGGACGACCAACCAGGTCCGTATCCTAATAAACACTCTGGTCCAGACCGACGCAGCCACGCTCGCCTTGATGGATGGCTCCGGCGGCACGGTCAATTCCTGGTCCTTCCCCACGCTCGAGGCCGGTCGGGTTGTCCAGGTCCTTTGGGATGGTACCGATGCCTCCGGCGACCTGTCACCTTCGGGGCGCTACACGCTGCAGCTTGCCGGATCGCATCGCGGCAAAACCTTGTACGTTCGCAGAGACATCATCCTCGAGACCCGGTTCATCGAGCAGGACCCGGTCGACAGCGATGGCGATGGTTACACCGATGCCGTGGACGCCTTCCCGAATGACCCCGCCGAATGGCTCGACACCGACGGCGATGCCAGCGGCGATAACGCCGACCTCGACGACGATGGGGATGGTGTACCGGATGATGAGGATGCTTTCCCGGAGGATCCTTTCGAGTGGGCGGACAAAGACGGCGATGGAATAGGTGACAACGTCGATTATCTCATCGAGAACCCGGACGAGTTCACCCCCATCCGCCACCCCCTGGCCGACCTCGAGCCGGTCGACGGCCTGCTGCCCTTCGTCGAGCGGCAAGAGTCACCAGAGGGGAAGACCTATGCGCTCCAAACGGAGTTCTACTATTCGCCGAACCCGGGAATACAGGTGACGAGCGGTGTGGTCGAGTTGGAGACCGAGCATACACCATCGTCCGAACTGCTTGCTTCCTATGCCGGCACCGGGAAAGACCCCATGAATCCAGAAATCATTCCCGATGATCCGCCGCCGATCATCAGCGAGGAATTCGCGCAACTCATCAATACCAGTCCGGAAGACCAGCTCTTCGAGGTCATCGTCTCCTTGGTCGACTTGCCGAGAGAACGGCTGAGCACGCTGGTCGAACGAGCCATCGCCAGGAAAGAGATTTGCACCGTCGAAGATCGAGAGAATTACATTACAGCGCTGAACCTCGACCTCGCTGACGAGGTCGAGCAGACCCTTGTGCCGCTCAGAACGTACCTTGAAGGTCTTGGCGGCGAGGTGACCGGGACCTGTGAATTTCAACCCTGTCTGTTCGCCACGGTGTCGCGACAACAGCTCGAGGCCTTGCGCCAGTATCCCGGCGTGGTAGGTATCGAGCAAGGCGATCGCGTGGCACAGCCCGCGGGTACGAATCTGGTCTCGAACGCTCATATCCGCACAGCGACCCAGCTTCAACAATACATATCAGCAGGCTACGATGGTAGCTATGCCGGCAATCTGAAAACCCATCCTCCAACTACTGTGTTTGCGGTGATCGAGCCCGGCCCCTTTGATGTGACCGTGCCGGGATTCAAGGATGACTCTACATCGTCGTATTCACGCATCTTGGGTGCCTATGATTGCCGAAACAGGAAGAAGACAACTTGGTATGGTGACACGTATTGGGATCGCAAATGTGCCAAGGTATCATCCTTTGCACTTCGTCCTGGGGTAAGAAATCAGTCTGATTACGGTCATGCTACTGCTGTTGCGAGTGTTCTCTTCGGGGATTATGAAGATCGGCAAGCTGGTAATCGTGTCGGCATACCTTTCGCCAACGCCGCACTCTCAGGTATGGCGCCTGAAGGTGAAGGCTACTTCATACAAGCACCTGAGGATTCTGACACAGTCAAGGCCATTGAAATGCTAAAAAATTTTAAAACGACAGATCGTTCGTTACCACGTCCGAAAATTGTCAATCATTCAGCAGGCTGGGCCTATTCATGTTTGGGTGATGATAGTAACTCGAAGGCTTTCAATTCCTTTTTCGAGTCTGGAGGTCTCGCAATTAGTATTCCGCATAATTACAATAGTTTTAATACAACAAGTTGCACGTCCAGTACACCAGGTTCTGCAATAGGTGTCTTCACCGTCGGTGCTGTGGGGCAGGGTGGAGTACCTGAATATACCTACACTGATAGCACTGGTAAAATCATTTATCCTTTTGCGAATAAACACCCTGATGCATATCTACCTTCTACTGGTTCTATTACCAATTCTCTTCGACTGGGACAACGGATGTGCATGTATAAACAAGGGGCTTGTTCCGCTCGTGGTGGTATTATTCCGCGTGATCCTGAAAAACGAGAGGATTTCTGGAGTCAAGGTCATGGGAGAACCATCATCGATCTCGTGGCACCTGGTTGCACTGGCTATGCAATTACCGGGTATTCTGGAGGCAAGCTCCTTTTCGGAAAAGATAACGTGTTGAATGGGATACCGGCTCCCTCTCATTGCGGTACGAGTTTCGCCGCGCCCGTCGTTGCAGGAGCTGCGCTCGATTTTATCAATGCCTATAAGAAAATAGACACCAAGAACCCCGATATCATCGATAGTCCTGGATATCTTTATGCTGCACTCCTTCTCATGGGTGACAGGATGTCTGGTAGCGAGGGGTATTTGACCTCTGGTTTCGACAATGAATGGGGTGCGGGTCGTTTGAAGCTGCGTCTTTTCCAAACCAGTTCGGTGTCACAAGCCGCACGAATGATACTGGGCAGTACCTGCATCAAACAGGGTAAAACCGTGTCTATTGGATTGTCAGGTGGGCGTGAATTACCGCACAGTATCAATGAGGCAAAAGCTGTGGCCTGGTGGTATGATCGGCGTCATCAGCAAGGGAAAGCTATTGATGATATCGATCTCTCGCTCTATTCTCGCACGAAGGCGAAATACCTCGAAACAAGCCATTCATACTATGACAACAAAGAGCGGGTATTCGCGACCGGGGTAGGTGGTCAGCATCTTGTCATGGATATTTATGGATATTCCGTCACCGCTGATAAAAAAGATGGCAATAGTTGTGCGAGTGACAACGCTATGTTGGTTTATTATGCCGCATTCCTCGATTCGAGAGGAAGGAACGGTGTTGGAGAGCTATCGTACTCGACGTATTTTGGTACCGGCATTGAGCCGGAGACAAAGGTCTATGCGGTGTATACATTCGACAACTCCTCTAAGCAGCCTATATCAGATATAAAACCATCACCCTATGACGATGCGATCTTCACAAGGACTATTTTTGACAGCCAGAACACTCGTCATGGTAGCAACTCAACTACAACAGACTCATCCGTAAAATTTCCAAGCCTTCGCCATAGTTGGCTTGAGTTGGATAGTGCTGTATTAAATGCTGCTCGTTCTTTCTCCATTTCATTTTGGTACAAATCGGATGAAATTCTCAATAAGCAAGGCGATGGAACTTACCGAAGTACAAGTGTCCTTTTCATGATTTCAACATCATCATTTCAGATGACCCTTCAGTATAGTGGTGCTATGTATCCAATGTATATCAATGGTGTTTGGTATCAGCCAATTGATAGTAAGTATTTAGGCACGTTTGACGATTGGCATAAAATAACCGTTGAACGGATAGTTGGGCAGGATACATCGCACACAATTTCACAATATAGAGTCTATCGCGATGATGTTATCATTTATCACACGGAAGTATTGAATGATACCGCCGGCCTGACTTCAGGGAAAATCTTCTTTGGCAACGATGGTGATAATCACACCTGGGATTCGCAATTCTATGGCTGGATCGATGATATTGTTATTTCAACAGATAAGGAGAACTACTAGAAGTATGTATCCACCTGCATACATCCTTTACAGCGCGGTTCTTTTAGTCATTGTGTTCTCTAATTGCTCGCTCTATGAAATGATTACCTCCAATGACTGCGAGCCCGATTGTTACAGCATAGAAGGACAACTCATGCAGTTTGATCATCTGAATACATGTTACGACCTGGGACCAGCGCAACATCTGTTTTACATGCGAAATAAAAAAGTGAAAGAAAGACAGGCATTGCCAGGCGTTATAGGGGCGGAAGGTATTTTTCAAACAGAATTGACCTCGCTTGATGGCTCCTGTTTCCATCTTGTTGACTATTACCAGGACTCCTCTTTACATTATCCAAAGACACTATTACCAACGATCCAGGAAATACCCCTGCCCTATTTACCGATTTCGCTGCATCCGCACGCTTGTGGATCTGGGTATCATAACTGTAACGAACTGCGAATGAACGACCATCACTCTTCAATGAAACAACCCGAGGAGCAACCTCGTGGAACCTGTGCCTCGCTCGACATGGAGCATTGTTTTGCCGCCAAAAACTGCGAACCTGTCTTTGGCAAACGATTGTCCATCCATGATGAATGTATCACCAGGAAATATATCGAATGCATCGAGGGTCGCAATTGTGTCGGTGAGCCCGTGTACGTCCAAGAGAAGGAATTTTGTTGGTCCTTCAGTAACAACTGCGTTCCAGATCGGTATAAACCTGCGCAGCCTTTCTTTGACGAGCAAGGTGAACCGGTGGTTGAGTCTTCCATGACGTCATCGTGTTCCATCGACACTTTCAAGAACATGTTCAAGGGCTGTCCTCTCGACCAAGATCCGGACATTCGCGAGAAAATCGTTGCCGGCGCCTTGGATTGCCCGACGACCGCTCGCCTGGGTGAGGAATATCGCTGCGATCTCGGGACCATCCAGAGCGAGGCAAACACCTTGACCTATGACCTTGAAAGAGCCGAACTAGGTATGGACCTCAATCCCACCACGGGATTGTTCCGATGGATACCAGGTGAAGTGATCGAGGATTATCATTCTTGGGATGGCTTTTTACAACAACATCCGTGGGAACCATCCCCGGAGGATTCCACCGGAGAAGTACAAATAATGGTCACCGACACGATAGGGGGAGCAAAAATGAGGCTTGAGTATCGGATCGAGGTGGTGATTGATGGTACAAGTGATAGGACGGACACGACCGCTGATTCTGCAAGTCCATGATCGCGACACCAAGGCCAAATGGCTTGTTCCTCACCCCGGTGCAGTGGAACTTTCAAGATCTTGG
>MGSU01000300.1:1444-29397 GCA_001799195.1 Deltaproteobacteria bacterium RIFOXYA12_FULL_61_11 | reverse complement strand
CAACGCCGGTATTCCCTGCAGTTCCTGCCCTCCGGCGGTCTGGCCCTGACGGGAGTGTGGTGATGTCCCGCTTGGGACTGCAATATGTAGGGGCGGATCAATGTATCCGCCCAATCGAACCCAGGGGCGAAAACTTGGTTTCGCCCCTACGGGGGTTGGGCAGATATATTTCGTGGTTCAAACGCATGACCACCAATGAATACATCCGAAGGGTGGAACGGAACGCTTGGCCGCCCTTTCGGGGTCGGCTGTGGCAACGCAACTATCACGATCGCATCATCCGCGACGAGGCCGAACTCCAACGCATTCGCAACTACATTGTTCAGAACCCCTGGCGCTGGGAAGAGGACCGCAACCATCCCTCGGCTCCCCAAACCTCAAACAAGGGGATGGATCCATGGTGCGAATGAAGGGTAAGTATCCCCCGATAGCGGCGAAACCTTTTTCGTCCTTACGATGGGCCATGCAAGCGCCTGGCATCATGGTGACCAACGATGGAGATGGTTTCAGTGCCGTCGTAGGGGCGGATCCATGTATCCGCCCATTCGAGCCAAGGGGCGAGAACATGGTCTCGCCCCTACGGAAATGCTTTCTGCTGGTCCTTCTTTCCCTTGTCTCCTGCTTTGAACCCCCATTCGAACACAGCAACCCCTTCGACCCCAAGAACCCCACCACCCATGGCAACCCCTATCAGCTCACCGTGAAATCCCAGGATGACGGGGTGGTGCTGACCTGGAAAGCCCCGGGAGGGAAGGTGCCGTGCGTTGAATACATGGTCTACCGCAGCGAGGCCGGCGGCAAGCCTGAAGAGGTGGGCAGGGTTGCCACCTTGACCTGGCTCGACGCCGCGACCGAGGACGGGGTCAACTATTCGTACACCATCGCGTGTGTGGGAGGAACCCCGCAGCCCTCACCAACAACTTCGAAGATCGAGGCCGTGCTCGATGCCGATGGGGATGGGAAGCGAGATACAACAGATAACGATCGGGACGGCGACGGCCAGGACAATGACTTCGAAGAGGAGCACGGCAGTGACCCGGACGTGAGCAGCGAGGTGGTGCCTGATACCGACGATGATGGGTTGTTCGACTTCGAGGATGCCGATATCGATGGCGACGGGGTGTTGAATGAGGATGAGACCGCCCAGGGTAGCGACCCGCTGAACAAGGCTTCGGTGCCGGCGGACCTGGATGGTGACAAGGTATACGACTATCTTGACGACGATATCGACGGCGACGGGGTATTGAATGAGGATGAGACCGCCCAGGGTAGCGACCCGCTGAACAAGGCTTCGCTGCCGGCGGACCTGGACGGGGATAAGATATACGACTATCTGGATGACGATATCGACGGCGACGGCCAAGACAATGACTTCGAAGAAGAGCACGGCAGTGACCCGGACGTGAGCAGCGACGTGGTGCCCGATACCGATGATGACGGCTTGTACGACTTCGAGGATGACGATATCGACGGCGATGGGGTGTTGAACGAGGACGATGAGCAGCCCCTCGATGGTCTGCTTTGTCACGATCTCGACGAAGACACCTGCGACGAGTGCGCTGGAGGGGAGGAGGTAGACCCCTCGGCCGACGGGCCGGATCTTGACGGCGACGGGTTGTGCGATGCAGGGGACGGCGATCAAGACGGGGACACGGTAGCCGATGCAAGCGATGCCTTCCCCCGGGATCCCGACGAGAGTGTGGACACAGACCACGATGGTATCGGCAACAACGCTGATACCGATGACGACGGAGATGGGTTGACGGATCAGGCGGAGGTGACGGCGGGGACCGATCCGTTGAAGAAGGATACCGGCACTAACCCGAATGATACAGATACCGATGGTGATGATTATCCTGATCTTAGTGATCTGCTGCCAAATATCGCTACATTTTCAATAGGATCAACGCAGGAAGCTGTCAGGAATGTTCAAGGACCACCAACAGAAATCCAGGTTTATCAATCGTTAAATGAGATTCAATGGTCGTATGGTTTTTCACAGGTAACCTTCGCTTATGACACGGAACAAGTTATTGGATATGACGAATACAGTATGGGAGAAGATTTGATCGTCTACATGGGTAGCAAAATACCTGGTGAAACTTTTACCTTGGGCTCGACCCAACAGGAAGTCATCGATGCTCAAGGGACGCCCACTGCTGTCCAGGTTTACCAATCGCTGAATGAGATTCAATGGTCATATGGTTTTTCGCAAATATCATTTTCATATGACACCCGGATAGTAACCGGGTATGAAGAGTCAGATTTGGGCCAAGTATTACATGTGGAGTGATAACCCTGGCGGCGACCTGCCAACCGAGGCGCAGTGGGAGTATGCGGCGCGGGGCAGCGACGGTCGAACTTACCCGTGGGGCAACGAGGCCCCAACCTGTACTTTTGCCCAGTATTCTGTACGTAATGGGTAAGCGCGTAACCAAACGCATCTTCCGCTGGTCGTGGGACTCGGCTAGGTTTACCGGAGACACACAAAAGACCGGGGGCAGTGCATGGAGCAGCAGTTGATCGAGGTGAAGTCCAGTGATGATACTCTACGATGAAGAAGGAACAAGCATAGACCCGAAACCCAGGTCAGAGTATCGTTATCCCGCCCTGCCGGTGGAACAGTTTGACCCGGCCACAGGTGGAACATTTTCAGGTGGCCATTGGGGGCATCGAACCTCTTGGAGGACGCGCCCATGCACAAGTTGCAGGCTGTAACCCTTTTCCTGGCCTTCTTGCTGATGGTGTCATGTGGAACCAAAGAGAACGCTCTTGGTCCCCTGAACACCGGCGCCGACGCCCGCACCCAAATTGTGGTCATCAGTGACCTCCATCTCGGGGCCGACCTGGCTTACGCCGAGTGCCATGACAATCTTCCCGCCCTTGCCGAGTTCCTGCAGACGGTCCGGCAGTCGCCCACTGTGCGCGAGTTGGTCATTGCCGGTGACCTGCTGGATGAGTGGTTCGTGCCGGCCACCACCGATACCTACGCGGGGAAGGACCAGGCCGACTTCGTCAAGCGTATCGCTGCAGCGAACCCTGAAGTCATCGGCGCCTTCAACAACATCATCCAGGACGGCACAATCCGGGTGACCTATGTGCCAGGCAACCACGACCTAACCATCACCGCAGCGAATGTGGACAGCATCCTATCGGGCATCAACCAGGCCCGTGACGACCAGCTTGGCCTGGGCACCTACAGCCCCCAGGATCACCCCGAGATAGCCATCGAGCACGGCCACCGCTACAACTTCTTCTGCGCGCCGGATCCCCTGTCCAACGCCGCCGTGGCACCAGGTTCCATCATGCCTCCGGGCTACTTCTTCACCCGCATCGCCGTGCTGCACGTGCTGCAGGGCTGCGAGACCGCGGGTGACACCATTCCTGAGGTGACCCTTAACCCCGCACAGCAACTGGCCTATGTGTACTGGGGCATTTGGAAGACATTGCTCGAGAAGTACCCGGTGGAGAATACCTTCGCCGAAAAGATCATCGTCACCAACCTTGACGGTTTCACCAAGACCTATGCCATCAACGACGTCCCGCCCTTCCAAGAGGCCCCGGGAGGCCCCATTGACATGAATCTGTTTAGAACCTCGCTGGATACATGGGACCAGCGCCAGACCATCAACCGCGTAGCGGCCCACATCCCGATCATGCAGGCCCTGACCGACGCGGCGAAGGCGTCAGGCACCGACAAGCAGGCAGAGACACAGTACTTCCAGAACCCGGCCTCCCCGGTTCGTATTGTCGTCTTCGGGCACACCCACGAGCCGCGGATCATTGCGGGCGAAAACCACGCTGGCCTGAAAACCATCTACGCAAACTCGGGCACATGGATCGACCACAACCCCAACAGCAGCAACCTGAACTTCGTCGTCATCAACCCCCAGGGTTCCGCCGCTGACTCGCAGACCGACGTCAGGCTCTACCGGATGAACAAAGGCCGAATGGAGGAACTGGCTGCCGACTCGCTTCGCCTGGGGGATACCGCAGGTGGGGCCCTCACCGATTACTCCCTGGCGGCTCATTGGCTGCACCTGCCCCAGGCCACCAACAAGGCAGTGGATGTCTTCTACCTATACCCCACCGCCTGGCGCAAACTGGACGACTCCGAGCCCAATATATGCCCCATCGACAACGCCTCCATGCTTGCTGGTTCCGCTTCCGCCTACGCCCGGCAAGCCACGGCCTTCGAGACCGTCGGCAATGTCTACGCCCCCTACTATCGTCAGGGGGAAGGGGTCTACAGCCTCTCGCTGCCCCCCGACCAGCGGGACGCGTTTATCGCCAGTGTCCCGGCTGCAGATGCCGAGGCTGCCCTGGACTACTACTTCCAGCACTACAACGACGGTAGGCCGTTCCTGCTGCTGGGTCACTCCCAGGGCGCCAATGTGCTGAAACTGTTACTAGCCGGCTACTTCAAAACCCATCCAGAGTACCTCAAGCGCATGGTGGCCGCCTATATCATCGGTTACTCGATTACGAGTGACTTTCTGGCGGCCAATCCCCACCTGCACTTTGCCCAGGGCCCTGACGACACGGGCGTGATCATCTCCTACAACACCCTTGCCCCCGGGGTTGACCTGTCCCAAGCGCCCTTCCTGTTGCCCGGAGCCATCGCCATCAACCCCATTTCCTGGACCCTGGACGAGACCACCGCCACCACAGAAGAGGGACTTGGCTCGTACATGCCGGGCAAGGGCGGCGTATTCTCCCAGGTGCCCCAATACGCGGACGCCCGCGTGGACAAATCCAAGGGTGTGGTCGTGTGCAGCACGGCAGTGGACAGCAACCTGATCCTTGGCTTCGGCCCTGGCGTGTACCACTCGTACGACATCCCCTTCTACTACTTCAACCTGCGCACCAACGCCGCCAACCGCGTTGAGAAGTACCTCAGCGCCCAATAGGTCGCCCCCCATCCTCAAAGCCGATGCGGACACCCCTCTCGTGTACACCGAACTTCCGTCCTTCTACAGTGGGTCACCGAACTTCTGTCAAACCCCTACCAAGTGCCTCCTCCAGGCTTTTTGAGAGCATACCAAAGCTCTCGCCGCCGCTCGGGCACCAAGCCTCGCTATCGCCGATGCGTTGGAAAACAAGGACCCCAAAGCCGGACTTGGTTTCCATACCGCGCTTTCCTGGTTACCTTCTTCATGCCGTCAAGGGTGTCATTGGGTGGTTTTGGGGCGGTTCCATCGGCAAGTTGAAGATGCCCGCCACGAGAAAAGACGCACCTACGCATTCTTCGCGCGCTGTACAAGAACTGCCCTGGAAGAATGGTCTGTTTTTTTTGCTCATCACGCTCTTCCGCCCGAGCTTCATCACCAGGATCGCCGCAAGGTGACTCCACTTCACCTTCGACGGCAATGGTTCCTTCATCTTCGATATTGGCTTGACCTCTCACCCCCGTGAGTTCAACCTCGCTTGCGGCATGAACGGGCAACATCGGGGAGACAACCTCATGCAACCGAAAGGGCACACGTTCCTACGATATTCCAACCTCGTGACCGGCACCCAACCTTTGCGGCACCTCTTGGCTTGCTGCCTCGGGGGCCTGTTCGTCCTGGGTTGCACCCTCGAGCTCGGCGCCTTGACCAAGGGCGATGAGGACCCGGCACCTGCGTCAGCCAAGGACGTCGAAACCGACCAGGCCGGTCCCGAACGCGACGTCGCCTCGGCCTATGTCCGGACCTGGCAGCACCACGAGGCCATGTACTCCCGCTACTACGACATCGACAGCGACGGCAACGTACGCTCGTGCCGGATCGACACCTTGGGTAACCCACCTGAGGCACAAACCTGCACCCTGGACCACGACCTCCTGACCTGCCCCGGTGAAGAGCCCCAGACTCTCTCCATGGACGGTTCGCATCTCTCCATCAGTTCGACCGCTGGGACAGCGACCTACGGCAAACTCGACGCTATTCCCTCGGAATGCCCGGCAGCACCAGATCCTCCACCCCTACCGATCGACGAGCCCCAGGATCCAGCAATCCACCCCCCGGAGGAACCCGACCCCACGACCGCGGAGGAACCGCACGGCGAGGCCGATACCGCCTACGTCGGAACCTGGCAACATCACGAGGCCATGTACTCGAGCTTCTACACCATCGCGAAGGACGGCACCGTGCTCGGATGCGTCGAGGACAAGGTCGGCCTGCTCTTCAGCACCTACACCTGTCGAGTCTTCGATCGGGACTTGCGCTGCGATGGCCGGGAAACCCAGACCCTGTCCAAGGACGGCTCACATCTCGTCCTCACCGGCACCGAAGGACCGAAGATCCACGGACGGCTGGAGGAGCTTCCGGCGCAGTGCCGCTAGATCAACAGTACGGCAGCCTCCTACGACACGAGTGCACGATCAGCGCTTACCAGACAAAGGTTTTCAGACAATGCTTGGGCGATGAGCATGCGGTCAAACGGGTCGCCATGATGCAGAGGGAGAGTCGCCATCGGAAGCGCTCGCCTGCACCCGAAGGGGATGAGGTTTCCGCCTCCCGGCTCCGTTTTCTCAGCCACCACCGCGCACGACCCGGGTTGTGGATCTCGTATTCTTCAAATAGTTCTTACAACTCTTTGAAAAAGAATATCCAGGCAGCCTTCCCTGGCCTTGCCTGGACCTATTGTAACGGAGAGGGAGGGATTCGAACCCCCGGTAGGGAAACCCTACAGATGATTTCGAATCATCCGCCTTCGACCTCTCGGCCACCTCTCCGGTAGACGGGACGGGCCGGCGGGAGCCCGTCCTTACGCTTTCCCCTTGTTCCTCTTCGCCCGGAAAAAGTCAACTATCATACTACGGCATTCTTCCTCGAGCACTCCTTCGATCACCTCGAGGCGGTGATTGAGGCGTTCGTCCTCGCCGAGACGGTAGAGGCTGCGCAGGCCACCCCAACGCTGATCACGGCAACCGAACACGACGGTCTGCACTCGGGCATGGACCAAGGCTCCAGCGCACATCACACAAGGTTCCACGGTGCAGTAGAGGGTAGTCCCGGTGAGCCGCCAGTCGCGGAGCCGTTCGGCGGCAGCGGTGAGTACGTTCAATTCGGCATGGCCGAGCGGATTCTGCTCCGCTTCGCGGGTATTGCAGGCCCGAGCCAACACGAGCCCGTCCAGGACCAAGACCGCCCCGACCGGCACCTCGCCCGCTGTCGCGGCTCTGGCAGCCTCGGTGAGGGCTTCACGCATGAATGTTTCAAACGGGAGGCCAGGATCAGTGATCGTGAGGGAGGTCATCGCTGGAGGAACAAGATGCGGTCAGTTGCTGGGATAATACCGTTCGATGGCCCGGGTTAGGGATTCGTCATCGGCTTTCACCGGTTTGACGAAATAGCCGGAACGGAATTCGATGTCCTCTATCAGGGAACGATCCTCAGGATCGCGCATCGCCAGGTAGAGCCAGGCTTCCTCAGGGCTTTCCTTGAGTACGATCGGGAAGATCCCATGCTGCCGGGCGGTGAGGGAATCGATGGCCCCAAGAACCCTCTGGTCATCTAATCCACTGATCTTGTATTCTTTCTTTTCGGCATGTTTTTCTTGATAGGCCAGCAGGGTCGATACTACCTTGGGTGATACGATGCGATGCTTGGTGAAGAATTCTCCTAGAGGCGCATCCTCGTCGTGCGCACGCTCGAGCTTCTGGTAGGTCAGCCCGGCATTGAGCTGTTCGGCATCGATCAGTCCAAGTCTGAGCAGCAGTTCTCCGAGTTTCCAGCGTTTGCGTTTCGTCATCATCCCCCCCTACGTTGTCGAGCTCATCGTCAGGACCGAGAAAGTCCTCTCCATGAGTTCGGTCGAGTCCATAGCATGGATCGGCGGGAAAGGCAACCTTTGCAGTTGCATTCCCTTGCAGGGAGGGGTATTCTTCGCCCGATCGTGGCCAAGTCGCAACTACCGCGAAGACACCGTACGGCTCGATCTGAGATCAGCGTGGGCGACCACGTACTTGCCTCGAGGGAGGAAGCTATGCTTCGCACTGTCTTACTTATCGGGTTCTTCTTGACAGTATTCGGCTCCATGTTCGGCTGTCAGAGCTTCATTGACCAGCTCGCCGACAGCGCAGAAGTCCAACAGGTGGTCGGCGACGTCGACGGTAACGGCGAACTCGACAATGCCGACGTGCTCAAGTTCTTCAGCATGGCTCAACAGGGTTCCGACGCCAACGAACTCGAGGAAGCCGGTCTCGAAGATCTCAACAACGACGGTAAGATCGACATGAGCGACGTCCACGAACTGGCCCGCAAGATCTTCATCGACAGTCAGGGCGGGATAGCCGTGGATTGTCCGGTCCTACAGGAGACCACCGAGACCGAGTGCGCCGACGGCCGCTTCATCCACGGCGGTTTCGATTCGAACTGGTGTCCCATGCCGAAGCTCTGCGTGCCCAAGGATTGTCCGGCCTATGCCTTCGCCGAGACCCAGGTTTGCGAGAGCGGGTTCTGGATGCCCGGCGGCTTCGACGACCGGCGCTGCCCCATGCCCCCGCTCTGTCACAAGAAGTCCTGTCCGGTCTACCCTAAGATCACCCAAGAATTCTGTCCCATGGGTATCATCCAGACCGGTGGGGTCGATCAAGCCGGATGCCCGTTGCCGCCGCGCTGCGTGCCCAAGGCCTGCCCGACCTTCCAGAGCGAACGTGTGACCACCTGTGAAGGCGGCGAGATCACCATCGGTGGATTCGACGACCTCGGCTGCCCGATGCCTCCAATCTGCCGCCCGAAGACCTGCCCTGCCTACGATTTCGACATGCCGGAGAAATACTGCATCGATGGTCTCATCGTCCACGGCGGTTTCGGCCCCGAGGGCTGCCCCTTGCCCCCGGTCTGCAGACCAAAACAGTGTTGGACCCTCAGCAGCAATGCGGACGAGAATTTCGTGCGCGAGAAGTGTGAGGGGTATTGGACCACAGGCTCGATCGGCCCCGACGGTTGTCCGATGCCTCCCGTCTGCCAACCCAAAGAATGCCCCATGTACACCATGGTGATGCCGAATTGTCCGGACGGCAGGATCATCTCCGGCGGTTTCGACCAGAACGGTTGTCCGCTCCCGCCACGCTGCCAGCCGAAAGACTGTCCGGTCTACCGCGACATCCTCGGCGGTACCGCTCTCCAAGAGAAAATCACTACCTCCTCGGCCCAAGCCGACCTCATGCCGGTTTACTGGGACAACTTCTGCCCAGACGGAACCCCGGTGTCGGGTGGTTTCGACGACCGCGGTTGCCCCTTGCCCCCGACCTGCAAACCCAAACAGTGCCCGATGTACCCCGACGTGATGCCGCGTTGTGAAGACGGGGCCATCATCACCGGCGGTTTCGACCCCAACGGCTGTCCGCTGCCGCCGCGCTGCCAACCGGTCGACTGCCCTGTCTACCGCACCGCGGTTCCCAACGCCACGGATGCCGGCCCAGCCCTGGGCGGAGTCCTGCGCGATGAAATCGCCGACCGGATCATGGAACCCGCTTGTCCGGACGGAGAGCTGGTCCCGGGTGGTTACGACGAACGCGGTTGTCCGCTACCCCCTGTCTGCAAGCCGCGGATCTGCCCCGCATACCCCACGGTCATGCCCGTGTGCAAGGACGGCGAGATAGTCCCGGGCGGCTTCGACCAGAACGGTTGTCCGCTGCCCCCGGTCTGCAAACCCAAGATCTGCCCCATGTACACCATGGCCATGCCGGTCTGCGAGAACGGCGAGATCATCTCCGGCGGCTTCGACCAGAACGGCTGCCCGCTGCCCCCGCGCTGCAAACCGTACGAATGTCCGCAATATGCGGATATGGCAACCTCCTCCGAAGCCGGCAATGATGCCATGATGGTCTATTGCCCGGACGGCAACATGGTCTTCGGCGGTTATGACGATCGCGGTTGTCCGCTGCCCCCGGTCTGCAAACCCAAGGAATGTCCCATCTACGTCAGGACTCCTGACGGAGATCTCATCACCGGCACCTCGGTAGGCACGGCCGATATGGCGGTTTCCTCCGAATGGTGTATCGACGGTACCATCACCTCCGGTGGGTACGACGAAATCGGTTGTCCGCTGCCCCCGGTGTGCAGACCCAAGATCTGCCCGATGTACGACTACGACCTGCGTCCGGATTTCTGTCTCGACGGCAAGATCTTACAGAGTACCGGTGAGGACGGATGTCCGCTACCCCCCACCTGCGTGCGGCCCGAGACGTGCCCAGGCATACCCGAGTATTTTCCTGTCTGCACCGCGGAACAGGTCCTCGTGAAGGACTTCTTCATGCAGACCGCCGACAGCAATATGATCTGTCCCAAACCCCCCAGGTGCGCGCCCAAGACCTGCGCCTTCGACGGATTGCGTTCGACGACGACCTGCGTCGGCGGTCAGAAGGTGGTTGCCGGGTTCGACGAGAAGGGCTGTCCGATCTCCTGGAAGTGCTTCGACATCGGGCTGATGCCCGAACCCCTTCCCGACACCGTCACCGGCGACCCGGCCGTGACTAACCAGTGACCGGTTGAGTTCCCGCGGGGAGCCGACCGGCTCCCCGCTTTTCTCGCTCTTACTCACAACTCCCACGTCGGTGACACCTTGAAGAGAATGACTACTCTCCTATCCGCCGCCGCGTTGATCGGGCTCATCGCCCTCGGTTCCTACCTCCTTCCGTGTGACCGGGACTATCTGGTGAAGACCGAACTGCACGCCCTGGTCGAGCAACTCGAGCACAAACTGACTGAAGACACCGGAGAGACCCCCACCTTCACTGTCAACGCCATCGGTCCGCACCACGAGATGCTGACTGCCGCGCTGAGGGAGAGAACCGCTCTCCTCTCTCGGGATAGTAGCGCCGACACCCTCGAACTGACCCTCTCGGAGGAAGGAGAAGAGCTGCGACTCCACGCCCTCGTCAAACCCCTCACACCCCAGAAAGGCACGGTCTCTCTGGAATTCTTGCTGCGTGAGCGCCTGCCCTCGTGGCTGGCGGTATTGCCACCGCTCCTGGCGGTGTTCCTGGCAATCGTCACCCGCCGCATGGTCCTCTCACTCCTCTTCGGGATAGCCTTCGGAGCCCTTATCGTCAATCGGTTCAATCCCTTCCTGGCCATCTATAGTACGGTGGCTGACTTTCTCCTGAAGCCCCTCTTCGATTCCTTCCATGGCACCATTTTCGTCTTTACCGCCAGCATCATCGCCATGGTCGCGGTGATGACCCGAGCCGGAGGAATTCGCGGCGTGATCGACCACGTCGTGCACCATGCCCGTAACGCACGAGCTGCGCGCATCTGGACCGCGGCCATGGGCGGAGCAATCTTCTTCGACGATTACGCCAACACCATGGTCATCGGCACCACCATGCGTCCCCTGACCGACCGCTACCGGATCTCGCGCGAGAAATTGGCCTATCTCGTCGATTCCACCGCCGCGCCGGTCGCGGCCCTGGCCATCATCTCGACCTGGATCGGCTATCAGAACGGCCTGATCGGCGACGTTTTCGCCGACCTCTCGATCTCGGCCGACGCCTACGGTGCCTTCATACAGATGATCCCCTTGCGGTTCTATTGTCTCTTCACGCTCGCGTTCGTCGCCCTCAACGTCTTCCTTAGCCGTGACTTCGGAGCGATGTTCCGGGCGGAACATCGCTCGGCCCACGAGGGCAAGGTCCTTCGCGACGGCGCCAAACCCATGACCAGCCAAGACTTCGAGGCCATCGAGGTGAAGCCCGGCATTCCCGCCCGTTGGTACAATGCGTTCCTGCCAATACTCGTTGTGGTGGGCGGCACCATCGGGGGATTGCTCCTCGACGGAGGCTTACCCGAACTCCTCCGGGATGGCTCCCATTCGCTCTTCTCCTTCTCTCTGTATCGCACGGTCCTGGCCAACACCCAGAACTCGAACTACGTCTTGGCCGGAGCCGGAGTCGCCGGCCTGCTCTGCGCCATCCTGCTCGCCCTTGGTCAACGTTTGCTCGGGCTATCCGAGGCGCTGCGCACGGTCTGGGATGGGTGCAAGGCCATGTACCTGGCCTTCGTCATTCTCATCCTGGCCTGGGGTCTGGCCTCGGTCACCGAGGCGGTCGGCACGGCCCACTTCCTCTATGCCTCGCTCGGCGAGCTCGTCCCTCCTCTTTTCCTCCCCCTCCTGACGTTCGTCCTCGCCAGCCTGATCGCCTTCAGCACCGGCTCCTCCTGGACAACCATGGCGCTCCTGTTGCCGACCCTAGGTCCTCTGGCCTGGCACCAGGGGGGCATGCCAATGATCATCTTGACCATGGCCGCAGTGCTCGACGGGGCCATCTTCGGTGACCATTGCAGTCCGGTCTCCGACACCACGATCCTGTCCTCCATCGCCAGCAGTTGCGATCACCTCGATCATGTACGGACCCAGATGCCCTATGCTCTGAGTTGCATGGGTTTAGCCCTTCTGACCGGGTATCTTCCCATGGCCCTGGGGGTTCCGCTCTGGCTCTGCCACGTGTTGGGGCTCGCGGGTATGGTCGGGCTTCTCCTCCTCTTCGGCCGTAACCCGGAACACGCTCCTGCCGGCACGAGGTAAAGGACTGATCGCGAAGAGCTTGCATTCCGATGGAGTTGGACTACGATGAGCGATCGAGTACCGAGAAATGAGCCGGTCATGAGCGAACCTGAACCTTCCGCGAGAGCCCACCGCGTCCTGGTGGTCGACGACGAGCGCAACGTCCACGTCGCCCTGGCCAGACAACTCAAGGTCGATCCCTACGAGGTGTTCACCGCCGAGAGCAGCGACGAGGCCCTGCAGCTCCTCGGGAAACACACCTTCGCCGTGATCGTGGCCGACTACCTGATGCCCAAGATGAACGGCATCGACCTCTTAGCCATCACCCAAAAACTCTATCCGGATACCGTGCGCATCCTCTTCACAGCTTACAACGAAGCCAACATTGCCATCGAGGCCATCAACAAAGGCGGCATCTACCGCTACATCATCAAACCCTGGAATGGTAAAGAGATACGAGCCATCATCCGCGAAGCCGTAGACCGTTTCCAGCTAGCCGCAATCAACCGCAAACTCTTCGATCTGACCAAGGTCCAGAACCAAGCTCTGCTCGAGAAAACCAAGGAGATCGAACTCAAGAATCGAGCCCTCAAGAAGCTCTACGAGGAAAGCAATCTCAATTACCTGAAATCTATTGAAATATTTTCGAGTTTGCTCGAGGTGTTCGACCCCTGGCTCATGCAACACGCCAAACGCGTGGCCGAGCTGGCGAGGTTGGTCTGCGCCAAGCTCGACCTCGAGGAAAAGGATCGCAATCACGTCGAGTTCTCAGCTCTGCTACACGATCTCGGGCTCATCGGCTTGCCCAAGATCCTCTCTCGGAAGAAGTTTTCCCTCTGCTCCGAGGACGAAAAACGACTCATCAAGCAACACAGCCAGATCGGCCAGAACCTCGTCGGCAAGGATCCCAAGTTCTCCACCGTGGCAGCGATCATTCGCAGCCATCACGAACGCTACGACGGCAAAGGCTGGCCCGACGGCTTGGCCGGGGAGGACATCCCCTTCGGTGCCAGGATCGTCGCCGTGATCGATGCCTACGATTCTCTGCTCTATCCCGCCAATATCTACGATCGATCCTCTCCGGAATCGGTCAAGGGTTACCTCTATAATAGTCGCGGCACCCGCTTCGACCCGCGCATCGTCGACACCTTCTTGTTAGCCCTCGCCGAGCACGGCGAAATCACTGAACGCGGACTGATCCCGGTCGATCAACTCCGATCCCAGGAAGAGGACCTCTTCACGTGAGTACCACCTCGCATGATGCTCCGAACTCGATGTCGTCACCTACCAGTGACAGAGTAACCCCGGGATTGCTCTTGTCTTCTCACCCCGGTCCACCATGAACCCGGTCCTCCTCCCACCTCGTTACAATTATTTCGGGGTTTTCCTCACCTTCGCCTGCGGCTTGTGCTGCAGTTACTGCATCAACCAGATCAATCGCTATTCCTTCAAACCGAGACCGCAACTTGGCGCCGCGGAATGGCTCACCTTCTTCAAGCGTGTGCAACTGCATGATCTACCCATCACCCTCCAAGGAGGAGATCCGGGTCGACATCCGGGTTTCTGCACCCTGCTCGAGGACCTTCCAGCCGAGTACAAGATCGACCTCCTGACCTCTTTGACCTTCGACCTCGCTCCCTTCCTCGACCGCGTCGATCCGACCCGTTTCCGACGAACCGGCCCCTACGCACCGATCAGAATCAGCTACCACCCCCGCCACGACGAACTCCGCACCCTTACCGCCAAAGTCCGCCGACTGCGCGATGCGGGCTTCGACCTCGGTCTCTATTCGGTCCGTCTACCCGACGCCCCAACCCTTCTCGATGAAGCCGCACGGGTCTTCGCATCCGAGGGCATAGACTTTAGAATCAAAGAGTTGCTCGGTCCCTACCAGGGGGCAATCCACGGGACCTATCGCTATCCCGAAGCCTGCCTGGGGAAGCCTAGTGGTGTTCCCGTCACCTGCAGGACCTCGGAATTGCTGATCGACCCGAGCGGCAACATTTTTCGCTGTCACCACGACCTCTACAACGCCTTCCAACCGATCGGTTCCATCCTCGACCCGGAACTGGGCCTGACAGACGTCTTCCGCCCCTGCGACAAGCACGGTCTGTGCAATCCTTGCGACGTCAAGCTCAAGACCGACCGCTACCAACGTCCCGGACACTGTTCGGTCGAAATCCGGCCCGCCGCGCAAGATGCCCCGAAAGCAGAGTGAGACTGCAGAAGAGAGCGAGCATCGGCAAGCTTGTTCGAGTCTCCTATCCTCTTCCCTTTTCTCCGTGCATGCTGCATAATCCCCTCCCGCTCTCGACCCCGATCGAGGCGTCACACATCGATCCCCCTGGAGGAAATGGGCATGGATCAGTTGGTCACCTTCCTACTGCCGGGCAGCGACTTGGCGGTGTTCATCCCCGTCGTCCTCATCGCCGCCTTCACCCTGGTCGGGGTGCTGCTCGCGCTCGTCCAGGTCATGACCGGCCTCGGAGAACGCAAGATCCTCGCCCGAGGAGAGCTGCTCCGCACCATCCCCCTGAATCGCAGCCTCCAGGAATACCATGATGAAGCCAGGTCTTTGGTCGGCAAAGACAACCTGCTCGCGACCACCCTGGAACAACTCCACCGGCTCGGCCTACTCCGGGGGAAGAACACACCCTCGAGCACGAACCTCCCGTTGGCCTTGAGTGACCAGGCCCCTGGGCTGGAACTGCTTACCCGCGCCATCATGGCCGCCGGTCTTCTCGGCGCTTGCTTCAACCTCTTCACCGCGCTCTCTGCGAAAACCGGAGGAGATCTCGAGACAGGCTCCGCCCTGCTCGGCGCCCTCTCCAGCCTCGGTTGGGCCGTGGCCGGCTTGCTTGTCCTGGCTCCCTTCCGGGCATTCCGGGACAGCATTGCGACCGGCAATCGCCGCGAGTTCGACGGTCTGATCCAACACGAGCTCCTGCCTCGCTACCTGCGCGACACCACCCACGAAGAAGTCAATCGCCTCTTCGCCTGGAGCGAGGACCTCTTCGATTTGCTCAGGCAAGCCTCGGGCAAACTCGAACAAGCGGCCCGCGATTCGGTCGCGGCGGCCGAACTCCTGCACAATGCTTCCAAGAACGTGCAAGTCGAGCAGGAGAAACTGACCATCTTCGTCGATGCCTTCGAGAAAGGCACCGAGCGCCTCTTGGCCTACAAGGATGACGTCAACGAGGTCCTGGAACGCTTCTTCGCCATCGACGAGAAGATCTTCGAGAACCACCACCACTTCAATGCCAGGGTCGAGGAACTCTACGAACACCTCGAAGCCCAGAACAAATTGCTGCTCGATCTCCGCGAAGAGCTGACCAAAAATGAGACCGCCCGGGTCGACCTGATCGAGGAATTCCTCAAACGCGAGGATGTGGTGCTCGGCGAGGTCAAGAGAGCCGTAAAAATCATGGCCGAGGCTTCCACGCCTCCACTCCCCAAAGAGAGCCTCCCCCGCCGCGAGAACGAGGGCCGCCGCCGCTCGCCCTCGGGACGCCCCACCCCCTTGATCGACGCCGAAGACGAGGTGCTCGAGGAAGATTCCCCTAAGCTGACCACTCCGATCGAATGAGGCCGGCCATGCGTCACCTGCCCCCACTGGCCTTCGAGCTTGCCCTACTGCTCTTCCTCCTGGCCATCGTCTTTTCCCTCGTCGACAAGAGCGAGAACACTACTCGAGTTCCTGCTCCTTCCGGTGAACCCGAGTTCCTCGGGGACCCCAGCGCCGATCCGAGCGAAGCGCCCGGGGAACCGAGCGCCGACAGTAGCGCCACGGCAGAACCGCAGGAGCTTACTCCCCTGCGAGACTTGGTCGTGACAACCTTGCGCACCGCCTACGATGCGTCCTCCGGCGGTTTTGATTACGACGGCGATGGTACCCCCGATCTCTGGTACCAGCGGGGTGCCGACGCCTGCGAACGCCTGGTCCTCGCCGATGCCTATTTCCTCGGCCCGAGCGGTCCGAGCGCGAAAGGGGTTTTCCTCTTGCGCGAGCTGGTCAAGGCCATGGCCGCCTCGAGCGGCGACAACCTGTCCTGGGGACTCTCCGTGCAGCCGCTTCCCGAGAACGAGGTCAGCGCCGACTCTCCCCCGGTGGCCGCTCCGGCAGACCCGAGCGCGGACCAGTGCCCGCCGGCGACCCCCTGTCCGCTCAGCCCCTTGACCGAGGCCGAAGACTTGCTCCGACGCCTGGCCAAGCTCTTGACCCGCGAAAGCGCTTCACCGCCCTCGCTCGCCCTAACCCTCGCTCCCCCCCGCGCCGGACGGATCGAGTTGGTCCTTGCTTCGAGGATGGACCAGCCATGAGGACCGTCGACCTCCTCCTCTCCGATCTGTCGACCTGGCTCGAGGCCAATCCCGATCTGGCTCCTTCGCTGCGCGAACGGTATTCCCGGCTGGTCTCGGATCGAAAGACTCTGCGTGGCACCGCGGCCACGGTCCTGCTCAAACCCCTGGCCGCTCTGCATCGCGAGGTCGCCCTCGCAGTCCAGATCCAAGGACGACTCCAACAGCTCCGCGCGGTGATCGAGCGTCTGGACCGTGAAGGTTTCCGCGACGAAAGGCTCAACGCTTGCCAGCGAGTCCTCAATGAACTGGCCGTCCAGGCACCCGAGACCCCGAGCCTGGACGGACGACTGCGAGAGCTGTCGCGGTCGGTTCACCGGCAGGAGAGCCGCTGCACCGTCGAGCACGCGTTGGAAGCCAGTCGCTCCCGCATCGAGGCCCATCTCGGTCACCACTTCCCGGAATTGCTCGAGGAACACGGGTTCGACCTCCTCCGCTTCAAAGTCCTGCGTTTGCTCATCGCCCTGCGGCGTCTCCAACCGACCCTGCCTCACCGCATCCTCCTCGACGGCTGGATCGCTGCATCCTTCGAAGACATCAAAGATACGGGCAAGAGCCTCGAAGAGCACCGTCTCGAACGTCTGGACCGCCTCTCCGCGCGTTATCCGGCAGAATGCTATCAAGCCCCTCTCAAGAACCGTTTCCTCAGAATGCGCAACCATCCCGAACGCGCAGGCAGGACCGAATTACTCGAGCTCGCTCTCGAAACGGTCGAGGCCGTGTTGCGGTCCACCCTGGGGCCACACCGCCCGCTTCGGTACAAGAAACTATTTGCATTAAAAGGTGACTCTATACGCACCCTGGACAAGCTCCGCGGCGAACGCCTCGCGGCCCTCGTCGCCAGGTATTGCCATGCTTGACCTCTTCTCGCTCTCCCGCGAGGAGCTGCACCGGCACCTCGATGAGTTGGGGGACTTCCACCGCTATGTCGCCGACCAGGTCTTCGATTGGGTCTATCGCAAGCACGCCAACTCTTTCGCCGACATGACCAACATCAGCCTATCCAACCGGAACCGGCTCGCCGCTGTCTTCAGCCTCGAGCTCCCATCCGTGGCCGACCTCCAAACCTCTATCGACGGGACAGTCAAGCTGCTGATCGAACTCCAGGACGGCCGCAAAGTCGAGACCGTGCACATACCCGAACTCCACCGAGCGACCCTGTGCGTCTCCACCCAGGTCGGCTGCAAGCTCGGCTGCCGCTTCTGCCGTACCGGTAAGATGGGCTTCGTACGCCACCTCGGCACCTCGGAGATCGTGGCTCAAGTCGTACTCGCCCGGCGCATGTTCGGCGACAAGGAGAACGTCACCAACGTGGTCTTCATGGGTATGGGGGAGCCCCTGGACAACGACGACCACCTGCTCGCCGCCCTGGCCATCCTCGGCGACGATCGAGGCCTGGCGCAATCCCCCCGGCGCACCACGGTCTCGACCGCCGGCCTGGTTCCGAAACTCGACCGCCTGCTGGAGAGACCCACCATCGGCATCGCGGTCTCGCTCAACGCCACCCGCGATGACCTGCGCGGGTGGTTGATGCCCGTCAATCGCACTTACCCTCTCGCCGTGCTTCTCGAGGCCCTGCGCTCGTTTCCTTTGCCCAAACGCCGGCGCTTCACTATCGAATACATTCTCTTCGCTGGCCTCAACGACGAGCCCAAGCATGCCCGCGAGCTGGTGACCCTGCTCCACGGCATCCCGGCAAAGGTCAACCTCATCCCATACAACGAGAACGGGATCGAAGGCCTCTCCGCCCCGACGGAAGACCGCGTACAGGCCTTTTTCGAAGCGCTCGCCGAACGCGGACTCCAGGTGAACGTGCGCAAACGTCGCGGCGCGGATATCGCCGCGGCCTGCGGCCAACTCGCCACTGTTGGAACGAAGACCGCCGGTCGCTGAAGTGCGCGACACCCCTCAGAGCAGGTGCTGCACCACCCCACCGGGATGGCCGCGCAAGAAAGCCCGCACCAGGGTTTCATCCGAGGTCGCCAGGACCACTTGCACGCGGTCGGCGAGCGAAGCGAAGGCCTCGAGTCCGGCGAGGGCTCGTTCATCGTCCCAGCCTGAAAACGGATCGTCGAGCAAGACGGGAGGACATACCTGCACGGTGTTCGTCGCCAGCCGTAGGCAAGCCAGGCGCAGAGCGACCCAGGCCTGGGCCCGGCCGACGCGTCCGAGATATTCCAGGGGACGCGGGTCGGCCCCGTTCTCCCTCCACATCAAGCCCAGGTGGCGATCGACCTCGAGGCGATACCGCACGTTCTTCGACAGCCCGGTCAAAGCCTCGCTGGCCGCCGAACTCAGCATCTCTTCGTACCGATTAGCCAGAGTCCAACGACTCTCTTGCAACTGTTTCCTCGCCAGGCGCACCTGTTCGATCCGGCGCTCCAGGCCTCGCCGGTGATAGAGGAGAGCCCCCCGGCGTTCTCGCAACCTGGCCGGCGACGAAGGCTGTGCGATTTCGAATTCCCGCAGGGCCTCCAAGGTATCTTGGAAGCGCTTCCTCGTCGCTATGAGATCGGCATCCACCTCGGCCAGAGCCGTTTCCGGGTCTTGGAACTGCGATTCCCCGCTCCAACTCGGGCTCTCTTGCAGCAAGGCCACGGTGCGGGTCAATTCGGCGTGGCGTAGCACCAGGGCCGGGTACTGTCTCCCCTGGAGGAGCTTGGTCCTTTCGGCGTGGAGCGCACCGAGCCGACCCAAGATCTCCTCTTGTTCCGGGCAGGGTTCCAAGGGCAGAACCGGCTTCTCGGAAGGTACCTCGGTCAGCAGCTCGGTCAACTCTCGGGTCTCGGTTTCGACCTGCCGTACCGCCTCGAGATGGGCCCGGCGCACCTCATGTAATTCCTGCTCGAGGTGAGCCCGTCGGCCTGCCAGCTCAATGTAATTCTTTGTTTCAGCATGCAGCCGGTCGAACATATGTTCAAAGGGAAGATCCTCATCCTCGCCCAGCCGTTGGCGCAGGTTGCCGCGCAGCTCATCGAGTTGGAGGCCAATACAATGCAGGGTTTCGTTCGCGCTCTCGATCGCGGCAAGGACTTCGACTCGTCGGGGCACCAGGTGCATCAAGTCATCGCATACCCTTCGGTATTCCAGGACCCGCGACCGGAAACGCGTGACCGTGAGTTCCAGGTCACAACCCTCGTCGCTATCACCGGTTCTGAACAGCACCTCCCACCGGCGCCGCTGGAGCAGGTCTTCCACGGCGACCAACTCGACCCGGGCTTCGGCCAGAGCAACGTGAGCCGAGAGCAGCGCCTCGTACCGCAATTCGAGGCGTTCATCCTCTCGACGCAGTGAGACTGCCTTCGACAAGGCTCGTTCAGCTCGACCAAGCGTTTCTCCAGAGGGCGCCGAACACGCGTCGAGGAGCTTCTCGAGTTCCCCCAACACCCGGCGTTGTTCTTCCCGGCGGTGTTCCATCTCTTGGCCCAGCAAGACCGAAGCCCGAGCGGCAGCGTCTTCTTCCCCGGAGTGGAGCGCGAGTTGTCGGAGCAAGCGATCCCGATCCTCAAGGCGCTTGCGCAACCGTTCGGTGTCGCCCTGGCCCGGCGCACCGGTCTCGGTGCAGTACAGGAGGCCTATTCTGGCCAGCCGGTTCTCGAGTTCGTCCCGACGTCGGCGGAGGTCGTGGAGAGTCTGTCCGAGAGTGTGCCGGCGAGCGGCGAGTTCCGCGCGTTGGGTGCGTTGGGTTTCCAACTCGAGGAACACCCGACGATCATTGCGGCAACGGATCACGAACTGCTGGAAGGCCTCGGGTGTGAGGACCTCGAGATACCCGAGGAGGCGGGTCTCGACCTCTCCGATCCGGGTACACAAGGCGACCTCGTCCACGACCAGGTCACTGAGGTTCTCGTCGATCGCGACAAGCTCGCGTTGGAGAGTGAAACCTTCCTCGTACAGGGATTTCACGGTCTCGAAATCGGCGACAGCGGCCTCGGCCCTGAGAGTTTCGATGAGCAACCCGAACTGGAGATGTTCGTGGCCGTCGAGCGCGAGGGCTTCGAGAGTGCGTTCGGTTTCCCCGCTGACCCGACGAGCGTGCCGGTGTTGGAGCAGGCGAAGGGCAAGGAACAGACCCGAGAAAGCAGTGGCTCCACCGGCCCAGAACGAGTAGAACGCTTCTCCGTTTCCGGCATACAGGATCCAGAGCGCCACGGCAAAACCCAGAGCGAGGACAGCGCTGGTCGAGAGTAGGATACCAACCGCAATCGCCCAACGGAGTTCCCGGGTGCGAACTCCGGTCGTCTCCTCGACGCGTTCGTGCAATTGCAATCTGCGGAACAGGGCAAGATCGTGATATTCGCTCAGACGGTGGAAGGTTTCTCGGTCCATCCCCCGCAGGCGTAAGGGATATCGGAGTAAACGGGTATCGATCGCCGCCCGACGTTGGCGTTGTTCCTCGATTGATCCGCTCGAGGTCGCGAGCTTTGCGCGATGAACCAGGAGGCTTTGCCAATCCTCGTTCACGTGGCGAGCGTGGTGTTCGAGTTCCTCGCGACTCTTCCAACGGTCCAAGCCGTGCTCGAGGGCCTTGGTCCTCTCGTCGAGACGCGCTTCGGAGAGCTGCAGCTCCTGCTCCGCGGTCAGAATACTCGCCTCCTCGGTCTGGAGCACGATCAGTTCAGCACGGCCTGCTTGCAACTCGGCCACCGTGTCGAGCGTGGCCTCGGCGAGCTCTGCATAGGTCTCGACCTCGTCCTCGAGTCGCCGGCGCTCTTCCGCCAGGGTCATCCTCGCTCGGTCGCCCTCCTCGGTACGGCGCTCCAAGGTCACGAGTTCGGCCTCATGTCGGCGATACTCTTCGCGCAGGTTTTTTAGTAAGGCCTCGGTTGCCGGGTCGGGCTGCCCTTCCGCGGCCATCGCTCTCCGAGCCTCGAAGACGTCGAGGAACTCCCGTTCGCAACGCTCGAGCCGTTCGCCCGAGGTCGCAACCAGAGCCGTGGTGCGAGTCAGGTGGGCCTTGGCCTCATGCGCCGACTGCTGGGCGAAATCCAACTCGGCGAGGGCTTCGTCATCGACATCGTCGACATCGAGGAGGTCGGTCTGACGTCGCTCCAGCTCGCGTTGGCACCGTTGGATCGCGAGCAATGCTTCCTGCGCGCGTTCGTGCCGGTAGCGGCTCTCGCTCAGCTCGCGTTCCAGTTCGACCAGGTGGCGCTCTTCCTCGCGCAAGACCTGGACCACGTCGTCCGGATCGCCGCCCTGCCACGGGGAAACGGACATGACCTCGCCGAGTCGATCGCGCTCGGCCACGATCGCTTCGAGTTCCGTGGTCAGGATTTCCAGACGCACGAGTGAGGCCTGTCGACGCACGGTGCTTTCGAGGCAGCGTTCGAAGCTTTCCGGATACCCACGGAGCATCGAGTACGGGACATCCACGCGCCCGAGGAGTTCCTCCCAGCGCTGATCGAGGCCCCGGAGTGCCCCAAGGGTCTCGTCCAGACGGCGGTATTCTTCGAGGTGGATCGCTGAACCGAGGATCGCCTTCTCGTGTTCGAGTTCGCCGAGACGCTGCCGGCAAAACCCGAGTTCTCGTTCGAGAGCGGCCTGCTCCCTCCACCTCCGTTCTCCGTCGACGATTTCCGCCTCGAGGGAAGAGAGGACTTGATCCGTATCGAACAAACCTCGGTCGGGGTAGTTACCTTGTTGCAGAGTCCTCTCCAGCTCACCGAGACGCTCCAGACAGACCCGTAGGTCCTTCCGATCGAGGCTGGAGGCCAGGATCCCGGTCAGGAAGGCCAACAACTCGGAGCGATGCGATTCCAAGTCGGCGAGGCCGGCCTCGAGCCGGAATAGCGTTTGGTGGACCGTTCTCGGGACTCCGTCGGTACCCTCGCCCGGGGCCGGTTCGAAGGCCTGGCCCGCAGCGTCGCGAAACAGGTCTCGCTCGAAATCGCGCTCGCCCGGCAGGACCGTCCCCTGCCGCACCATCTCGAAGGCTGCCGTATACGGAAGTTGTCGGTCGAAGGGCCGGAAACGGGCCTGCGCTGGATCGACCCCCCGCAACGCTCCACCGGTGGAGCCGAAGGTATAGAACAGCGCGCGGATGGCTTCCAGGAGGGTGGTCTTGCCGCTGCCGGGAGCCCCGACGAAGATAGTCACTCCTTCGCCGAACAGGAAACGCCGGTCGGCCAGACAGCCGAAACCGGCCAGATGCATCGAACGAAGTCCCAGCATCATCGGTGTTCTTCGTCCTCCGCGGCCTCGAGCAGAAGACCGAGACCGAGCTCCCGCGCTCTCTCGAGCTCTTCTACCTCGTCACCCGACGCGCGGCTGAGTTCGACCTCGAAGGCGTGGGTATAATGGTCCAACAAGAACCTCGATCGACGGTCCGACGGAAGGCAATAGCGACTGCAATCCGAGACATCCACCCAGTACAGACCGCTCGGTCGGGTCCGGCCGGTGAGACGGGGGTCCAAGCGGAAACTGCGCGTCCCGGTCAGACGCACCTGCAGGGCAGCAGGTAAAGGCAGATCCTCGAAGACCCGGTCCAAGGCCGACGCGAGTTCCTCGCCGTTCATCGTAGGCTCGAGGGTCAACTCGCGCCGGTGCAAACCCAGGCCCCCACCGAGATGGTGGGTGAGGACCAGGCCGGAGCCGGCAAGGACCCCCGAGAAGAACCCGTGCGTCGAAGGATCGTCGAAGACGCTTTGGCACAAGCTGCCGGGGCAACGGGCGACCCGGTCACCTTGCAGAGGAACTTCGAGCTTGGCAGGACTCCCCCAGAACGCCAGATAATCGGGACGCACGGCCTCGGCCTGAGCGTGGAGGCCGGCCAGCGACGCTTCGTCCGGGTCCGCTCCGGGAAGCTTGCCGAGAAGGAAGCGGAAGCCCTCGTTCCGAGGAGGGTTAGGCGTCGAATCACCAGACCACCGGACGAGGGTGGCGCAGCATCGCTCGAGCACGAGTTCGGGAGCTCCCGGTCCGAGAACATGGACGAAGGGACGTTCACGCAGGAGGTCCAGTTCGCCGTCCGGGACGAGCACCACCTCGAGCCCGGCCTCCCCGAGGCGGAGGAATTGTTCATCCAGGAACAGTCGGGTCGACCTGGTCGACAACTCCGCATCGACGAGCGAGCCGGTGAGCAAGAGGAGGTCGTGCGGGGCGGCGGTACAGAAGCCTACCATACGAGCGAAGGCCGCCACGGTCTCCTTCCTGAGGGCTTCACCGAGCACCTCCCCGCCGCCGAGGTGCTCGAAGCTGCGATCGAGACCCACGTCCGAGACCTGGACGAATCGGAGCTTGGAGGGACACGGCATGGTCGAGGTCCTGGCAAGTGCATCGGCGAGCGCGTTCCTCTTTACCTAGTGGAAGGTCGTTGCTTTTGCAAGTCTTTGTCCGATTTTCGAGAACCCGGTCAGGAGGGCCCCGCGGGGGAATTCGTTTGTCAGGTCCGCGACCCTCGTGCTAGAGTTCCCGCCGTCGTCGATCCGACGAGTTCGGACCCACGACCTGCTGAACCGGCGGCAGCCCCTGCCGCGGTCCCGTCCTAACCGAGCGGAGTACCAGACCCGACCATGAAATTCTTGGAAAAGATCTTCGGCAACAAGCACAGCCGCGACCTCAAACGCATGCAGCCGATGGTCGATCGCGTCAATTCCCTCGAGAAAACCGTCTGGCGTCTGTCGGATCACGAACTCCGGCAACGCACGACGGCCCTGCGAGAGAGAGCGATCAACGGAGAGCCCCTCGACGAGCTGCTCTTCGAGGCCTTCGCCGTCGCTCGCGAAGGCTCAAAACGCGTGCTGAACATGCGCCACTTCGACGTCCAGGTCATCGGCGGCATCGTGCTGCACGAGGGCAAGATCGCCGAGATGAAGACCGGCGAAGGCAAAACCCTGGTCGCTACCCTGCCGGTCTACCTCAACGCCCTGACCGGCAAAGGCGCGCACGTGGTTACGGTCAACGACTACCTGGCCCAGCGCGACGCCGCCTGGATGGGCAAGCTCTATCATTTCCTCGGGCTCTCCGTCGGTACCATCGTCCACGGACTCTCCGACGTCCAGCGCAAGCAGAACTACGGCAGCGACGTCACCTACGGCACCAACAACGAGTTCGGTTTCGACTACCTCCGCGACAACATGAAATTCAGCCTGGAGCACTACGTCCAGCGCGAATTCAATTTCGGCATCGTCGACGAGGTCGACAGCATCCTCATCGACGAGGCCCGTACGCCGCTGATCATCTCGGGTCCGGCCGAGGAATCGACGGACAAGTACTACAAGATCAACGAGGTCGTACCAGGCTTGCGCCGAGACATCGACTATTCCCTGGACGAGAAGAGTCGCACCGCCTCCCTCTCGGAAGAGGGCGTGGCCAAGGTCGAGAAGCGCCTGAGCATCGACAACCTCTATGAACCGAACAACATGGAGATCCTCCACCACGTCCACCAGGCGCTCAAGGCCCACCTGGTCTTCAAGAAGGATGTGGACTACGTGGTGAAGGACGGCCAGGTCATCATCGTCGACGAGTTCACCGGCCGGCTGATGCCGGGCCGCCGTTACAGCGACGGCCTGCACCAGGCCCTCGAGGCCAAGGAGAACGTCAAGATCGAGCGCGAGAACCAGACCCTTGCCACGATCACCTTCCAGAACTACTTCCGCCTCTACCCCAAGCTGGCCGGCATGACCGGTACCGCCGAAACCGAGGCCGAAGAGTTCATGAAAATCTACAACCTGGACGTGGTGGTCATCCCCAGCAACATGCCCATGGTCCGCACCGACCACCCCGACCTGATCTACCGCACCGAGCGCGAAAAGTTCAACGCGGTCCTCGACGAGATCGAAGAACTGCACGCCAAGGGGCAACCCATCCTCGTAGGCACCGTCTCGGTGGACAAATCCGAGAAACTCTCGATCCTGCTCAAGAAGCGCAAGATCCGCCACCACGTGCTCAATGCGAAACACCACGCGCAAGAGGCCGAGATCATCGCGGCCGCGGGTCAACCGGCCGCGGTGACCATCTCGACCAACATGGCCGGCCGCGGCACCGACATCGTCCTGGGTCCCGGTGTACCGGGCTTCGGCGGGTTGCACATCATCGGCACGGAACGGCACGAAGCCCGGCGCATCGACAACCAGCTCCGCGGCCGGAGCGGCCGTCAGGGCGACCCCGGCTCCTCGCGTTTCTATTTGTCCCTCGAGGACGACCTGATGCGCATCTTCGCCAGCGACCGGGTCTCGGCGATCATGCAACGCCTTGGCATGGAAGAAGGTGTTCCCATCGAGCACCCCCTCGTCACCCGGGCCATCGAGAGCGCTCAGAAGCGGGTCGAAGGTCACAACTTCGACATCCGCAAGCACCTGCTCAAGTATGACGACGTGATGAACCAGCAGCGCAAGACCATCTACCTCTTGCGCCGCCGGTTGCTCGAGGGTTCGGACATTGCCACGGTCATCGCGGAATGGTTCGACACCACCATCGAGGACGTGGTCTTCCAGTTCGTCGATGAGAAACTCGCTCCTGCGGAGTGGGATCTCGACGCCTTGCGCGCCGCGGTCAAGGATCAGTTCGCCCTCGACTTCGAACCTGCACCGATCGAACAGGGGGGGAAACCCGACCCAGGTCAACTCCACGACCAACTGCGCACCATGATCCTCGAGCAATACCAGGCAAGGGTCGAGAGCGTGCCCGACGGCTTCTTCCACCATCTCGAGAAGGTCCTCGGCCTGCAGAACCTCGATACCCTGTGGAAGGAACACCTCGGGGCCATGGACCACCTCAAGGAAGGCATCAGCCTGCGCGGGTATGCGCAGAAGGATCCGTTGCTCGAGTACAAGAAGGAAGGCTACAACCTCTTCGAGGACATGTACTACCGGATCCAGGCCAATACCATCCGTCAGCTCATGACCTTGCGGCTGCGCAACGAGGGAGGCGAGCAGATCGAACTCCCTAGGCAACGCCGGCAACAACCGACCCAGGAAGTGCATGGACCCCAGGGGACCGGTCCCGCCCAACCCCAAACCGTCAAGCGCGACCAGCCCAAGATCGGCCGGAACGACCCTTGCCATTGCGGTTCCGGCAAGAAATTCAAGAAGTGTTGCGGACGCAACCTGTGAACGAGGAGGTCCGGACCTGCTCCGGAGCACGGTGATGACGACCCTGACCGCGGTGAACGCAACGACCTTCCAGGACGTGGTCCTCTCCTCGTCCCTCCCCGTGATCGTGGATTTCTGGGCGACCTGGTGCGGTCCCTGCAAGGTCCTGGGTGCAGAGCTGGAACGCCTCGCACCTACCTATCGGACCACACTCAAGTTCTGCGCCTATGACCTGGACGCGGGCAGCGAAATCCCCAACCGCTTCGGCATCCGCAGCGTTCCCACTCTGTTGGCCTTCAGGGCCGGCACCGTGGTCGACCAGGTGATCGGGGCCGTGGCTCGCAAGGACCTGGTCGCCTTCCTCGACCGGTTGGCCGGCACCAAAGGACATTGACCCCGGAGGGCAAAGACCATGAACGAACACGGAGAACCCCGGCGCTTCGCCCTGCTCGAGGATTGGCTCGAGAAACTCAAGAAGACGGAGAACCTGCTCGTGCTGCTCTCGGGCTGTCTCGTCGTCTCCTTCTGCTTCAACATCTATTTCCTCTATAGGGTCGCCTACGAGGTCAACGACCTCACCAAGAACATCACCATCGTGCCCGAGGTCTTCAAGGACGTGCTCGCCAATCTCAAGGCCGACCTCGATCTGACCCTCAAACCGCTCAACGAGAACCTGAACGTGATCAAGGAGACGGTGTCGAACGCCAACCTCCAGGAGTTCCAGTCGAGCATGGCCGGCAAACTCGGGCAGATCTCGCAAGCAGCTGAGAACATAAAGAATCTTGCCGAGAAAGACACGCTGACCAACCTCGCGAACAAGGTCGACGGCATGAAGGAGACTCTTTCCAAGAACCTCGACACCATCTACAACTCGCTCAACCAGGGCGATACTGTCACGGCCCTCAAGAACCTCGAGACCAAGTTCGACGCCGCGGGGAGCAAACAAGCCGCCTCGCTGGACAAGCTCGACCAGTCGATCAAGGCCGTCGACCTGCAAGTCCTGGAAGAGACCCTCGGCCGCAAGATCGACCTCGTCTCCAGCCACCTGACCGAGGAACTGCAGAA
>MGSU01000300.1:0-1376 GCA_001799195.1 Deltaproteobacteria bacterium RIFOXYA12_FULL_61_11 | reverse complement strand
CGCCGCTGAAGTCCCGCGACCGGATCAGGGTTCCATCTTCAGGAGGAAGACCTCGGCAGGTTCGGTAGCCGTAAGTTCCGAGCCGTCTCCCAGCATGACCGTCCCTTCGAAGACCCCGGTGAGATAGAGATTACCCATACCATCACCGAGAATCTTGTGGGAAACCTCATCCCCAAGTCCGCCGAAGACCAAGGTCCCGGTATACAAGGGAGCATGGTTGACGACGTCCATCTTGCTCACTGCCAGATCCACACCGCCGTGGGCGGTTTTGAGATCGGGACCGCTTGCAGATTCGAAGACCGAACCGAAGTCCTCCGTGTCCTCGAAGAGACTCAGGAACAGCAAGTCGTCATTGACGTCGATGGTGAACCCCGTCGTGGCGGGGGCAGTATACGAACTGGGGTAGGTCGACGAATAGTGGTACTCGTGTAATCCGAATACCGTACCGTTGTTCCCCCTGCTCCCCAGGAAGGTTGCGGCATTCCTGTCGGTCTGGAGATCCATGAACTGCCTATTGAGGTGCTGGGTGAACCAGGTATAGGTGCCGCCGGCTCCGGCCTTGACCAGGAACAGGTCGTCGGCATAGGCCTGCATGCTGGCATAGGCATTCGCGCCGAAATCCTGCCGCACGTTGAGATCGGTGATATTCAACCACGCGTTGGCCGCGCTGAAGGCCAGGTAGACGTCACCCAGGACGTCGGCCACAAACCCTTTTCCGAAGAGTTGGACCGGATAACTCGACGAGTTGTACTTGAAGATGCGGGTCCACAGATAGCCGCCTTCCGAGGTGAGCTTGGTGAAAGAGGCCGCGTAGAAGTAAGCCTGTTTGCTGTCCGAACCGCCAAAACCGGCTCCGAAATCGACGGTACCCATGAAGGTGCCGGCAACGTTGAGGTTGCCGTTCGTGTCGATCGTGATCGCAGACCCGTAGGCGTCCTCCGCGGACAACACCTGCTTGGTCCAACCGTAGCTGCCGTCCCCCCCGATATAGGTCACGAACAGGTCTTTGTACCCGGCTGAGGTCTTCACGTCGCTGCTCCCGAAATCGGTCGCGAAGTCCACGATCCCCTCGAACCCTCCGGTGAGGTACACCCCGTTGAGGTTGGCGACGATGGGCGATCCACCGTCAACCGAATAGTCGGCCTGTAGGGTACGGGTCCAGCCGTAGCTGCCGTCGGCATTGATCCTGGTCACGAACAGGTCGGTCGCGACGGCGGTCCGCTCGTCGACATCGCCGAAAGCGGCGGCAAAATTGACCGTGCCGGTGAACTTGCCGAGCAGGTAGAGGTTCCCGACGGAATCAACCGTCAGAAAGTGGCGATACTCGGTGGCTGTGGCGAAGGACCGGGCAAAACCAATGAAGCCGGTCACCTCGA
>MGSU01000299.1:5384-5511 GCA_001799195.1 Deltaproteobacteria bacterium RIFOXYA12_FULL_61_11 | reverse complement strand
TCCACCTCCTTCGACGCTTCGCGCAATCTGCTCTCTCTCATCCATCGAGAAGATGCCCAACGGATCGAACTACGCGTCACTCCCACCTCCCCCCTGCCCGGTGAAGAAAGCTCCGGGTATTACGATG
>MGSU01000299.1:0-5373 GCA_001799195.1 Deltaproteobacteria bacterium RIFOXYA12_FULL_61_11 | reverse complement strand
CGGAGAGGTTGTTTGTGCCCGGCCACCTCTTCCCCGGATCCAACGCTCATCCCCATGGGTCTGTTGGCTCTCCTGCTCGTCGCTTTTCGCAGACGATCCACCTGATCCTCCCCACGACGCCCCCCTGGAGATCGCCGGCCACCGCGCGAATCTTGCTTTTCCGCCCTCGCTGCGCTAGGACCGAGATCCTGGTTCGACGGCTCGCGGCACTCGCATGGCCCGGGTTTCGTCCCTCTCGACACCGGCCAACCGAGGAGAGCGCCGATGACACCACGCCGTATCCTGGTCACCAACGACGACGGCATTGACGCGACCGGACTTCGCGTCCTTGTCGCCAATCTCGCTGAACATTACGAGGTTTGGATCGTCGCGCCGAACCAAGAACAGAGCGCGTGCGGCAGAGCCATCACCCTGCGCCGACCACTCCGGGCAGAACCCCGGGGAGAACGGGCCTGGGCGGTCGACGGCACTCCGGTCGACTGCATCCACCTGGCGCTCAAACACCTCATGATCGACACCCCGCCGGACCTCGTGGTCTCGGGCATCAACCGAGGGGCCAACCTCGGTCAAGACACCGTGTATTCCGGCACGGTGTCGGCAGCCCTCGAGGCCTGGGGCCTCGAAGTACCGGCCCTGGCAATCTCCGAGGCAACGATCGTCCGTTTGCAAAACGAGGCGACCACCCGTTACTCGTACACCGAGGCCGCGGCTTTCACCTGCACGCTCATCTCCGCCCTCTCTTCCTGGGCTTCCTGGCCTGCCTGCGTGCTCAACGTGAACGTCCCCAACCACGATCTGCCAAACCTGCGAGGTCCCTTGGTGACCATGCCCGGCAAGGTGGATTACAGCCGGGATATCGTCAGCGGGACCGATCCCCGCGGCCGCCCCTATTATTGGATAGGAGGCCAGGAGGTTCGCTTCGACAGTACCCCCGGGACCGACACCCACGCGGTTTGTTCCAACAATATTTCCATCACCCCCTTGCACGATGCGATCGGTCACGCACCTGCACTCCCCGAATTGCGACGCCTGGAACGACTTCCCGGAGTTGTGGGATGACCTTACGGCCCCACACCCCAGCGGAACGCATGGTCGCGCAGGTCCTGACACCGGCCGGCATCACCGACGAACGAACCCTCGAGGCGATGCGCCGTATCCCTCGCGAGAACTTCCTCGAAGAAGCCCTGCGCGCACAGGCCTATGGGAACTACGCTCTGCCGATCGGCCAAGGTCAAACCCTCTCCCAGCCCCTGACCGTGGCGACCATGACCCAGGCCCTCGCCCTCCGGGGGGATGAAGCCGTACTCGAGATAGGCACCGGCTCGGGTTATCAGACCGCGGTCCTCGCCCTGGTCTGCCGCCAGGTCTATTCCGTCGAACGGCTACTCCCCCTCGTGCTCCGCGCTCGCAAGAACCTCGAACAGCTCGGTCTGAAGAATGCCATGATACGCGCAGGTGACGGTACCATGGGGTGGAACGAGTACGCCCCCTATGACGCCATTCTCGTCACCGCAGGCTCCCCGACCGTGCCTCAAACGTTGTTCGAGCAGCTCCGGGAAGGAGGGCGGCTGGTCATTCCCGTGGGTCCTGCCGAGAGCCAAGAACTGCAAGTCTTCCATAAATCCGAGGGAGAACTGCATCGCGAGGCCCTCGGCGACGCTCGTTTCGTCAAACTCGTGGGGGCCCATGGCTGGAACCATCGCTAATCTCTTCCGTCGCATGTACGATTTCGTGCTGCGCTGGGCCGATACTCCCTACGGCCGCAGCGCCCTGTTCGTCCTTGCCTTCATTGAATCGTCCTTTTTCCCGATCCCTCCGGACGTGCTGCTCATCGCCTTATGCATCGCCACCCCGACCCGCAGTTTCACCTTCGCGCTGATCTGTTCCGTGGGCTCGGCTCTCGGCGGGATCTTCGGTTACGGCATCGGCTATTTCCTCTTCGAGACCGTGGGCCGCTCCATCATCGATTTCTACCAATTGGGAGAGAGTTACCAGCTCGTCCAAGAGAAATTCAATGCCTGGGGAGCTTGGTTCGTGGCCGTGGCCGGCTTCACTCCCGTACCCTACAAGGTCATCACCATCACGGCCGGGGCCTTCAAGATGAACCTCCTCGTCTTCGCCCTGGTCTCCCTCTTCAGCCGAGCCGCCCGCTTCTTCCTCGTCGCAGCCCTGATCCGCAGGTTCGGAGCCCCTATCCGCACCTTCATCGACCGCTACTTCAACCTCCTCACCCTGCTCTTCTTCATCCTCCTCGGGTTGGGCTTCCTCGCGGTCAAATACTTGTTCTGACGAGCCTCTTCTTGTCATTTCCCCATGGCTGGGCTAGAGTTCCCGGGTGGTTCGCACCGGGATCATCCTGCCCATGCGCACGTGTTGTTTCGCCTTCCTGACCCTCTCGGTCTGCCTTGGTTGCACCAGCGGCACCAGACATCGCATGGCCCCCGGAGAAACGGCAGTCGAGGTTGCCGCCCGTCACGGACTATCGGTAGAAAGGGTGTGTTGGCTCAACAAGCTCGACCATTCCTGGAGCGGTGCTCCGGGACAGGAACTCTTCCTGCCCGTCACGTCCTCCGAGCAACGGAGAACCGTCAGTTCCCAGCCTGTACCCCGGCAACCGAGCCCGGCCTCGAAGACCGGGTCAGGCCCCACTTCCAAGGCTCCCCCCGCGAAACCCAGAACCCAGCGCAGAGTCGAACCCAAGCCCCTCCTGAAAACCGAGAAGATCCCTACCGAGCTCCGTTTCTCTCTGCCCCTCGACGGGGCTTGCCAGATACGCACCCCCTATGGCCTGGTCGATGGGGTCATGCACCACGGAGTAGACTTCCTGGCCCCGGAAGGCACTCCGGTCCTCGCCGCCGAGAGCGGTAAGGTCATCTACAGCGATGACGACATCCGCGGCTACGGCAACCTGGTCATTCTCAAGCACAGCGGCCAGTTCACCACCGTGTACGCGCACAACCAGCGCAACCTCGTGGCCGCCGGGGACATCGTCAGGAAGGGCGAGGCCATCGCGAGCGTCGGTTCTACCGGCACCCAGCCGCCCGCGCACCTGCACTTCGAGATCCGAAGAGGCGTCAGTTCCCTCGACCCCTTGGACTATCTCAGTGGATGCGGCGAAGCGAAGGTCGCAGGGTTCTTGCCGGAACCCTGATGCCTGGATCGCACAGGCTGAGAACAATCCCTGCCGACGAACGAAGGGACGGCCTGCCACCGAGGCCAGGACTCCGGAAGCTGCCGCGATCGTTGTCGGACTAAGGGGAGGGTTTACAGAATTGCTTGGCCCTGGATGTTCTCGAAGAGGGCTCCGTCGACCCTGGCATGGCGCAGGTTAGTGAACTCGAATCTGGCTTTTTCGAAAACGCAGTTCTTCAAGGTGGCATTCTGGAAGTTCGCATAACTCAGATCGCAACCGGTCAAGTCGGCTCCGGTCAGATCGGCATCTTCAAAATTCGCGCAGGCGAGGTTGGAACCACGCAGTACCGCCCCCTTCAGATTGGCAGAGACGAGATAGGCGCTGCGTAAATTGTGGTTCTCGATATGGATATTAGCCAAATCCATACCCGCGGTGAGCTGTCCGGACTGGACCATGTTTGCAAACTTCTCGCTGGAGTAGAATGCCATAGTGCTCCTCCCATCGCTACGTGAACGTCCCCCGAATGGTGCGGTTATCTAGCAGATTTGCCAAGTTCCGTCAAGCTCTTTTTGCTACAAAGCGAAAGATACCTGCAATTCCCTCCGCGATCGAACCGGGCGTCGCGTGGCTTGTCAGTCCTCTGTCTCAATGCTAGGAAGAGGGGATTTTCTTTTTACTCAGCCGACCAGGACCGCGTGTCTAACCACTCGACGCTGGAAATGACCGGGATTTACGAACGCTACGGCTTCGTTATTTTCCGGCAGGCGAGACGAATCCTCGGCAACGAGGAAGAGGCGTGGGATGCAACGCAAGATGTTCTGGTCAAGGTCCTTCGCGGACTTGCCGGTTTCCGGCAGGAGAGTTCTCTCTTCACCTGGATCTACCGCATCACCACCAACCACTGCCTCAACCTGCTCAAGCAACGCCGGAGCGCCGTCCTGGAGGAATTGCTCGAAGGGAATCTCTCGGATCCAAAGGGCCCTAACCCAGAACACGAGGTCTTGGTCGACGAACTGCTCCAGGTCATTCTCGGTCGGTTCGACCGCACCACGCAGGAAATCGTCTACTACTTCCATGTCGACGGACTCCCTCAGGAAAAGATCGCCGAGATGCTCAACGTGTCCAGAAAAACCGTCTACAACAAATTGGAACGGTTCAAAGCCCGTTGTGCCAAGATAACCAGCAGGTTAAGGAGGGAAGCATGAGTTCGTGCCCAACCGAGTACGCCCTCCTCGAATACCTGGCCGAGAACCAGGACCTCGAACTGGCCGAACACCTCGAGACCTGTGCTCCCTGCGCCCAACGTTTCATCGCCCTGACCGCCGAACGCAAGGTATTCCTTGCCGCCCATCCCCTCCCAGCGCTCGACGACCTCCATGGCCGCGAAACCCAGGAAGACCCCAAAGTCCTGTGGTTGCCCACCAGACCACGTCTCGGCAATTTTTCCTCCCGGCCGGTCCAGGCCGTTGCCGCCATGGTCCTGGTCCTGCTCGTCGGCACAGGTCTCTTGATGCACCAGGGTTGGATCTCACCCCAGGATCACATCCGTTTTAAGGGGAGTTCACAGGACTTCGGCTACTATCTCAAACGGGGCGAGGTCTACCGGCTTCCCGAAACGTCGCCCCTGGTCGCGGGCGACCAGATCCTCCTGTATTACCGCACCCCCCGAGCCTACGTGCTGGTCCTCGGTATTGAAGAGGAGAGCGGCAAGGTCAATGCCTACCATGCAACTCCTGCCGGGAAGAGCTTACGGGCCAATCAGGACGGGCTGACGATCTTCGACCAGAAAATCGTCCTCGACCAGGCCAAAGGCCGCGAACTGTTCGTCGCTCTGTTCTCGGATCACCCTCTCGACTTCGCCGACCTGCGCACCGACCTCGAGGCCCGCCAAGACCTCCCGCTCGATCATGTGCTGCCCCAGCTTCCCGAGGTCGAAACCTCGACCTTCGTGATCAGCAAGCGCTGACGACACGGACCATGAGCGTGCGCGCTTCGGCTTTTCTCCTCCTGATCCTGACAGCCTTCGGAGCCGAGGCCGAGGAACGTCTAGCCCTGATCGTCGGGAACAACGACGGAGGCTCCGAGCTGACCCCCCTCCGGTATGCCGAAAAAGACGCACAGAACTTGGCGACCATTTTCAGTACCTACGGGGGTATCGCGCCCGAGAACCTACGTTTGCTGCTCGACGGCAATGCCGACGACCTGCGCTCCGAACTGGTCGACCTCGCCCGGTCCATCGC
>MGSU01000298.1 GCA_001799195.1 Deltaproteobacteria bacterium RIFOXYA12_FULL_61_11 | reverse complement strand
AGGTTATAGGTCCCCTGGGGCCAGTCCTCGGGAGGCATGGTGATGAGGCTCGAGATACACAGCTCCTGGCGGTGCTCGAAGAGGTAGCGGTAGAGGTCCAGGTCCTTGCCCACATCCATCGCCCTGCCGTAGTAGTGAGCGCTGTCGTCGGGGTGCTCCCCGTTCGTGAGCAAGCGCAGTTCGACCGCTTGTCCTGCCTGGTGCAAGGCAAGGAGCAAGCGCAAGAGGTCCGGGTCCACGGCAGTAGCTTCATGAGGGCGATTGGCCGCCACCACCGGGGCGGATCTCCCCTGGGCAAGCTCTTCGAGCACGGCCTCGGTGCCAAGACCCTGGGTAACGGAAAGTCCCGGATCGTCTCCTCGGGTGATCAATTCCTGGAGCCGGCGGGCCAGCTCCGGCACCGTGGGCAGTTCATCGACAGGGGCGACCATGTCATTAGTATTGATCTCGAAGATCGGGTCGGGATTGCAGGTAGGATCGAAATCATCGCACCCCCCCGGCAGATTGAGCGGCAGGCGAGGAGGTTCGGGCGCCTCGACCGTGGAGAGGTCCACCGTCGGAGAGCAGGCCAGGAGCAGGACGATCGCGAGGGCACCCGGGCAGCATGAACGGGCACGACAAGGAGCATCGGTGGTGGACACGGGGACCTCCAGCAACCTCCTCAAGGTACCATGAGGGAAGGAGAGGAGCAATGCAGTTGATTTCCCGGTGCAGTCAGTTTCCCGGCAAGGCGAGCAGGTAGGACCTCCCTCCTTTACATCAACCCATGCCTGGAGTAGGTCCTATACTCGATGGCAGCAGGTGTGTTGCGAGTCCAGCGCCTCGGGCGAGAACGAACGATGACGAGCAGTCCCGGCAAAGTTCCACCGCAGAGCCTCCACCGAGCAGATATCGTCCTGGCGGCAGGGCTCCTCGCAGTCTTGCTCGCCGCGACCCTGTATTGGCACGACAAGAACACCGATTTCCAGACCGGGGATTCCACCATCCTCATGTGCCTGGCCATGCAGGTCGGCGATGCGTTGCACCTCTACGCACAGGGGGGAGATCCCGCCATTGTCACCCGGTACCATCCCGAAACCATCACCTGGGTCCGGCTCCCCTTGGGGCTCTATTTCAGCGGAGCGGTCACCTACCTGTTCGGCAAGAACCTGTATTCGCTCTTCGCCCTCCTCCACCTGTCGCTGCTCCTGGCCGCCTGGTACCTGTTCGTCCTGCTCCGGGAGCTGAGCGGACCGGTCGGTGCGTTGTATGCCGTGATGACCTTCTTCGTCACACCGTCCGTGTTGGCGGCCTCCCGTTTCTACAACTTGGACCTGCTCCTCGCCGGGCCCTTCATGGTGTGCTGCTTCCAAACCTGGCGTTTGCTGCAAGGACGCAAGCTCCTACGTTCGCTGAGCCTGTTCCTGGCCTGCCTCGTGCTCGGAACCTCGATCAAACTGATCTTCTTCCTGCTGGTCGCCCCCTTCCTGCTGCTGCTCATCCTGCACGGCAGACGCCGCCTCCTTCGAAGCTTCCTTACGGTGGGCGCAGGACTCATCGCTTTCGTGGGCGTGAGTCTGGCCTTCGGCCTCGAGGATACCGTGACCGCCCTGTACGACATGCTGTTCAGGAACTGGCTCTCGCTGTCCGGCGGAATCTTGGCCGAGATCTACGGTTCCTCCATTCCCTTCCTGGTCGTCTTTTATCCCCTCTACCTCTTGAAAGGGTATACCCTCGTGCCGCTGTTCTTCCTGGTGCGTTCCATGACCGCGGTTCTGAGAAACCCCCGTTGGAAGGAACCCTCGGCGCTCTTCCTCTTCGTCTGGCTCCTCGCCCTGGTGCTGTTGACCATGTTCGGTCAGAAGAGGTCCTTCTACCTGTTGCCCCTCTATTCGCTCGGAGCCATCTTCCTGGGACTCTGGCTCTCCGAGCGGAGGCTCCTGCTCCGCGTTCTCGTCGTCATCACCCTCTCGGGCAATGCCCTGGCCCTGTCCTTCCTCGAACATCCCCTCAGGGACCTGCTCGAACTGCGTTCCCGGCAAGATCATGCCTTCCAGGGCTATGACCGCCTCGTCCCACCCGATCCCCTGATGGAAAAGGACTTCTCCATGTTGAAGCTGGAACCGCGGGATCGGGTGCGCATCCTGTACTGCCCCACCTTCGTCCAGGAAGCCTCCCTGGAGGCCAACCTCCGGCTCTCCTTCCCCGAGGTCTTCTTCAATGCCAACCAGGAAGTGGCCGTGGACCGGCGTTACGAGGACAAGGTGTTGGTCCTGGTGATGGAAGATCAGGTCCAGGGTCTCGAGGAGTGTTTCACCGAGAACGGCACAACCGACCTCCTCCTCGAGTACGCCGAGCAGCTCCAGCCCCTGCCCGGGAAGGAATACCTCATGTCCTACCTCATGCTCGGGGTCGAGGTCTTCCCCCCGGTCCCGCCGTCGCAGGGTTCCGAGGATCCTTCAGCGCCGCAACAGGCGCAGGAAGGAGTACTTGGCGACGATCCAGGCGAAATGGGGTCCCCAACGGACGATGAACCCGAGCGTGATGGCCGCGTACAGGAAGCGGAAGAACCAGTTGGGTCGCACGGTCCTGGCCAGCCACCGGAAGAAGGGCCACGTAGCCGGGAACACGACTGAGAGGTGGGAGAAGTACATCACCATCTCGATGCGCCGCGCATCGGGATTCTTGACGATGCTGGTACACGAACGCCACGGTTCGAATTGCACCAGGGGTAGCTCTGCCGGATCGACCAACCCTTCCTCGATACTCTGGCGAGTCAGGGGATGCCCGGCGAAAGGTAGATAGAGCGTGGACACCGGCGAGAGCGGCCGCACGCGATGGTTCAGCTCGATCGTCCGTTCCGCATCGGCGAGGGTCTCATGGGGTAGACCCCACATATTGAAGGTAACGAACCGCAACTTGTAGCGGTGCAGGAGTTCGGCCGCGGCCAGGATCTGCGCGTCGCTGAGGTTCTTGTTCAGGACCTGGTTGCGCAGCCGTTCGCTGCCACTCTCGATACCGAAATGCACAAGCAGGCACTTCGACCGGGCCAGGAGCCGGGCCTGGTCCTCGGTGAAGAAATTGCCCCGGATATCGAACTTGAAGGGCAGATCGATCTCGCAATTGTAGCGCTCGAGCAGTTCGAGCATGCGCGCCTGATCCTGGTTGAAGGTGTAGTCGACGAACTTGATCTCCGACACCTTGCGGGTTTTCTTCAGTTCGCGCAGCTCGGCGAGCACGTCCTCAAGGGCGCGGAAGCGCACCTTGGGCGTGCCGGGGCCGGCTTCCTCGCGCATCAGCGTGTTGGTGCAGAACGAACAGGAATGCACGCACCCCCGCGAGGTGAGGATCATGAAGGGATGCGGGTTGTCGCGACCGAAATCGAAGAGATCCCTGTCCACCCAGGGCAACCTGTCGAGGTCCCGGACGATATTGAAGGGCTTGGCGCGGAAGCCGTCTTCGCGGCACAAGAGGTTGAGATCCTCCATCGCCGGACGGCCGGTCTCGAGGTACTCGACGAGGTGGAGCAGCGGCTCTTCCCCCTCCCCTCTGCACAGGTAATCGACCTGGTCGACGCAGAAGCTCGAGGTCAGGAAGGTCGGAGCATAACCACCGAAAATGATAGGTAATTCTGGAAAGCGCTGTTTACACTCGGCCGCCCGCTCGAGGTGCCACTGATAGTCGGTCATGAAACACGAGAAGGCCAAGAGGTCGGGTTTGTAGCGCTCAACTGCCCTGGCGATGGCGCCGATACCGCCGGTCGTGACATGAGACGCATGTCCGGCCCTCTTCAGGACCGCCGAAAGCTGCATGATGCCGAGATTCTCGATCCAGAAATGGTCGAGGAAGAGGACCGTGGCCATGCTCAGCTCCTCCCGGCCGACTGTTGATAGTGAAGCAGGCGGCGCTTGAAGCGGGAGCTGTCCAGGATGACCTTGCAGAAAGGTTCGAAATCCTCGGGTTTGCCGCCGTGGTGCCAGACCGAATGACAGCGCCAGACCCCCGTGGCGTGATAGGTCGCCGCGTCATAGAGCGACGAGACGCAGACGCTGAGGTAGGAGTTCGGGTAGTGGCGTTCGGGATACGAAAAGCGGCGCAAGCCCTGGAGACCGAACACGTAGAGCAGGTCAGGACGATGCACGAGTCTGCGACCGAGCCAAGCGAGCAAGGAGGCCGCTGCCCGGCGCGGCTTGGCCGGGGTGTCCTCGGCGAAACGCTCGAGGATCGGCTCGAGGGTTTCGAAATCCAGCACCTCGGCAAGAGGAGGTGCTGCATCCCTGGGGACGAAGAGGGCCTGGGTGCGATGACAACGCGGCATACCGGTGATGCGGCACAGGGCATAGAGCAACTTTTGGAAAACGTAGAAGTCGCGCATGGCCAGTTCGGGGTTGGCTCGACCGAGAGCCTCGACGATCTCGTCGGGCAGGAGTTGATGCTCCCGACTGAAGGACGAGGAACAGCTCCCGACATCGAGATAACTCCGGTAGACCAGGTTATGGACCATGGGAAACCCGCGGGCCAGGCGCAAATGCGCATTCAGATCGTCGTCGTTGATGCCTCGGGCCATGCAACGTTCCAGTTGCACCGGCAGCCCGAACTTCCGGGCGAGTTCCAGGACCTGGAACTTCGAACGCTCCACCTGCCGGCCGCGGAACTGCTGTTCGACCTGGGGATCGGCCAGGGCGTCGATGCTGAGCACCAGCTTGGACAAGCCGGCGTCGACGAGGCACCGGAAGAAACGGGCATCTCGAAGCCGTTCGCCGTTACTGACCAGAACCGGATAATTGCCCGAACGCCGGATGAGGGCGATAATCTCAGGCAATTCAGGCCGCATCGTCGGTTCCGCCCCCAGGGGGAATATCTCTGCCCGCCAGCCGCGAAAACGGCCGACGAGCTCGCGGATCTGGTCCAGACTGGGCGCTTCGATGCTCTCGGTCAGTTCTTTCTCGCGATCGAGTTCGAGGAAACAGACCGGACAACGGAAATTGCATCGCATGGTGGTCAGGTAGAGCACATGCCCGGAGAGACGGCGCGGATCGGGCCGGGAGGGGCCCGGGTTGAGTCGATAGTAATAGTCGTCAAGACCCTCGAGGTACCAACCGGACCTCGCGACCATGGCTCGCTCCAACCCGTGTTCGGGGCAGTGTTTGTGCAGCCAGGCCGCGCCGTCGCTATCGTCCAGGACGAGTTCGGCCTCAACCTCCACCTCGGGCCGGTCCGAACACAGAGCCCTGCACCTACGCAACAGTCGACCCGAGTGGTTCAGGGAAGCTGCCGAGCCGGGTTCTTTCTGGTTTTTCAAGGATCGCGCTGCCTCCACGGCTTTGACGAGGCCGAAGTATAGCATGTACGATGGACCGGGACCAGGGAACGACGTGGAAGGTGGTGTCACTTTAGTCTTGGGTGGATTACCAGCAGTGCCTTACACCTCGTTGGGGTGGTGCCGACGGGGGACCCCCGCCACGCGCAAGCATGAGCATGGTGGGGGCGACCGCAAGGATGCGGACCTCCAAGCGACGCGCAGGATGCAGCGGC
>MGSU01000297.1:32255-32949 GCA_001799195.1 Deltaproteobacteria bacterium RIFOXYA12_FULL_61_11 | reverse complement strand
GGGACGAGGTGTAGCTGAAGCTGCCGGCAGAGAAGGCCTGGAAGGCGGTGAAGACCGTGGCCTCGACCGTGGCCGTGACGCCGGTGGTGCCGGAGATGGCGTTGATGGCGTTGGCAAAGGCGATGGCGCTGAGATCCCCGTCCTGGAAGGACACGCCGTCGTCGTCGGTATCGGCGATGCTGGTGCCGTTGATGGCGATATCGTCGAACACTGCCAAGTTGCCAACGCCAACACGCTGCACGCCTTCCTCGCTGGCCACGGCGCCCATCGAATTGCTGCGGGCGTTGACCATGCCCAGCTCGATGGTCTGGTTTTTCTTGTCGCCGATCTGGATGTCCTTGGTGCCGAAGTACCCGTTCAAGAGGGCCACGCCGTTGAACGAGGTCTGTTGGGCGATACGGTCGAACTCGCCGAGCAGTGCGTCCACCTCCTTCTGGAGCGAGGCCCGGTCATTGTCGCCGAGGGTGCCGTTGGAGGCCTGGATGGCCAGCTCCCTGAGGCGCTGCACGATGTTGGTCTGCTCGGCCATGGCGCCTTCCGCGGTCTGAACCACCGAGATCGCGTCATTGGCGTTGCGCACGGCAACCCCTAAACCGCGGATCTGGGACTTCAAACCTTCGGAAATGGCCAACCCGGCAGCATCATCGGCAGCACGGTTGATGCGCAAACCGGTGGACAACCGCTCCAGGGTCTT
>MGSU01000297.1:0-32249 GCA_001799195.1 Deltaproteobacteria bacterium RIFOXYA12_FULL_61_11 | reverse complement strand
ACCCAGGGTGGTGTTCTGCAAGTTGCGCATGGCCGATAGGGCCGCGACGTTGGTGTTGATCCTCATTCCCATGATCAAATCCTCCCTGTTGACGTTGCGAGCATTCTTGCTCTTGTTACGAAACGTTCGGGCAAAGCGATCCTCGGGCAAAGGACTGTTGCGTTCACCCTCACAAGAAACATCGGAAGGACCGGGAAAAAACTTAAGCGCTTTGCTCGAAACCGGGGGAATATTGCTTTTTCAGGGAGCACCCATATAATAGATACAAATCGGTTTGCAGACGCCCCAAAGTTTTTTACTCCTCCTTCTTTGGGGCTTTTTTATCCCCTCCGTCCGCCCCCTACGAGGCAAGTCCCGCACCGGACCTTCCGGCACGTTCTCAAAATGTACAGAGGGGGGGTTCAGGAACGGCGGCAGCGGTAGAGGAAGCCCAGGGCCAGGAAGAACCAGAAGCCCGGTCCAGGCGCAGGAGTCGTCCCGGCCTGCATCCCACCGCAGCTTCCCGAGGTGATCACCTGCCCGCCCGAAGCACCGTCCTGGTCCCCGCCATCGGCATCATCATCCTCGGGGGCGAGGTCCTCACCGGCCACCTGCACCTCGACCGACCCGGCGAAGGCGCGATCGTCTTGGCCGAGGACCAGGACCTCGAGCGTATAGACGCCCGGGACATCGGGCACGAGCCGTTGCACGGGCTGGAAGGCATCCTCGAGGACCAGAGCGCTCCGCTCCGGCCGGCTGGTGATAGTCCACACGTAGGAGAGTGAGGCAGCCGCCTGATCGAGCGTGAGTTCCAGGGTCTGACCGGTCAGCCTCTCTCCGGCGATCGAGGGAGTCACTGCCTCGGGTTCGAGCGCCGAGCCGTCCAGCCGGACGAAGCCGTGAACCTCGAAGGTCTTCCGCACCAGGGCCCGGTGCCGGCCCTGGTCGAGGTCCTGGTCCGCGGCGAGCACGGCCTCGTAACCCTCGCGGAAATCCCTGGTCGAGGCATTGAGGAAGAAGCGGCTGCGATACACCACTTCCAGGGCCTGTTCCCGTCCGGCCCCTCCTTCTCCGCCATACCCCTCGAGAAAGCGTTGGTGCAGGTCCCACAGGGTCTGCGCATAGATCTCGCCCAGGACGTGCGCCTCATCCTGCGCCTCGGGGATGGGGAAAGCGACCTTGGTGGTTTTGGTCAGATCACGTAATCCGTTCGTCGAAGCGTCGTAATACCTCGCAAAGTGCGGATCGCGGGTCTCGTACACGGCGAAGAAGTCCGAATATCCCTCGTGAAGCGCCGTGGTCTGCGTGGCCTCGAGCATGTGGGTGATCGAGTCGGTGACCCAGTGGTTGAACTCGTGCAGGATGACGTCGGTGCCCAGAGCGGTCGGGTTCTTCAACCCCTCGCGCTTGGAAAAAACCAAGGTAGGCAGGACTTTGCCGCGGCCGTCGAGATCGAGCTCTCCCATAAAAGCAGCGTTGTTCCTCAAACGCATACCCCCGACGCGATCCACGAAGGCGTGGGCAGCAAAGCATTGCTCCGGGCCGGGTAAACCCAAGGTGTCGCGATAGAAGTGGTAGGCATAGTCGATCCAATAGTAGATCATGGTCATCTCGAGGCGTTCGTCCCCCGCCTCGTAGACGAAGCGTCCCTTCCCATCGCCCACCGCGTCGCGGTACTCGCCCTCGAGGTCGAGATTGGTCACCCCGACGGTCTCTCCTTGCAAGACCTCGCCGCTGAGCAAGCGCAAGAACGGCACCTCCTGCGGCGGTCCATCGAGCGGAGAGTACTTATAGATGCTGCCGCTCCCGACCAAGCGCAGGGTGCTCTCGCGCACGTCGAGCAGGGTCCCGTCCTCGGCGTCGAGGAAGAGTCGCACGACTTCGAACTCCGGACGGAACAGCACCCTGAGAGCCAGGGCCTGCCGGGCAGCTCCCTCTGCCAAGGGGAGCAGGACCGGGCGTACCTCGACGACCTCGGCGCCATGGTCCCCGAACATCCTGGCCGCCAGCGCGACGGCTGCCGAAGCATCGATAAGCGGACTATTGACCAAGCGCGTGATCCGCTTGGTCCGACCGCGGAGACCGGTCCACCGGCCTTCGCGATACTGCACCGTCACCTCGGAACCGTGCACCGGCACGTCCCCGAAGTACTGGTCATAGGTGACCGCGGTCCGTCCTCCGCGCTCGAGCCTGCGGCTCTCCCGGAGTTCGGTCACTCCCAGTCCATCGAGTTGCCGAAGTCGTTGTACGACCTCGTCTTCCCGGCTGTCGGTGCCTGTGTTTCCCATGGATTGGAGGGCGACGACCCGGTCTTCGCGGTCGAGGAACGCCTCGAAGGACGCTTGTCCCTCCGCCAGGAAGGCCTGGTCCGGGGGGAGTGCTCCTCCGGGACCTACCCTGCGGTAGTCGCCCCGGTCACAGGCGATACCGAGGAGGAGAACACCGAGCGCCGCGAGTCGAGCCACCATGAGAGGGACGTACCAGGTGATGAACACCTTTCCATTATAGTGCTTGTGGCAGCGTTTTCCAGGGATGCTTGCAGGTATCGTGGGAGGTTTTTTGGGAAGGCAAGGGGGAGGTGCGAAGCGACACCGGAGCAAGCGCGGAGGACGGTAGGCTCGCCCCGGTGGGCTAGCAGGTCAGCGGCGGCGCAGGGTGACCAGGGCGCCGAGGAGGGAGAGGAGGAGGACCAGGGCGGTGCCGGCCTGGCGCTCGGAACCGGCCAGGGTGCCGCACAGGCCGCCGCCCTCGCGGGCTTCGCCCTTCACGCTCCAGGACAGGGTGCGGGTAGCGAGTTGACCCTTGGAGTAGGCTCCGGTGTAGGCCGAGCTCTCGCGCTTCACCCGCAGGCTGGCGTAGTACTTCTTCCCGTCGCGCAGGTTGCCGTTCTCTTTGCACTCCGCGACCATCTTGTCCAGGACCTCGTGGAAGTTGATCGAGGTATTGGCGCCCTCGGCCAGGATCTCGCCCTTGTAGCAGGACAGGTCGCCGCGGCCGAACGCGTTCTGGCCGAACCCGTCGTTGGCGTTGGAGATGCGCAGCTCGACCTCGTACATGGTCGTCTCGCCAGCCACCACGCCAGCGTCCTTCACCTTGAGCACCAGTTGGCCGTTCTCGTCCGCGCTGGTCTTCTCGAAGCTCTCCTTGGCCACCGCGCCGATCGGGGGTTCCCGCAGCATGCGCTCTCCGGTGGTCACTTCCAGTTCGATCACCTGGTTGGCGATGTTGATGAAGCGGAACGGGTTGTTCAGGTCATTGTCCATGCCCAGGAACTGCGTCGGCAGCGCGAACACCGTCGGGGCCTGGTACTGGTACCATGCGTTGTCGATGGTCAGGTAGATGTTGCCATTCTTCCAGTGCACACCCACGCTCTCGCTCTCACCGGCCCGCAGCGCCGACTTCTCGTCGAACTTGACCCTCACGTAGAACACCATGAAGTCGATCGCCTTGTAGCTCTCGGTCTTCTTGTAGTACCCGTTGGTGCACTCGCCCTCGACCCACACCTGCTCACAGGCGGTCGTCGTGGTCTCGGTCTCCTCGGTCTCCCATTCTTCGTCGTCCCATTCCTCGTCCTCGAGGTCGTCCATGCCCCAATCCTCTTCCTCGGGGCAGACTTCTTCGTAGTGGCCCGACGTCGAGGAGGTGCATGTCCACTCTTCGTAGATCGGGTAGATCGGGATGCCCAGCGTGCCTTCCAAGACCTTCTGGTTGCCGCTGCGCGTGAACTTCGGATAGCTGTCCCAGAACCATGAACTGTCATAGAGTTTCAAGAACTTGGTGGAAATCAGGTGACCGCGAACATCCGTGCGCCAGAAGTTGGTGTCTCCGAACTGGTAGCCCACGATCTCGTGGCAGCCCGTCGACGTGTCCCAGCAATACCCGTCGAAGACGTAGTTGAACAGCGTTTGGTAGTTCCACGAGTAGAAGTCCATGCCGTAACCCCAGGTCGGGTCCATGCGCGGATCGTCGTAATAGTAGAAGTCGTCATCATAATAGAGGGGATCGTTGTCGTAGAAGTCGTATTCCTCGTAATCGTCCTCGTACCAGTAACAATCCTGCACTTCGGGGTTGCACTCCTCGCTCTGCGCCCACGCGCTCCCGCCGAGGATGAACAGCGCCGTCACCATTGCTACGATAATCTTGAACATACCGTCCTCCGATGGGTTGATCCTTTGCTCGTTGGCCCTCTCTGGATCAAGGTTCGTACCAGGTGGGAAGGCCCCAACCCACGAAAGCAGGAAAAATTGCTTCAACTACAATGTGATAGAAGTATGATCTCAATTCTTCAATTAGTTGCAACTTTTTGATATTGATTATTTTATTGCCGCTGTCTGGACCTGTTCGCGCCCTGTCGAGCGGTGTCGATACGGCTCTGTCTTGTCCAGGTTGGCCTCGCTCTCCGATCGCGATGCTGGCCTCGTTCTTGCTGTCGACTGCTCCACGACGTTCGAGGATCGAGGGTACCTCCATCGATCCAGCGACCCGCCGAGGAGAGGAAGAATATGGAATACAGCATGCTACAGCGTACCGTCGCGGCTCGGAACCACGGTTCCCGTTCCTGGGACCGGACGCTCCCTGCGACGCTCCGGTCGCTCTCGATGGCCCTCGTGCTTCTCGCGATGGGGTTCCTCTCCCTCCCGGTGTCCGCCGAGGGCCCCCTTACCCGGGCCCTCCAGAACCACAAAGCCGGCAAACGTCCTGCGTATGCAAACTCCTTCCTCGACGAACAGGATCTCTGGATCCTCCTCGGCGAACAACTCGATGTCGCCTATCTGAAGAAGCACCTCGGCCCCGAAGACCTCGAGGCGCTGAAACAAACCCTGTTCTGCAAGAGCCTCGGCCGCGGGCAACAACACCTGTCCTACCTGCGTTCCCGGATCAAGCGCATGCCCGAGAACGGGTACCTGGCCGAAGACATCCTTCGCAGCATGCTCCTCTACCACCGGAGCGACCCCAAACTTTCGGCCCTGTTCTGGTCGGTTTTCCAGACCACGGGGTATGCCATGGTCGGTCCTCTCGACGACCACGACGTGCAGGAAGTCGGCATGAAACCGTGGACTTTGGAGGAAATGCTCGACTTCGAAAGCACCGTGGCGGCCTTGCCCGCCGCCTTCCACCACCGCGATATCTTCCTCATGGTCAGGATCGACTCCTTCGAAGGCCGTAGCCCCTTCCACGGCGAAGCCCTGGCCGTGACCTTCTTCGCTCCGCTGCAGGCCATCTTCTTCGCCGACAAGACCTTTGAACCGACCGACGAAGTGCACAATTCCCTGCCCTGGATCATCATCCACGAGTTGGCGCACGTCCTCGATTTCGAGGCAGGTACGCGCCTACGCAAGATCGGGTTGGTGGACCAACGGGTCGCACCGTTCTATTCGGTCCACGGCTTCTCGCACGGACAACTCTGGCAACAGGTCTCGGGTTGGACCTGGCGACCCGAGCGCAACAAGGACGACCGGGACATCACCTGGGTCTCCCGGCCGACCTCCCCCTTGGTCGGTATCTGGCGCATGCCGGCGGGCAACCTGGTGCAGGTGCCGATGGGGTACAATCGCGACCCTTACGTCACCGGTTATGGGAGCACCTCGCCCCACGAAGACTTCGCCGAGTGCGTGGCCGCGTATTTCCTGGCCCCACGCTCCCTGCCCGTGGAGAAGAAACTCTACCTCGACCGCCTCCTCTCCATCCTCACTCCTCTCGACGCCCTTCCGCCGCGCCGACGCTGACCCCCCACCCTCCCCAAACCCGGATTTCAGTTGACTTCCGGACCTAATCTGCCACTTTAGAGCCACCGAGGCCGCGGCAACGGCCCATATCCATCAGGTGAGAGGTATTCCATGCGCACCATAGCCATCAACGGGTTCGGCCGTATCGGTCGACAGATCCTCAAACTCATCCACGACAGCAAGGACTTCCAGATAGCCGCCATCAACGACATCACCGACGCCGGGGTTCTGGCCCACCTGCTGCGCTACGACTCGGTCCACGGCAGCTTCAAGGCCACCGTGACCCATAGCGCCGACTCCATCACGGTCAACGGGAAAACGATCAAGATCTTCGCCGAAACCGACCCGACCAAGCTGCCCTGGGGGCAACTCGGGGTGGACGTGGTCATCGAGAGCACGGGCAAATTCACCTCCCGCGAAGGCGCGAGCAAGCATCTCCAGGCGGGCGCGAAGAAGGTCATCATCACAGCCCCGGCCAAGGGCGAGGATTTCACCTGCGTGATCGGGGTCAACGACAATCTCTACGACCACACCAAGCACAACCTCGTCTCCAACGCTTCCTGCACCACCAACTGCCTGGCTCCGATCACCAAGGTCCTCGACGATGCCTTCGGTATCCAGAGGGCGACCATGACCACGATCCACAGCTACACCAATGACCAGCGCATCCTCGACCTGCCGCACAAAGACCTGCGCAGAGCCCGCGCCGCCGCGTTGTCGATGATTCCAACGACCACCGGAGCGGCCAAGGCGGTCGCCCTGGTCCTGCCTCACCTCAAGGGCAAGATCGACGGGCTCGCCATTCGCGTTCCCACGCCGAACGTCTCCCTGGTCGACTTGGTCGCGGTCGTCGAGAAAGAAGCCACGGTCGACCTGGTCAAAGCTGCGGTCAAAGAAGCGGCCGAGGGTAAGCTCAAGGGGATCCTGCGTTACTGCGACGAGCCTCTGGTGTCGACCGATTTCAACGGCGACCCCCATTCCTCTATCTATGACGCGCTGAGCACCTACGTGGTCGACGGACATCTGGTCAAATCCCTGGCCTGGTACGACAACGAGACAGGGTTCTCCTGCCGCGTGATCGACCTGATGAAGCTGATGAACCGCAACTGGAAGTGAGTACCCCCATGAGCATGAAATCCTTCGAAGAACTGGAGTATCGCAACAAGACCGTCTTCGTGCGGGTCGACTACAACGTTCCTCTCGACGCCGCCGGTAAGGTCACCGATGACAAACGTCTGCGGGCCTCTCTTCCCACCATACAACCGATTCTTGCCGCAGGAGGGAAGGTCGTGCTGGCTTCCCACCTCGGCCGCCCCAAGAAGAAGATCGTCAAGGAATTCTCCCTCAGCCAGGTCGTGTCTCGTCTCTCCGAACTCCTTGAACGTCCGGTCCTCTTCGCCGGCGACTGCATCGGGGAACAGGTCGAGCGCAAGAAGTTGGAATTGCGTTCGGGCAGCGTGCTCCTGCTCGAGAACCTCCGCTTCCACGCAGGGGAAGAGGGCAACGATCCCGACTTCTCCCGCCAGCTCGCCGCCAACATCGACGTCTATATCAATGAGGCCTTCTCGGCCTCGCACCGGGCCCATGCCTCGGTCGTGGGTGTTCCCGGACTGGTCCCTGTGAAAGGCTACGGCGCGACCTTCAAGAAGGAAATCACCTATCTCCTCCACGCCCTGGAAAAACCCGAACGCCCGTTCTTCGCCGTCATCGGCGGAGCGAAGGTCTCGGACAAGATCCTAATGCTCGAACGGCTCCTCTCCAAGGTCGACGGATTGATCATCGGCGGCGCGATGGCCTTCACCCTGCTCCGCAGCCAGGGCGTCCCAACCGGGGACAGCTTGGTCGAGGAGGATCGCCTCGACGTGGCGGCACAATTGCTGGCCAAGGCCAAGGAGCTCGGCATCCCGGTGCACTTGCCCATCGACCACATCGTGCGCTCCACCGCGGGCGGGGAAATCGAAACGACGCCTGGCCAGAGCATCCCGGCCGGGACCGCAGCCCTCGACATCGGTCCGCGCACCCTCGAATTCTTCCGCGGGCTGCTCGGTACAGCCGGCACCGTGTTCTGGAACGGGCCCATGGGCAAGTTCGAAGAGCCCGAGTTCAAGGCTGGGACCTTCGGCATCGCCGAGACCCTTGCAGGTCTCAAAGCCTGCACCATCGCCGGCGGGGGCGATTCAGCCTCGGCCCTCAAGAAGTCCGGCTTCGCCGCCAAGATCACCCATGTTTCCACGGGCGGCGGCGCCTCGCTCGAGCTGATCGAAGGTGGCACCCTGCCGGGTATCCAAGCTCTCGAGAACTGAAGTCCCTCGTCCTTCCACGCATTTTCGTTTTGACAATCGATACAAGTCTGGTAGAAGGCAAGTGGTTCGCTCACATGAGGAGAACTGCTGGATGCGGGAATCCGTCGTCGTCGGCAACTGGAAAATGCACAAGACGATCGCAGAGTCGATCCGTCTTGTTACAGAACTCAAAGGGTTACTCTCGGGGAAACGCGACACCGTCACCGTGGTCGCCCCTCCCTTCACCGCCCTCAACTCGGTATCCATCGCCTTGCAGAACTCGCACCTCAAGCTCGCGGCGCAGAATGTCCATCAGGCCGCACAGGGTGCCTACACCGGTGAGATCTCTGCATCCATGCTCCTCGATGCAGGGTGTTCCTATGTCATTCTCGGGCATTCCGAACGCCGACTGTATTTCGCCGAGACCAATGACACGGTCAACAAGAAACTGCGCCTCGCGCTCGATGAAGGGCTCGCCCCGATCATGTGCATCGGAGAACGGCAGGAAGAACGCGACGCCGGACGCACCGAAGAGGTCCTGACCATTCAGCTCACCGAAGGTCTCAAAGGTCTTCGGGTTCAGAATCTCGCTCCCCTGATCGTCGCCTACGAACCTGTGTGGGCCATCGGTACCGGCAAGAATGCCACCCCCGAACTTGCCCAAGAAGCCCATGCGACCATCCGCAAACACCTCGGGGACATGTTCGGCAGCGTCTTTGCCAACGGTTTGCGCATCCTCTACGGCGGCAGCGTCAACGCCGAGAACATCCCCGGGTACGTAGACCTGCCCGACCTCGATGGCGTACTCGTCGGTGGAGCGAGCCTCAACTCCGAGAGCTTCGCTAAGATCGTGACCTCCTTCGATTGAGGACCAACCCATGACCGCACTCATCATCACCCTGCACGTTTTCGTCTGCCTCTTCTTGATCATCGTCGTCCTGCTCCAACCCGGGAAGGGCGGCGACCTCGGCTCCGCGTTCGGCGGCGGAGCCCAACAGAACATCTTCGGAGCCCGCGGCGCGGTCAAGGTGCTCGGGCAGATCACGACCGGCAGCGCGGTGGTGTTCATGGTCACCAGTATCATCTTGGCCACCATCGCGACCAGACCCCAGTCCACCTCGCTCTTACAGGAAGAAAACGCCGCTCCGGCACCGATCACCGCCCCGAAACCCGCAGACCAAATGGCTCCGGCGGCCGAGATAGAGATCGATGCCAGCAAGCCCGCCCCTGCCCCCGAAGCCTCGGCTCCGGTCAATCCTTCGCCCGCAGAAGCTCCCGCACCTGTCGAAGCTCCTCCAACCCAACCGGAAGCTGCCCCCCCGACCCCGGCCGGCGAATAAACCCTTCCTACCCGTTCCCATCCCCTCAGCAAGCAAAGAAATCGCTTGACTGGCCCAGGCTGCTTGGACTAGGTTCCCACGCGGCGGCGAGGTAGCTCAGCCGGTAGAGCAGTGGACTGAAAATCCGCGTGTCGTCGGTTCGATTCCGACCCTTGCCATTTCCCCACCGTCCAGCCGAGGCCAGGGAAGGCCAAAAGCTGCTGAAAAGACTAAGAAATTTTCAAAGGCCCTGCTGGGCAACCTTGGCCCAGGTATCGCGCAGGGTGATGGTCCGATTGAACACCGGGGCCTCGGGTCGATGGTCGATCCTATCGGCGCAGAAATAGCCGAGCCGCTCGAACTGGAAAACGGTTCCGGGCTCGACGTGCCCGAGGGACTCTTCGAGTAAAGCATTCTTGAGAACTTCGAGCGACGCGGTATTGAGGTGAGTTAGGAACTCGACTTCCTTGTCCGCGGTCGGGTCGGGTACGGTGAAGAGGCGATCGTACAGCCTCACCACCGCCGGCCTGGCCGTGGCTGCATGAATCCAATGAATGGTACCCTTGACCTTCCGTTCGGCGCCGGGAGAGCCGCTGCGGCTGTCGAGGTCACAATGGCAACGCAACTCGACCACCTCGCCGTGTTCGTCCCTCTGGACCTCGTCGCAGCGGATGATATACGCAGAGCGCAAGCGCACCTCGGCTCCCGGGCTGAGGCGGTGGAACTTCTTCGGAGGAGGATCGGCGAAATCGTCCCGTTCGATGTAGAGTTCTCTCCCGAACGACAGCAAGCGCTTACCTGCCTCGGGGTTCTGAGGATGGTTTGGGGCCTCAAGCTGCTCGACGCGAGCTTCGGGCCAGTTGGTCAACACCACCTTGAGCGGCCTCAACACGGCCAGCCGCCGCTGGGAGGTGCGATCCAATGCTTCGCGCACACAGTTTTCCAGGAGACCGAGTTCTATGCAGCTCTCCTTCCTGGTCAACCCCACCCTCTCACACAGATCGCGCAGGGCTCCAGGAGGAAAACCGCGCCGGCGCATACCCACCAGAGTGGGCATACGGGGGTCGTCCCAACCGCTGACATGCCCCTCGCGGACGAGTTGGGCCAACTTGCGTTTCGAGGTGATCATATAGGTCAGGTTCAAGCGCGAGAATTCGATCTGCTGGGGGTGATGCGGCAATCCCAGTTGATCGATGAACCAGTCGTACAACGGCCTGTTGTTCTCGAACTCGAGCGTGCACAGCGAGTGGGTGATACCCTCGAGGGAATCGTTGAGGCAGTGCGTGAAATCGTACATGGGATAGATGCACCAAGCCTCGCCGGTCCTGTGGTGGGAGACCTTCCGGATGCGATAGATGACCGGATCCCGCAACACGAGATTGGGCGAAGCCATGTCGATCTTCGCCCTCAGGACGTAACGTCCCTCGTCGAATTCCCCCGCCCTCATGCGGCGGAAGAGTTCGAGATTCTCGTCCGCCGGACGATCGCGATAGGGGCTGGGTCTGCCCGGCTCGGTCAAGGTACCTTTGTACTCCCGAATCTGCTCTTGCGTCTGTTCGCAAATATACGCCTTGCCGAGTTGGATCAGGCGTTCCGCGAAGGAGTAGAGTTGCTCGAAATAATCCGAGGCGTGAGTCAAACGCGGACCCCAGTCGAACCCCAGCCAGCGCACCGCTTCCTTGATGGATTCCGAGTACTCGACGTTCTCGGTGCAAGGGTTGGTGTCATCGAAGCGCAGGTAACAGGCCCCTCCGAACTCTTCGGCCAATCCGAAATTCAGCACGATCGATTTGGCATGACCAACATGCAAATATCCGTTGGGCTCGGGCGGAAAACGGGTCACCACCCTGCCCCCGTTCTTTCCCGCGGCCAGGTCCTCGCGGATCCTCGCTCGGATAAAATCCTCGCCCTTCGTCCTGTCCTCTTCATTCATCCTTCCTTCTCCTTGCCCCCTGTAACCCGATCCCGGCGGGACCTTCCACCGCGGATGTACAGCATCCAGTCGTGGTAGTAGTCTGGAAGGCTCTCTCCTGTCAAACCCGCATGGAGAGAAAGGGGCGCCATCCTCTCGCCAATCCCGAGGTCGAGACGACACCAACTCACCTCCGGGCACCCTGTTCCGGCCCAACGATGCTTTTTATCTTTTTGTATTTGCTACTATTTTTCCGGCACACTTCGTGCTTTCGCAGCGTCCATCCAAAGAAGGAGGAGTACACTCATGCGAGCCCCAACCGTTCTCGCCGTCCTTGTCGCCAACTTGACCTTGCTCCTGGTCCTCGGGCTCTGCACAGGACCGTCCTGCGGTCCCGGAGAAGACCTTGGCGAGCCGCTCCCGGCTCAGACTCCCTGTGATCGGCAAGGTGAACAACTCAGGGACGACATGACCTGGTACCGCATCGCCGACGATGGTGACGTTGCGGTCTACGCCAGCGATGACCTCCCCGAGCTGGTCCTCAGCGAACTCTCTTCGAAGGCGATGCAGCAAGGCGCTGCTCAGGCCTATTGCGAAGCCCTCACCGTCGATGGCTGGGAGGGTAGTTTCCGGCTACCGACCCTCGACGACCTAAGTCTCCTCGACGAGCGCTTCGGGATCAGTTCTCTGCCGATGTTCCGTTGGCAACACTGCAACGAGGAGAGCGGTTTCCGCAGCAGCGTGATCTGGGCTGCCGAACGCTCCCTGGAGATCGATGCCCTGGTCCTCCTTCCGCCGCTCCTGGTGTTGCCCTACCCGGTGGAAGCCGGCAAAGCCCTCCACGTCTACAGCGTCGACGAGGAAACCGACCCGACCGTGTATCAGGGCAGCAACCGGCCGCAACTGGACGGCATGGGCCTGACCCTCTGTGTCGGCGAGCGCTGACTGGACCGCTTCCATTCCGATCCGAACCACTACCGAGCGCCCCTGGCGCCACCTTCCTCGGCGCGGCCCGGTTTCGCCCTGGCCATCCTCGCCTATGCCCTGCTGGCCACGACCCCTCCGGTGATCAAGCTGGGCATGGTCGAAGGAGCGACCCCTCTGCAACTCCTCACCGGCCGCATGGCGCTCGCCGCCTTGATCCTCGGTCTCGGTTTTGCCCTCTTCAAACCCTCGCTCCTCCGCCTCGATCGTGCGGGTTTGCGCCATTGCAGTATCGCCGGCCTCCTGAACACGATCAGCATGCTGGCCTACTACCAGTCGCTCGTCTACCTCGACGTCTCGATCGCGACTATCATCTACGCCCTGTATCCCATGGTCGCCTTGCTCCTGTTGACCCTGTTCCACGAACGCCTTCGCTGGACCGATCTCCTCCGCTTCACCTTGTCCCTCGCCGGCGTCTGGCTCCTGGTCGATCCGGGCGGTACCAGGTCGATCCTCGGTCTGATGCTGTGCGGTACTTCTTGTCTGGTGTTCGCCGTGCATGTCGTCTACGTGCAATGGAAACTGGCGGATTTGCCGGCCACCACGACTTCATTCTATGTCATTTCCTGCATGACCGTCCTCCTTGGAGGCGCCTCCCTCTGCATCGACGGATGGGATCCTCCCTGGCATCGAGCAGTCATCCTCGCCATTGTCTGGAGCGCGGTTGTCTCCACCGCTGCTGCGAGAATCCTGCTCTTCACCGCAATCGCCCGCATCGGCAGCGCACAGACCGCCCTGCTCGCGCCCCTCGAATCCCTCCTCACCCTGATCCTCGCTATGCTCCTGTTGGGAGAACGCATGGTCCCCGTGCAGTACCTCGGCGCCACCCTGGTACTCTTCTCTGCCGTACTCGGCGGCCGACGACGGTTGAGTCTGGAACGGAAATCCTGACGCCGACACGAAACATCGGTTGTCGACGACGCTGCGGAGCAGGGGAGTGAGGAACCCGTCCCCGAGTTGACGTGTTCGGCTCAGGCCTTGGGCTTTGCCAGGGCCAGGACGTTGCCCTCGGGATCGGCGAGATAGGCCACTTCTTCGCCCCAGGCGCGAGGTTCAGCGCCGGCGAGGAGATCGGCCCCACAAGAGATCACATGTTCTATGGTACCGGCCAGATCAGCCACATAGAAATAGAGTTCCGTGGCCGTGGTCGCGCCGCGAATAGGCCGTTGCGGCCTACGGCCGGTGTTCACGGCAAAACCCTCGCGGCTGTATAGTCCAAGACGATGCCCACCCGGCAAAGCGAATTCGACATAGGTCTCTTCATCGACCAACCGGGTCCAGCCAAAGGCCTTGCTGTAGAAATCAGCCGCGGTCGGCAGATCGGTCACCGCGAGGATGGACAGGACCAAGCGAGGACCTTGGAGCGCGGGTTCTGCCGGTAACGCTTCCCGGAGGGGTGGATACTCGAGTTCCCGATCATCCACGTCAGAAGTAGGAGTATCGTCCTGGATTTCTTGCTCAGGGCGAGGAAAGCGCACCGTGCTGTTCCTTGCATTCTGGCGCACGTTCCCGGAGTGCAGTCTGTCGTCTCGGGGCTGACCGGTCGCGGGTACGGGGACAGAACCCTGTAGCACCTTGAGGTCATACGCGAAATTACCTCCCTTGCGATTATTGCCGAGCAGGAAGGTGACCCTATCCCCATCCGTGACGACTTCTTCCCCGACCCCACGGGCATCGAAATAGATATCCTGGCCGCCCCCCTCGGGAACGAGGAAGCCATACCATTGGTCGGCGCTGCCGGGACGAAGAGCATAGAACTTGACGGTCCCGGTATGCCGTTCTGCAGGGGCATCCTCATCCATCCGAGGTCGCTCGTCGGGACGATGGAAGGGCCGTATGGGCCGTGCGCCCTGACGATCTCCGCGGTCATAACCCTGCCGATCTCCTCGGTTGAAACCCTGACGATCTCCGCGGTTGTAACCGCCTTGATCCCGGGGACCAGGATCTCGGCGACCGAATCCACGATCTCGCGGAGCCCAGGGTTTCGGAGCGCGGGGTTGTTCGATGCGGTTGAAGCGGTCGTCGTCGTGGGAGCCCTGCTCGGTAACCGAGATGGTCCGGGCGCAGGGTCCCGTCTTATTGCTGCTGAGGGAGAAGCTGACCTTGTCGCCGATCTGGACCTGACCTCCCTCGACCTCATTGCGGTGGAAGAAGAGAGGTTCTTTGTCCGGTTCCCCCTCGACCCTGATATTACCGATAAGACCATTGAAGCGTACCACGGTACCGTTGAGCTTACTGCTCATTACTATCCTCCGGAAGTCACGAACGAGCCGCGTATTATTCGGGCCTTGCCCACCGCTTGTCAATCCCGACCAAGCCATGGGCCAACCAATACGGAGAGAGGATCGCAGCAAAAAAGACATTAGAGCTTGTTTTTATTGCGACTCATTGCAGCTAGATATTTCTCTTCCCAAATGTTGCCCGTTTGTGCGCGAGGAGGGGGAAGGGGAACCCCTACAAGGTACAGGACGCACCCGCGGGGCTCCCCGGGTTGGAACTCAATGGATGGAGATTTGACGCGGCTTCGCGGCTTCTGCCTTGGGTATGGTCAGGGTCAGCACACCATTCTCGTAGTGGGCGCCGATATCCTCGACCTTGGTGCCCTCGGGCAAGGTCCAGCTCCTGCTGAACATGCCGCTGCGACGCTCGATCCGAAGATAGCCATCATTCTCTTCCTTCTTCTCGTTCCGCTCCGCGGACAACATCAGGACGCCGTCCTTGACCTCGAGCTTGAGGTCGTCCTTCGAGAAACCGGGAAGCTCGGCGATGAGCTCATAGCTCGTGTCGGTCTCCCGCACGTCCACTGCCGGAACCAAGGTTTCATTGTTCCAGCGATCGTCTTCGAACATGCTCTGGAGCAAACCGCGGAACGGACTGCCGGTCACCGGGGCGAAAAACGGGTTCCAAAGGGTCAGGTTCATACGTACCTCCTTCATCTTCATGGTACTTTTTCGACCTGAGCCAATCATAAGCAGGTCCTGGGATTCGTCAAGGGGGAGGAGAACGCCAATCGTTGGAACTGGCTCACGTCCTTGCTCAGAGGTTCCCGATTCTCAGACCTGAGGGGGTTGCGGCACAACGGGTGGAGGAGTACTGGTCTGTTGCTGTTTCCGCATGCTGCGCAACCGCAGCAGGAACATCTTGGCAATGGTCGAGGTTGAGAGAGTCTTGGGATCGCGCAGCAATTCAGGTCCGAGCCGGAACTCCTGCAAGATGGCCTGGACCTTGTTGCGGTAGATGTCCCAACCATTGTGTGAGCAGAGGTCGCTCACCCTCGCCGAGGTCCGGAGCAACCCGATGTTGCCATGTTGGCGTATGGTCCAGGCCAGGGCTGCGAAGAGGACCCGGAATTCCTCTTTGGTCAAGAGTTCGACATTGCTGCTGCCCCGCGGCAATAAGCGCAGGTGGCCCTTCAACTCGCGGAGGAAGTTGTGTAAATCGCGCGGTCCGAGGTCGTCGGTGCTGAAAATATCCTCCTTCTTCTCCACCGGCTCCTCGAGTTCGGGTTCGACGCGATGCTCCTCGACCTTCTCCTCGCTCATGCCCAGTGCGTGTTCCCGGAAATCCTCGTAATCGATGATCCGGTCGCACGCCGAGCGGTAATGCTCGGAGGTCGGACCGATGGCTACCACGGTGGTGAGATGTCCGGCTTCTCGCAGACTGAGCAGGATCGGCATGAAATCAGCGTCCGAGGACATGATGATGTACTCGTCGATACCCTTGGCGCTCTGCATCGAGTTCATGATGTCGATGACCATGCGCATGTCGGTGCTGGTCTTACCCCGCGAGGAGATGGGCGGGCAATCGACGATCTGGAACCCGGAGCGGACGAACTGATCGCGGTACTTGTGGAAGGAGCGGGGATTGAGATAGCACTTGCGGATGTGCAGGTCCCGCGTTTCCATAGGTTCGTCCTGGTTCTCGGATTGGTTGGTCTTCCCGCTCTCGAACCAGTCCACCCACGAGGTGATCTGGTTGACGAAGTAGTCGCCGAGTTGCGGTGCGATATCATTGAACGCGATGAAGATGTTGTCGAAATCGACGAACATGGCCGAACGCAGGGTCCGCTTGCGCTTCTCGTTGTGCCGCTGCTCCCGCTCGCTCGCGAGGCGTTCCAGGGTGCCGTTGAGACCCCCCAGGGCAATACGGATGGCCTTGAGTTCTTGTTGCAGACCGAGGAGGAGAGGCATCGCCTCGGGCCAATCGTTCCTGGCCACGCTCGGCGCCGGAGCAAGGGGGCGTTGCTGTTCCTGGGGTGGAAACTTGTCCCTGGTCTGGCCCTGTTCGGTGCTCTCCCTCGGTTTGGCAACCCCGCGGTAGGATTGGCCTCGACGGGTACGGGGAATCGCTGCCTGGACCGGTACAGGAGTGCGCGAAGGGGGAGTAGTCTCGGGAGCTGCTTTGTCCTGCCCATCCTCTCGTTTGTTCTCGTTCATGATGGTAACTCGATAGAGGTTGTCGTCCGTGCGCGACCGAGGCGGCTACGCACCCTTGATGCTGTACCTTACCTCATCGTTGCTGGAAGGCCAAGAAGCCCCTTCTGCTCGTCCCAGAAGTAGTATGATCGGCGAGAGGTCGGCCTGACCAGCACGCTCAGTCAGCGCGCTCATAGGTGCATTGGAGCGGATGGCCGTGCTCTTTGGCTAGACTTTGAACGTGAAAAACCTTGGTCCTGGCAACTTCGTAAGGAAACAAGCCGCAGTCCCCGCTACCCTGGTGGTGCACCGCGAGCATAATCCGGACCGCCTCGGCCTCGGGGAAATGAAAGATCCGGCGCAGGATCATGACCACGAAATCCATGGGCGTGAAATCATCATTGAGCAGGAGCACCCGGTACATCGGCGGCTCCTCGATCCTGGTATCGTCCTCGGTGACGACCTCACCCTCTTCCTCTCGACGATGCTCGCTCATCGATCTGCCTCTACTATGCGCCGGTCCTATGAGGAGGTTATTGGTACCGCCCCAGGCCGCAGACCGGGCACTGTACCGCAAACCCCGTCGAGGACGAAGGAAAATTGCCACGTCCTCCGGCTCGTTCTCCGCGGAATCCGAGCTGACCTGAGGTCAACAATAGAGGCGGTCGAGTCGCAGAACACAACAGGTCATGCATACGAACGTCAATAATAACAAACCATTTGAAAGGCCTGCGGTTTGCATGAACATGCCCACGGCCAGAATACAACCATGGGGTATCTCTCTATGCGACTGCTTGATGCTGCCATTGTCCTGGTATTCTTCTCACCAGTCGTGTCCCTTGCGAGCACCTGCCAAGAAACCCTCGAGGCGCAAGGTGTCGACCCCAAACAATGCGAACGGCTCGTGTCTCCTGCAGCAACCGCTTGTGCGGTCATTGCATTCGAACACCTAACCCCAGTTCCAACACCGACCGAGGTCATCGAGAAGTGTTCTTGCGTGCAGCAAGTCGAGATTCCCGTTTGCATGACCTTGGCTACGGACAATGACCACAACCTGGATGCCGATGAGTTTGCGACCTGTCTTTCGACAGCGACCTACTTCGCAGATGAGGCGACGGTCCGCGATCTGGAACAAGCGCTGACTACCTTTCAGGGGGTCATCGGCCCTGAGGACGTGCGGCGCCACTTACAGTTCAAACGTGACTTTGAAACGATGCTCCTGAAGTACAAGGGGGGAATCGTCACCAGCCTTGCAGTTTTCATCGGTATCCCCCTGTTAACTGTCTCCATGGGGCGTGGCCTGACCGATCTTGGTACCCTCGGGTATGGGGCATGGTTCGCGACTATCGGCGGCCTGATGTTGATGACCAAGCTCGAAGATCGATTGAACACGCGCTATCGCGATTTCCGGACAGCAGGGGCTGAGATTAAACAATTTGAAGCCATTTTGATCGAGGTTCTCGAACGGATGATTGCCAAGGACCCCGAACTGTCTGCAAGGTTAGGGAACATCACGCAGATGAAGTTCAAACTACTCGCTGGAGAAACCGGGCTAGCATTTTTCAAGCAAGTCGAATTCCAGCAGGGACGCACCAAGCATATCCTACGCCCAGAGTTCGAAGCCAACCATGGCACCATCCTTGCGCTGTATCGAGATGGTTTTTTCCAAGATCAACGTATAGGCACAATCCATCGCTGAGCTGCGATCGGTTCAGTGACCGGCTCCTGTAAAAATTCCCAACTGTATTCGGTTGCCCTTCTCTTCTTACCCCTGCGTTGGCTGCATTCCCCCAAAAAGCCTAGCCCCCGAGATATGGCGTCTCGGTATCCTTACATCAGAATTGGTCAATAGCCTTAAAATATAATTATGTACGCAAAACTAATCCACATTGTACGCAAATACCTTGCATAACGCACCGTGGCATGCTAGAAAGGCTTCAGGTTGGTTGGTTATGCAACAGAAGGAGAACGAACCATGAAGAAGCTCATGATGACGATGGCAATGACGATGATCTTGGGTACCGCGGTGGCGGCGGAACTGACAGGGGATGCACTGGAGCGCGAGGGATGGGTCTACAACCTGGACCTCGTGGAATTCGGTCTCCTCGCAGCGCCGTACCTGTCCGAAGAAATCCAGGCCGATCCCGCGGTAACGGCCCTGGTCGAGCGGCAATTGTCAGGGTTCCGGCCCGAGGCCCGGAGCATCGTAGCGCGCAAGATCACCCAACTCGAGGGCTTGGGCATCTACATCAAATTCCGGCGCATGCTCGAGCACCTGCCGATCCTGCAGATCGAGGAAGAACTCGCCCTCTCCGAGCAGGGTCTTCGCAGAATAGAGGCCTCGCGCGGTGTGGAAGCAATGTCTCGCAACGACGAGAACGAGCTTCGGCTCAGTATCCCGGTGTTCGCACGGATGCATGCAGTGCAACAAGCCGCGGCGCTGTTCCATGAGTTCTTCTTCCTGCTCACCTCTTCGATGCTCAGGGAATGGGAAGACGACAGCACCAATGTTCGGGCCCTGAACGCCTTCATCTTCTCGCCAGCCTTGGCGACCTTCGATCTGCCGGCCGCTGAAGAATTCCTCGCACGGTTCTACTACGGGAAGGCCCATAGGGACTCGGAGTTGGAGGATCTGCTCGGGGTGAAGTTCCAGCTCGGCAAGTTGCGCAAGAACATCACCACGACACTCAAGGCCCGCAAGAGCTGAGGAGGTTCCCTGCCCCACCATTCCCAAGTGCCTTGGTGGTCTGCAAGAAGGAAGGTCCATGTCCCAACCCAACGTCTACGAATACCAAGACCCGCGGCAATTCCTTTCCGATGTCCTCGAAGCAAAACAACAACGCAACGCGGGTTTTTCCCTGAGGGCTTGGTCCCGCCAACTCGGATATGCCAATCCCTCTCTTCTTTCCGAGATCTTACGGGGCAAACGGAAAATCCGCCACGAGTTGTCGGCTCGCCTGAAGTCCAATCTGCAACTAAGCGATGCGGAGAAGCGTTACTTCGATCTGCTCGTACTCTACGACAACGCAGGTAGCAGGGAAGAGAAGGAGGCGCTTGCCGGAGTCCTGGCTTCGCTGCGTCCCGACGCTACCTTTTCCACCATCGAGTTGGATACCTTCGCGGTCATCGCGGACTGGTACCACCTCGCGATTCTCGAATTGGTACAGTTGCCCGATTTCCGCGAAGATGCATCCTGGATCACAGAGCGGCTCGGCAATGAGGTCCCACCGCGGGACATCACGAGGGCGCTGGAACGTCTGATACGGTTGCAATTATTGGTACGAGACGGCAAGGGCAGACTACAGAGGAACAAGGAAGGCATCATCGGTATCGGCACCGCGTTGCCGAGCGACGCGATCAAGACCTTCCACGCTCAGATGCTCGACAAGGCCAAACAGGCTTTGCTCCAACAGCCCTTGGAGGTGAGGGAAATCGTCGGCATCACCTTGCCGGCGAACCCAGCAAAACTTCCCGCGGCTAAGAAGCTCATCCAGCAGTTCCTGGTCGAACTCACCGACGTACTCAAGGACGAAGCGTGCGAGGAGGTTTTGCAAATCAATCTCCAACTCTTCCCGCTCACCTCGAACCGGTATTCCGGGAATGTCGGAGAAGCGAAAACTGCGACCCCCGCGTCGCAAAGCCCGAAGGAACAACCCAAGAGTGCGTAACAATGCAAACAACATCAAGCAGATGCAATGGTTTCATTCTTGCTGAACCGTCAGGTTGCTCCCGGTCTGGAAAGCTCGGGGCAGGTAAGGCTTATGGAGGTAGGATGAAACTCAGGAACTATCGGGTTGCCCTCGCCCTTTGCGGGGTTTCCATGCTGGTTGGTTTTGCCGCCGAGGCCCAGAGCATTGTCGGAAATGGCGGGGATGGGGTCGAGCTCGAGGGCAAGGTCTATTCTCTCGATCTGGTCGAATTCGGGTTGCAGCACCACCCCTATCTCTCGGAGGACAGCAGCGCCGATCCGGCGGTGCAGATGGCCGTGGAAGCTGCGCTGCCTTTTGCCCGGTTCGGTACGAAAGCCATACTTGCGAGGAAAATCAGCCAGCTCCTCGGTTGCGGTTTCTACGTCCGCTTCCTCCCGATGCTGACCGCATGGCAATGGATCCTGCTCGAGGGGGTTCCCTTGGTCGACATCAAGGACGAGTATTCTCCGGTCGCGGCCATGCACCTCGTCCAGATCGCCGTGCGCGACGAGCGTTTCGTCAGGATCAGCTCTCTGGGGTGGGAACGGATGGACGATGCCAACCAGGCCGCTCTGGTCCTGCACGAGTTGTATTATATCTTGACCGCTTCGATGTACCCGGAATGGGCAACAGACAGCCGCAATGCACGAGCGCTCAACGCCTTCGTCTTTTCCCCGGCCATGGCCACGTTGAACCTTGCCGCCGTGGACGAATACTTTGCCCGCTTCTGGATCGGTCACGAACAACCGGAAATCGAGGACATGATCCCGCTCAGAGCGGGACTGAAGAAAACGCGCGCCTCGATCGAACAGGGAGGTTGCGTGAGCGATGCTCCGCCGCCGAAGAAGGCAAAACGCTTCTGGCTCTTCTGATCGGCTCGTTGAGCGAAGACCCCCAGCCCGTCGGTTGCGAGAAACTCTCGGGACAAGAGCGCTACTGCCTCCGCCAGGGCGACTATCGCATCCTCTACGAAATCGAGGAGCCCCAACACCTCGTCACTGTGGTGAAGGTGGGCCACCGGAGGGAGGCTTACAAACGCCGAGACAAATAAATCCAAATTTTACAATATATTGCATGATCCAGCATGATCTATTGGCGCCCTCATTGTTTCAATCGTCGTTCTGCAGTTATGCCAATCTTGAGGTCATTCGCAGAAAGCACATGTGGCGAGAGGGACCAAGGGAGGGGGAGCGTGGTCGCAGCCAGGGAAGGGCGCCTAGCTCTCGGTATCTCCTAAGAATATCCGCTCTAGGATCCATTGACATCCTGTCACCCCCCGGGAACAATGGGGCCTCGTGGTCAACGCGCCGGTCCGCCCATGCATACCTTGGACTACGCCATCGTCGGCCTCTACCTCGTGGCCATGGTCGTGATCGGCCTAATCGTGACGAGGAAAGCCTCGAGCGGCATCGACGGCTTCTTCCTCGGCAACCGCGACATGCCCTGGTGGATGCTCGGCATCTCGGGCATGGCCTCGAACCTCGATATCACCGGGACCATGATCAACACCGCTCTGATCTTCGCTTTGGGCGTCCAGGGGTTCTTCATCGAGATCCGCGGGGGCGTGGTACTGGTGCTCGCCTTCCTGATGGTCTTCATGGGCAAGTGGAATCGTCGCTCCAGGGTCATGACCCAAGCCGAGTGGATGAGCTACCGTTTTGGGCCCGGTGTCCAAGGGGATGCTGCCCGCTCCATCAACGCCGTGGTCATGCTGCTCAACACCATCGCCATGATCAGCTATTTCTGCATCGGCTCGGGCAAGTTCGTGGCCGAGGTCCTGACCTTGTCCGGGTGGTGGGGGTTACCCGCCCACTTCTGGGGTGCGCTGCTCATGATCATCATTGCCATGATCTACACCGTGGCCAGCGGGCTGTATGGCGTCATCGTGACCGACCTGGCCCAGGCAGCGATCATCTTCGTCGCCCTGATCGCGGTCACGGTGATGGCCATGCAGAGCGGCGGGTTGCCCGAAACCTTTTTCTCCTCCGTCCCCCTGCGCGACGGCACCTATCACGCTTTCGAGACCACGAGGGCTCTCTGGAGCACCCCCTGGCCGAACTGGGAGTTCGACTTCCCAGCTCAGTCGACGTATTCCATCTACAATCTCTTCGGGATCGCCGTCCTGTTCTACTTCTTCCGCATCTGCATCGTCGGGATGAGCGGAACGTCGGGCTATATGCTCCAACGCTATCTCGCCGCGCGCAGTGATCGCGACGCAGGCCTGCTCTCGCTGTGGTGGACCTTCCTCCTGTCCTTCCGCTGGCCCTTCATCGTCGCCGTCGCCATGCTGGCCCTGCTCCACCACCAGAGCAGCGGCGCGGTGCAAGACCCCGAGCTCGCCCTTCCGGTTGTCATCTCGGCCCTCGTCCCGGTCGGACTCAAGGGCTTGCTGGTCGCCGCCCTGATGGCCGCGGCCATGTCCACCTTCGATTCCACGATCAATGCCGGAGCCGCCTACTGGGTCAAAGACCTCTACCAGGCGTATATCAATCCGCAAGCGACCGAACGGACCCTACTACGCCACGGCCGCTGGGCCTCGCTGGTGGTCGTCCTGCTCGGGATCCTGGTCAGCCTCACCGTGCGCAGCATCAACGACATCTGGGGGTGGATCACCATGAGCCTCGGCTCCGGGCTCTTGCTCCCCGACCTCGTCCGCTGGTACTGGTGGCGGCTCAACGGCGCCGGCTATGCCTGCGGAGCCCTGTTCGGGACCCTGACCGCGCTGCTCGTGCGCCTCTTCGCGCCAGACCTGCCTGAGTACCTCGGCTTCCTCGTCTGCAGCGGAGCGAGCCTCGTGGGTATGCTCGGCGCGACGTTCTTCACCGCACCCACCCCCCGCCCCATCCTCGAACACTTCTATCGCACCACCCGGCCTTTCGGTTGGTGGCGACCACTCGCCGATTGTATCAGCACCGAGCATCGCCGGAACGTCGCGAGGGAGAACCGCCGAGACCTCTTCTCTCTGTTCCTGGCCGTCCCCTGGCAGCTCGCCCTCTTCCTGATGTGGATGATGTTGGTGCTGAGTCAGTGGTCGTATTTCGCCGCCCTACTTGCGGTCGTGGTCTGTCTCAGCCTCGGGTTGTACTTCACCTGGTACCGGCATCTCTCCGACGGCGTGGGGTCCGACCCTGCCCCGACGATCGACACATCAAGAGCTCAGGGGAATCCCTGACACCTTTCTGTTCATTCATGTTCCCCGCTCTGCCTGCCGAGCTGGACCGATCAGGCCGTGCTTGCGCAGCAAACCGCGGAGCTGATGGTAGCTCAAGCCGAGGGCCTTTGCGGTGCGGCCTTGGTGATGGCGGCAGCGTTCGAGAACCTTTACCAAGAGACCGCGTTCGAAGGTCGCGACCTGTTGGAGCAAGCCTCCAACTTCCGGCTCGGGTTCCGTCTCCATCGGTGGTGGCCCCGCTTCGAGCGAAGCGCCGGGAAGCCCTCGAGGGCCAGGGCCGAGCCTGAAGGGGGACGCGAACGGATCGAACTTCACCTCGTCGATCGGGCCTCCGCGCTCGAGGGAGCGGTAGACCGCCCGTTCCACGGTATTGCGAAGCTCCCGCACGTTGCCCGGCCATGGGTGCGCCAGGAGCTGTTCCTGGACTTCCCCGCTGAACCCCTCGAAACACTCTCCGCCCAGTTCTCGGACCATGCGCATGGCGAAATGCTCGGCGAGGAGCACAACATCGCGGCCGCGGGCCCTGAGCGGCGGCAGGGTGACCACGTCGAAGGCCAGCCGGTCGAGGAGGTCGTGGCGGAAACGTCCGGCCGCCGCGAGAACCGGCAAATCCACGTTGGTCGCGGCAATCACGCGCACGTCTACCGTCAGCGTCTGCTCGGCACCGACCCGTTCCAGCTCCCCGTACTCGATCACGCGCAGGATTTTTTCCTGCAATCGCTGAGAGGTCGCCGCCAATTCATCGAGGAAGAGAGTGCCGTGATCTGCCCGTTCGAACCTGCCTGCGCGCCGCCGCACAGCGCCCGTAAAGGCTCCGGCCTCATGACCGAACAACTCGCTGTCGAGCAATTCCTCGGGCAGGGCTGCGCAGTTGAGCTTGACCAGGCTCTGGTCCCACCGGGGAGACAGATAATGTAACCTGGCGGCGACCAACTCTTTCCCCGTGCCCCGCTCCCCGATGATGAGGACCGGCCGATTGAGCTTGGCGAGTTTGCTGACCTGTTCGAGCATCCTCTGCAGGACCTCGGATTCGCCGAGAATGGGGACATGGGTAGTCATTTTTACTACTTTTTAATGAATTCAAATAATGATTATCATTCTTAACGAAAGCAGTCCAGAGCCACACCCGCAATTTTTTACTTCTCTTTGTGCAATCAAAGCGCTACAAACAGTGGCAACCTGGCACGGGAGATGCTTTGCCGGCGTCCCAACCTGAACCCAACACGGAGGACGACATGAGCATCTTTTCCCGTTTGAACGACATCATCAACGCCAATATCCTGCACATGATCGAGAAGGCCGAGGACCCCGAGAAGATCGTGCGCCTGATGATCCAGGAAATGGAAGACACCCTGGTCGAGGTCAAATCCCAGGCCGCCAAGGTCATTGCCGAGCAGAAAACCATGGAACGGCACCTCGGGCGACTCCGCGAGGAACAGCTTTCGTGGCAAGAGAAGGCCGAGCTGGCGGTAAGCAAGCAGCGCGATGATCTTGCCAAGGCGGCGCTCTCGCAGAAGACCAGGAAGGAAGACGATGCTCGGCGGTTGGAGACCCAGCGCGACGAGATCGTGGACAACTTGGCGCGGTTCAAACAGGATATCGGCACCCTCGAGACCAAACTCAAGGAAGCCAAGAGCCGGCAGAAGGCCATCATCTTGCGCAAGCAGACCGCCCTCTCGCAACGCCAGATCCAAGAGCGCATGAGCCGGGTGAGTTCGAACTCGGCCTTCGCCAAGTTCGAGCAGTTCGAACAGAACCTCGAACGCATCGAGGGCGAGGTCGAGGCCTTCTCCGGTTCGGGCAAGAACGGTCTCGAGGACGAATTCTCGAAACTGGAACAGGAAACCCGTATCGACGCAGAACTGGCCGAGCTCAAGAACAAGATGAACCAGGACAAGCCCAAAGGAGCGTGAGCAGGCCCCATGAACACCTTCACCTTCGTTCTCAGCCTCGTCCTCCTGGTCGTCGTCCTGCCGATCTGGATAGTCTTCAACTATCTTGGCAAGGTCCGCTCGACGCGCATGCTCTCCCGCGAGGACGAGGCAATGCTCGGCGAGCTGTGGCAGCTCGCGCGCAAGATGGAGAACCGGATCGTCACGTTGGAAACCATTCTCGATGCCGACAACCCTAGCTGGAGAAAACGGCGATGACCACTGCAAACCCCCATCGACTCTACCGGGATGCCGCGAAAGGCTTTCTGTTCGGCGTCTGCGCCGGTCTAGCCGAATATCTCGGCCTGCGCACCGCTCTCGTGAGACTGGTGTTCTTCATCGGCCTACTCGTGTCGTTCCCCCTCTTCCTTATCGGATATTTGCTCTTGGCCTGGGGATTGAAACCCCGGCCGGAGCACCTCTACAACAACGCCGAAGAAGAAGATTTCTGGCGTTCGGTCAGCTTTTCGCCCAAAGATACCCTGCACCGGGTCAGACATCATTTCCGTTCCATGGACGACCGGCTGCGGCGCATGGAGGACTTGGTGACCTCGAGCGAGTACGAACTGGAGCGGAAGTACAAGGACCTGGCATAATGCCAACTTTGGCCTACCACCTTACTTGGAGTGCATCCTCGATGAGAACTTTTCTCCTGCTGAGCAGTATCCTCGCGTTCATCCTCCCTCTGCCCACCCTGGCAGGGGTCATCTTGGAACGGACCATCCCCGTGGACAGCGAGTACCGGCTCGTCCTCACCACGGTCAAGGGCAAGATCACCCTCCTCGGCAGCACTGACCCGGTCCTCGGTATCGAGGCCAGGACCAGCGAAACCCTGGACCCGGGAATCAATCCCGTGTCCGTCGAGGTCGATGAAACCGCAAAACTCATCACCATCAAAGTGTTGGAAGAAGAAGACGGCCTCTGGGCTTCGCTTTTCGACAAGAACACAAGCCCCTCCATCTCCTTCACCCTGCGCCTGCCGAACCTCCAACGGGTCGAGCTGCGCACCGTGAGCGCGGACCTCGAGGGTTCCAACCTCACCGGGACCATCGAGTTCCGCACCGTCAGCGGCGATGTCTCCCTCGAAGGCACCATGAGTGCTTCCGGACGTTCGGTCAGCGGCGATATCTCGGTGCGTCACCTCGCAACTGACCTCTCCCCGACCCTCACCTACAAGACCATCAGCGGCGACATCAAGCTCCACCTTCCCTCCACGTCCTCGTCGAAAGTGTTGTTCTCGACGGTCAGTGGCAGCTTCCTGCTCAACGGAGAGGATCTGGCAGACCCGGAGGATGGCAAGGTTTTGCGTTTGGGCGAAGGGACTTCGCGGATCGAGGTCAAAACGGTCAGCGGGGATCTCGAACTGAGCTGCCCCTCCTGCACCGTCACCGATCGCCCACCCACACGTCGTCGCAACCAATTGAACATCCTCATAGAAGAAGAGGAGGAGGACGACGAGTCCAGCGAACGACCGGGCTCGAACTTTTCTCTCGGTCTGCGGTCCGGCCCCGCGGCCAGCTTCGTCACGAAGACCTCGCCCGATCTCGCCGGGTATGGAGATCTCGCTCTCGGCCTCCATCGCGGCCGCCACGGCCAGGCGACCCTACACAGCTCCTTCCTGGCCACGAAGCGTCAGGACGAACAAGAACTGATCGGGTTCGAACTGCTCGGGTGGGGTTACAGTCCGCAGAAGTCCGCCTATACTGAATTCGCACTCGGTTTCTGTTACCTGCCGACAAAGAACGGCTATGCCGAACTCGACGAGCGGGTCGGCTTGGGACTGGGCCTCACGCTGGGGTACCAGCGTCCCATCGCTTCGTTCCTCGCCGCGAACTTCGGCCTCTCCTGGCTCTACGGAAGGATCGACGCACAAAACCTGAACGCCCTGGCCGGGCAGCTCGGTCTCGTCCTCACCCTGTGAGCTGACTCAGATCCTTATACTGAATTCAGAGAACTCTTCGAGTTGGTCCCGCCATTCGGTATTGACACTGAGGACTCGAGCGGTCGGAGGACCTTCGTAACAGCGATCGATCAAAGTCTGCAAAGCGCTTGGCGTACCCTGGGCGTACAACTCGACATCACCGTCAACTCGATTGCGCACCCAACCGGTGAGATTGTGGCGCAGAGCCTGGTGTTTGACCCAATACCTGAAGCCTACCCCTTGGACGCGGCCTTCGACGAGGATGCGCACGCCGCGCAGCAGTTCTTCCTGATCCATGCCTGCCTCTTGCTCTCCGGAGGGGTTCATTGTCCCAACTCAGCGAACCAAGTCAAGGGGGTGAGCCGAGGTCCCCCGTCTCACTTCCGACCGGAGTGCGCGCTTCGAAGGCCAGGGATTCCACCTCGGCGAGGGTCGAGACAAAATGGAAGGTCAGCGCCGCGGCCACTTCGTCGGGCACATCCTCCAAATCCTCTCGATTGCGCTCGGGCAGGATTACGCTCTTGATCCCGGCGCGATGCGCGGCCATGACCTTTTCTTTGATCCCGCCCACCGGCAAGACTTGCCCCCGCAGGGAAATCTCTCCGGTCATGGCGAGGTCTGAGCGAACCAGCCGATCGGACAACAGGGACACCAGCGCGGTGAAGAGGGTTACCCCGGCCGAGGGACCGTCCTTGGGAATGGCTCCCGAAGGTATATGGATGTGCAGATCGAACCGCTCGAAGAAATCGTCGTCCACCTCGAGAGCCTGGGCATTGGCACGCACATAGGTCAGCGCAGCCTGGGCCGATTCCCGCATCACCTCGCCCAGCTTGCCGGTCAGGGTCAAACCCTTCTTTCCGGGCATACGATTGGCCTCGATGAACAGGATGTCTCCCCCGGCAGCGTTCCAGGCCAAACCGATGGCCACGCCGGGGATGCGCAGTCGCTCGGCCATATCGAAACGACGCTTCGGCTTCCCGAGGAACCTGACCAGGGAGGTAGGGGTCACAGTGACGGGCCTTTGTCGGCCGACAGTATAATCCCTTGCGACCTTGCGACATATCCTGGCCAGCTCGCGCTCCATGTTCCGCACCCCGGCTTCCATGGTGTAGTCGAGGATCAGGGCACTGAGGGCCTTTCGTTGGAAGCGGATCTGCCGCTCGGGCAGTCCATGTCCGGCGATCTGCTTGGGCAGGAGATAGCGTCTTGCTATCTCGAGCTTCTCGTTCTCGGCGTAACCGGGCAAATCGAGGACCTCCATCCGATCGCGCAAGGGTTCAGGTATCGTATGGAGGACATTGGCGGTGACGATGAAGAGGACCCGGGAGAGATCGAAACCGACGTCGAGATAATGATCCTGGAAATGGTGGTTCTGTTCCGGATCGAGGACCTCGAGCAGCGCGGACGAGGGATCGCCGCGAAAATCGGCGCCCAACTTGTCGACCTCGTCGAGCATGAGCACGGGGTTGTTGGTCCCGGCCCGGCGGATACTCTGCAGGATCCTCCCCGGCAGCGATCCGATGTAGGTCCGCCGGTGGCCGCGGATCTCGGCTTCGTCGCGCACGCCGCCGAGGGACATGCGGATGAACTTGCGGTCCATGGCCCTGGCGATGGATTGCCCGAGCGAGGTCTTGCCAACTCCCGGGGGACCGACGAAACACAAGATCGGGCTCTTGAGGTCGGGTTTCAGCTTGCGCACGGCCAGGAACTCGAGGATCCGCTCCTTGACCTTCTCCAGGCCGAAGTGATCTTCGTCGAGGACTTTCTTGACCCGCCGGAGCGAGAGGTCGTCGGTCGAAGCCACGGACCAGGGCAACTCGAGCAACCAATCGAGATAGGTCTTCGAGACCGTGTACTCGGCCGAGTTGGTCGACATCCTGGCCAACCGGTCGAGCTCGCGCTCCGCCGCCTTGCGGGCCTCTTCGGGCAAGCCTGCCTTGTCCATCTTGAGGCGCAGTTCCTCGACCTCTGCAGAACCGTCCTCTCCCTCTCCCAACTCCTTCTGGATCGACTTCAACTTCTCGCGCAGGAAGTACTTGCGCTGTGCCTCATCCATGTTGCCTTTGACCTTGTCCTGGATCTCCTTGCCGATCCTTGCGACCTGGAGTTGTTTGGCCAAGAGGTCATTGACCACGTCGAGCCGCAACCGCGGATCGAGAGTCTCGAGAATTTGTTGCCGTTCCCAGGCCTCGGCATCGAAGGCGGTGGACATGATGTCGGCCAGACGCCGCGGATCGCGCACGTTCATGACCATGAGCACGAACTCCTGAGGCACGTTCTTGACCAACTCGACGTACTTGCCGAAATTGGAACGTAAAGCATGCACCCGCGCCTCGATCTCGAGGTCCTTGCCCGCAGCCAGAGCCGGTTCCGGCAAGGGACTGATGTCGGCGAGGAGATACGGATCCCTCGACGTGATGGCCTCGATGCGCATCCTAGAAAGACCGTGCACGATGACCTGGAGGTGGTTGTCCGGCAAACGCAACATCTTGAAGATCTTCACGACCGTGCCGATGCGGTGCAGGTCTTCCTCATTGTGCAACCGAGTCCCCTCCTGTTTGGCCATGGTGATGGCGAAGAGGCCCTGGGCCTCGGAGACGTCGTCGATGAGTTTGATCGTTTCCTTGCGCTTGATGGTCAGCGGCAAGGCCATCATCGGGAAGAGCACCGTGTTACGGATGGGCAGGAGGGGGAGACTGCGCGGGATATCGTCAGCTGTGAGTTCCTCTTCGTCCTCACCGGGTTCCTCGCTCTCGAGGGTCGGTTCGTCGAGGTCAGAGGTACCCTGTTCTTCGATCGTCATGGAGACCTCAACTCAGAAATTGAGGTCCGCGCGACGGAAATGCGCCTTCGGGTGGGCGCACGCCGGACACTTCTCCGGGGCCTGAGGCCCCTCGTGGACCATTCCGCAGTTCTGGCAGACCCATTTCACGGGACCGCCGTCAGACCGGAACATGGTCTCGCTCTGCAACCTGCGGCGCAACAGGTCGTAGCGTTCCTGGTGATGGGCTTCGGCCTTGGCGATGTTGCGCAGGACCACGGCGATGTCCTTGAACCCTTCCTGTTCTGCAGTTACGGCGAAGGCGGGATACATCTCAGCCCACTCGTGGTGCTCGCCCTCGGCGGCTGCGGCGAGGTTCTCGACCGAACCGGCCATGACTGTGGGGAAAGTCCCGGTAATGGTCACCTCAGCCCCGCTATCCTTCAGGTACTTGAACAAGGCCTTGGCATGCTCTTTCTCCTGGTCCGCGGTTTCCTCGAAGATCTTGGCCACCAGGATATAGCCCTCGTTGCGGGCGATCTTGGAATAATAGGTATAACGGTTGCGGGCCTGGCTCTCACCGGCAAAAGCCGCCATCAAATTGGTCAGAGTCTTGGTTCCTGCGAGCGTGGTCATGTTACCCCCTGGTGCAGAGATGGAACAGAGAATGCCTTTGCCTAGCCTGCCTCCCGCATGTTGTCAATTACTTCGCCATGAACCCCGAACTTCCAAAGTACGAAGTACCTGCACTGCGACCTGAGGGCAACCATTCAGGGGGGATTGCTGATAGTTTCTGTAACCTCGTAGGGGTGGCGCCGACGGGGGACCCCCGCCACGCGCAAGGATGAGCATGGTGGGGGTGTGAGGCGACAGGACCCCTCGCTCCCCCAAGACTGAACTCCTACACCTGAGGCAAAAAAAAACTATGCAAGGTTCCCGGTCTGTGGTATAGGGGGGTCCTCAGTAATCTCCGTCGGGACCGGCGGGAGGGATTCGCCCTTTCACGGTCGGCGGAACAAGGTAGGGTGAAGTACATGGGTAAGAAGTTGTTCGTTGGCGGTCTCTCTTACAACACGACCGAACAGGGTCTGCGGAATCTCTTCTCCTCGAGCGGGAATGTCGAGTCCGCCAATATCATCATGGACCGGGATACCGGTCGCAGCAAGGGGTTCGGTTTCGTCGAAATGACGACCGATGATGAAGCCCAGGAAGCGATTCGTCAGCACAATGGAGCCGAACTCGACGGCCGCCGCCTGACCGTGAACGAAGCTCGCCCGCAAGCTCCCCGCGACAATCGCGGCGGCAGCGGTGGCGGCGGTGGTGGGCGCGGCGGCAATCGCGGCGGTTGGTAAACAATTTTTCCCCTTCCCTCCTCTCGCTATCGCTTCTCCTGATCTTCCCATGATGTGACCGTTCGACGGTCGAGTACTATCATTTTTTCCAAGTCGTACCCGACTTTCGTGCGAGGAGCTGCGCCTTACCCAACGCGGGAGGCAGTAACCGGTATTGTTGGGTAATTGGATCAAGGCCAAGAATGCCAGGCAAGCCCGAGTTGCTCCCGGCCGATGAACCAGCCGGAACGCGCATTGAAGTACAGCCAAAGTCTCGCGTCGTGTACCCGAGCATCGAAGGCATAGACAAAAGCCCTTTGCCAGGGTTTCGAGACCTCGGGGGCAAGGATGGGTTCTGAACACACAGGCTCGAAGTGTACTCCATCGGCACTCGCGAGCACATGGATGGCCGAGCGGGAATGCCCGGCAGCATCCCGATACATAGCATTGTGCAGCGCTAGCACGCCTGGATTTCCCGGGAAAGGCGGCAGGATCTTGATCGATCCCCTGCCCTGCGAAAAATAGGGGTGACCGGGTTCCGGGGAGAGGATGGGCTCGGGCAATTTGGTGAAGGGGCCCTCGGGATGATCGGCCACCGCGAGGCCGAGGTATCTCGGTTCGAAGTACAGGGCGTCGGGCAGGAAGATGCTCCCCGCGCTGAAATACAGGTAATACTTACCTCCACGGGCCAGGACGAAGGGATTACCGTTGGTCGCTTGCAAGCGACGCTCCCAGGGATACTGCGGACGCAGCACCGTGGTCGGCGCACTCCAGGTGCTAAGATCAGCCGAACTGCTAACCCTGATCTCCGAGGCGAGCGGACTCGT
>MGSU01000296.1 GCA_001799195.1 Deltaproteobacteria bacterium RIFOXYA12_FULL_61_11 | reverse complement strand
ACGGCAAATGGGTGCTGCGGACCAACACCACCTACGCTTCGGTCGAGGTTGCTCTCAAGTACAAGCAACTCTGGATGGTGGAGGATGTCTTCCGCTCGAGCAAGTCCCTCTTGGAAACTCGCCCCATCTATCACAAGTACGACGCGACCATCCGCGGTCACGTGTTCTGTTCCTTCCTGGCGCTTGTCCTGCGTAAGGAACTAGAAGACCGCCTCGAAGCGGCCGGTTTCGACTTCGAGTGGGCCGATGTCGTTCGCGACCTCGACGCCTTGACCCAGACCGAGATCAATCATGAGAACAAGCGGTTCATGCTTCGCAGCACCGCGCGGGGGGTCTGCGGCAAGGTCTTCCAGGCTGTCGGCGTGGCCATGCCCCCCACCGTCTGCCGCCTCGACAGTGGAGGCGTACCTTGATCGCAGTGCATCTCGTTCGTCATACCCCGCAAATCATGGTGCCACGGGGAGTCGTGTCACCTGTAGTTTTTTGTAATTGAAGATATTTTTGTATCGTGGTGTAGAAGATGGGCATGACCCAGTGTTCGTTGGGCTGTGCCGTGACATTGCAGTGGAGTAGTGATCGCCGACCGTGACTGATGACGAACCACACGAACAGGATCCTGAAGTTCACGGACCCACCGGATTCTTCCTGGTGATAATTGTGCCCGAGCCTGCTAGGATGCTCCAGGGGTCCGTCACCTCTCACCGTGGAGGCAGCCATGCAGCGGCCGTGCATCGTCGGCACTCTTCTCCTCCTGCTGCTGGTTGCGGCATGTTCCGGAGAGACAGATCCAGCAGAGGACCAAGCTCCTTCATCGAACGGGAAGACCGAGGACGAGCCCTCGTTGGTCGGCAGGCTGCCCGGAGGGTTCGGTCCCGCGAAGTTCCACAATGCCTTGACCACGGCGACCGGGTTCTCGGGCGCCACGATACGAGAAGCAACCCTGGATGTGTCCGGAGATTTCTGGGTGGCTGTTGACGGCGGCGTGAGCAGGCGCACGGAGAGCGGGTGGATCAATTATTCCCCGGTCGAGGGCCTCCCCGATCCGAGGACGAGGACGATAGAAGTTGGTGATGATGGCAGGGTGTGGCTCGGCCACCAGAGCGGGCTGACGATCTTCGATGGCAAGGCCTGGAACCAACCGACCTTCGCCGCGTCCCTCGTGGGTCTCGAAGTTCGCGCGCTCCTTCTTGGGGAGAAGCCTTGGATAGGAACCGGCGCTGGGTTGTTCCGAGTAGAGGGCGAGACTCTCTCCTTGCAGCAGATCCCCGGACTACCGGGAGCCGTGGGTGTCCATGCCCTTTTGAACGGGTCTGATGGTACCGTGTGGGTCGGTCTCGACCAAGGTCTCGCCGGCTTCAAGGAGGGTACTTGGACGTATCTCCACGGGATCGAGGGGTTGCCGTCTGGAGCGGTGCTCGCCTTGGCCGAAGGAACGGCCCACGAACTGTGGGTCGGGGCAGAGGGGGGCGCCGGGCGTTACGACGGTACGGCTTGGACCACGTTCGATTATGGCAACGGCTTGGGAGGCGGTGAGGTCCGCGCCCTCGAGCTCGATGCCGAGGGGGGGGTCTGGTTCGCCTTGGGCATGGCCGAGGGGGACCCCTTCAGCGGGGGCGCTAGCCATTTTGACGGCACGACGTGGACCTATTACAGCACTGAGGACGGACTTGGCGGGAACCTCCTCTTCTCCGTGGATCGCGACCGGGACGGGAGCCTTTGGTTCGGCACCTGGGGCGGGGGCTTCTCTCGCTTCGACGGTACGGCCTGGACCACCCTGGAGCGCCGCGACGGCCTTGCTTGCGATATGGTCGGGGCGGTCCTGCACGACCGCGCGGGCCGTTGGTGGTTCGGCTCCGAGGGGGGAGTTACCCGGCGCGATGCCTCGGGCTGGACCCTGCTCCGCGGTGAGGGGGGGGCCCTGCGCCCCTACCGGGTGACCGCGATCGCGGAGGTTGGCCAGACCGAGTACTGGTTCGGTACCGCGGGGGGCGGCGTGTTCGTCCTGTCCGGGGAGACCTGGCGGCATCTCGGGACGGTCGAGGGTCTCCCCGGCGATTTCGTGAACACGCTGCTCGTCACCGAGCAGGGTGAGGTCCTCGTGGGCACCGACAGCGGTCTCGGTATCTTTCGGGATACTTCGTTCGTGAAGCTGGGTGCGGCCGAGGGCCTAGTTTCCGACACGGTCACGGCCCTGAAGGTCGATAGCAAGGGCAGGATCTGGGTCGCAGGTTTCGGCGGGGTCAGTATGGTCCAAGGCGAGGTGGTAACGCCGTTCGCCGCGGCCGACGGTCTGGGGCAGATGGCCGTCCGCACCATTTACGAAGATGCCGAGGGCACGCTCTGGTTCGGAGGGGAACAGGGCCGGGTCACCTCGTTCAACGGCGAACAGTTCGACACCTATGCTCCGGTCGAATTGTTGCTCGGCCGGCAGGTGACCGCTGGGTTGCATGACGAGCATGGCTTTCTCTTCGGCACGGCCGACGGTGCGGTCGTCTATTCGGAAGGTGGTTCCTGGTACGAGTATCGGCCCGTGACGATCGCCGGAGAGGTCCGGACGATCTATCGCGACCGCGAGGGCGCTCTGTGGATCGGCACGACCCTGGCCGGAGTGGTGGAACTCCCCCCCTTGCCGGGAAAGTAGTCGGGTAAATGACACTGACATGAACAACACGATGTTTTTATACAAGAAGGAGCGATGAATGAGGAAGCATGCAACCCTCCTGTTGGTACTACTCTGCGGCTTCCTGGCCGCGTGCTGGGAGAAGAAGGAGACGGACGAGCCTGCAGTTCTGCAAGATCCCGTGGGACACCCTACTACCGGCAGCGAAAAACCCGATGATCCTGCTGTTCCCGAGAACCCGCAGCAGGGGAATGCCGGTTTCGAGGTGCAGCGCTCCAAGCTGCAGCGCGAGGAGCGGCCCGAGGTCCCACAAGGAGACCAGACCCAACTGGCCGCCAACAACACGACCTTTGCCCTCGAGCTGTACAAGTCCTTGGCTACCAAAGAGGGGAGTCTCTTCTTCTCGCCGCTCAGCCTGACCTTCGCCCTGGCCATGACCTATGCCGGAGCCAAGGGTGAGACCGCGACCCAGATGGCTGGCGCCCTGCGCTTCACCCTGCCGCCTGCACGGCTGCATGCGGCCCTGAACCTCCTCGACCTCTCGCTGCGAGGCGCCACGGTCCCGGAGGCAGGAGAGGCCCGCGGGTTCTCCCTGCATTTTGTCAACGCCCTGTGGGGCCAGCGAGAGTATCCGTTCCTCACACCGTTCCTCGACCTCCTGGCGCTGCACTATGGCGCAGGGATGCACCTGGTCGACTTCAAGAACGCCACCGAGGCCGCTCGCCAGGCGATCAACACCTGGGTCCTCGAGCAGACCGAACGGCGCATCGAGGAACTGATCCCGCCCGACATCCTCGTCCAGACCGCACGGCTGGTCCTGACCAACGCGGTGTACTTCTACGGCCCTTGGGAGGAACCCTTCGAAAAAGAGGCAACGGTGGCGAAGCCTTTTCATCCCTTGCAGGGTGCTGCCTACGAGGTGCCGATGATGCAGAACACCGAGCACTATCAGTACCGACGCGGCAAAGGCTACCAGGCCATCGAGTTACCCTATACCGGCGAACCGGCTTGCTCCATGCTCGTCCTCGTGCCAGACGCAGGGACCTTCCTGGCTTTCGAGGCCGACCTCTCCCCCAAACACCTTACCTCCATCCTGGCCGACATGCGCAGCCGTTACCTCGAACTCGAACTGCCGAAGTTCCGTCTGGCAGGTGCGACCTTCTCGGTCAAGCAGCAGTTAGAGGGTCTGGGCATGGTCCTGCCTTTCACCACCTCGGCCGATTTCACCGGCATGACCGAAGCCTCGCCAGGACTCTACATCGGGGACGTGTTACACAAGGCCTTTATTGCCGTGGACGAGGATGGCACCGAGGCCGCCGCGGCCACGGCCGTGATCATGATGGCGGGTTCAGCGATGCCTCTCGACGAGAAGATCGTCCTACACATCGACCGGCCCTTCCTTTTCCTCATCCGCGAACGCACCAGCGGCGCGATCCTGTTCTTAGGCCGGATGCTGGACCCGCGCTGAGCAGCCCTACGATCGCTTTGAAGTGGGTAGGGAAGAGGGTCGGGGGAGGGTCGGTTCAGCTATTGCGACGTTCGAAGTCCTGGATGAAGGAGACCAGCTTCTCGACGCCCTCGAGGGGCATGGCGTTGTAAATACTCGCGCGCATGCCGCCGACCGAGCGGTGACCCTTGAGGGTGACCAGACCGGCCTTGTCGGCCTCGGCCAAGAACTTCTTATTCAGATCGTCGCTGTCGGTCACGAACGGTACGTTCATGAGCGAACGGTCCTCGGCCTTGCAGACCGTGGCTCTGAACATCTTCGAACGATCGAGGGCCTGGTAGAGCAGGGCCGCCTTCTTGCGGTTGAGCTTCTCCATCGCAGCTAGGCCGCCAAGGTCCCGGATCCATTCGAACACGAGCTTGGCGATATAGATGCAGTAGCAGGGCGGGGTATTGTAGAGCGAATTCTCGTCGGCGTGGACCTTGTAGTCGAGATAGGTCGGGGTGATATCGAGAGCATGGCCGAGCAGGTCTTCGCGGACGATGGCCACGGTCACCCCGGCAGGGGCGACGTTCTTCTGGGCGCCTGCGTAGATCAAACCGTACTTGGCCACGTCGACGGGTTCGGAGAGGAAAGACGAGGACATGTCGCTGACCAGCGGGATGGTGCCGGTCTCCGGGATCCGCGAGTAGTGGGTGCCCTCGATGGTATTGTTGGTGGTGATGTGGATGTAGTCGAGGTCGCGTCCGGCTAAGTCCTGCGGCCAGCTCGGGATGTAGTTGAAGACCTTGTCCTCGGACGAGGCTAGCACCTCGACTTGACCGTACTTCTTGGCCTCTTTCAGGGCCTTCTTCGACCAGGAACCGGTGGAAATATACCCCGCCTTGCGCCGCGAGGTCATGAGGTTGAGCGGGACCATGGCGAACTGAGCGGTGCCACCGCCTTGTAAAAACAATATCTTATAGTTATTCGGGATGGCCAACAGGGTGCGCAGGAGGTCGACCGCCTCGTTGTGGAGCTGGTCATAGACCTTCGAGCGGTGACTCATCTCCATCACCGACATGCCCGAACCCTTGTAGTCGAGCATTTCCTCGGCGGCACGATGCAACACGGATTCCGGCAGCATCGCCGGACCAGCGGAGAAATTGAACACTCTGGCCATGATGTCCTCCTCGTGGCTGTCACGGGCCCTTGCCCATCCCTCCCTCCATAGTACGAGCCGGGAGGAAAACCAAGCCTATTCGGAAGCCCAGGGTAACCATTCAGTCTTGGGGGGATTGCTGATTGTTCCTGTAACCCTGTAGGGGTGGCGCCGACGGGGGGACCCCCGCCACGGTGGGTGCAAGGATGCACACCTCCAGGTGGTGCGCAGGATGCAGCACCATTGGGCGCAAGGATGAGCATGGTGGGGGTGGCCGCATGGATGCGGACCTGCAAGCGACGCGCAGGATGCAGCGGCGTCGTTGTGTGAGGCGACA
>MGSU01000295.1 GCA_001799195.1 Deltaproteobacteria bacterium RIFOXYA12_FULL_61_11 | reverse complement strand
GTCGTATTGTTCGAGGGCTCCCATGCGTCACCTCCGACTCTTCCCGGTCCTTGTCTTCGTGCTCGTTCTCTCGCTCGGGTGCCAGAAGCGCATTCCCAAGCCCGAGGAGGAAGAAGAAGGCAAAGATCCGAAGAAGACCCAACTGGTCCTGAAGCAGTTCGGATCTGCTGCCCTACGCTTCATAGCAGCTCCGCCGACCTCCTCTCCCAAGACCGTGACCCTGGATCAGACCCGGAGTAGTGGCACGACCGGCCAGCCGTTGCCTGATCCACTGTTCGACCCGGACGAGGACGAAGGTGAAGGCTCGAAGGGTGAGGATGAGGAGCCGGCCGAGGACAGCAGCGACGACGATCCGGCCGAGGAAGAGGAAGGTGATGAGGGTACGGGAGAGGATCAAGAAAAAGAGGATGAGACCGAGGATCCCTCGAACCCGGATCCGAGCAACGATCCTCCGCCGCCTCCTCCGCCGCCCCCACCTCCACCGAGCCCCATTCCTCCGACCGTCAAGGTCCTCAAGGTGACGATCAGCGGCGAGGGAATACCCGAACCGATCATCGCCCAGTTCGACATCCAGAATGGGCAGACCGAATTCAACATCGAGAAAATTCCCGCCGGGGAAGAACGTCTATTCTTGATAGAAGCGCTCGGGGCTGAAGGCGCGGCCCTGTACTCCGGTGAAGCCAAGGCCGCCATCAAACCCAACGAGGTGACCACGGTCGACATCACCATGAAGAAGGTCGGCGGTGGGTCCGATACCGGCAAGGCCGACATCGTCATCCTGTGGCCCCAGGATTAAACCTCCCTCCTGTTCCTTCTCCGTAGAACGATTCATGATAAGTCCCAGCACTGCCCGAAACGCTTACAAGGATTTCAGGAAAGCTGCCAGGTCCTGCTTTCCCGGAGCAGTTCATGTGCTCTATATCCCGCTAGGTTTTCATGGCCATACGATCGGCTTTGATCTGGTCGAAGGTGACATCCTGGTTCGTCGGTCCATAGCTGGAGACAACCTTCCCCTGCTGCGCAGCAACAACTGCGGTGGTGGCCACAATAACCAACAGAATGCAGATGGAGCCTAACGCAATACTGTACGTATTTTGTCGGTTCATTTCACGGTACTTCATAATGAAGAGCATGCAATCATTCTGATGGGTACGACCGGAGGATCGCCTTGACGCCCAGGTCGAAGGAACTCCTCCCGTGATATCCAGCGCTGGATTGGTCCAAGGTAACCGATGTGGCACGGGTTGTGCTAACAGGTTGCCAACAAAGGTCCACCTCGGCGTTAGCCCAAAAGAAGCGTCTCAATGCCCTATGTCACCGTCGGCAAGGAAAACTCCGGCACCATCGATCTCTTCTACGAAGATCATGGATCGGGTAAGCCAGTGGTCCTGATTCACGGATACCCATTGAGTGGTGCTTCCTGGGAAAAGCAGGTGCCGGCCCTTCTCGATACGGGCTACAGGGTCATTGCGTATGACCGTAGAGGGTTTGGTAAATCCTCCCATCCGGTCACTGGGTACAACTACGACACGTTTGCAGAGGACCTGCGTAGACTCGTGACAAGACTCGAGTTGCACGATCTTGCGCTGGTCGGTTTCTCGATGGGGGGCGGCGAAGTCGCGCGCTACCTGGGGAAATTCGGGTCGCAGGACGTAAGCCAGGCAGTGTTCATCTCGTCAGTCCCGCCGTTCCTCTTGAAAACGGCTAATAACCCGGAAGGTGTAGATGGCAGCGTCTTCGACGGTATCAAGAAGGCGGTCATCGAGGACCGTTTTGCGTTCTTCTCCGAGTTCTTCAAGAACTTCTTCAATACCGATCTCTTGTTGGGCAAGCGCGTCAGCGACCAGGTGGTCCAGGCTAGCTGGAACGTCGCAGCCGGAGCCTCTCCCACAGCCAGTCTCGCTTGTGTGAATACGTGGCTCGAGGACTTCCGCAAGGACTTGGCCCAAATCGACGTTCCCACACTGGTCATACACGGTGATGCGGATCGGATTCTGCCCATCGCAGCCTCGGGGCTCCGAACAGCCAAGCTCATCAAAGGATCCCGGCTGCAGGTGGTGAAAGATGGGCCGCACTGTGTGACGTGGACGCACGCAGACCAGGTCAACCGCGAGCTATTGGCGTTTCTTGGGGAAAGCTGGATGGACACACAACCCTCACGAGAAAGGATCGAACGATGAAAGTACTCGTGCTCTTCTACTCCACCTATGGACATACCTACCGACTCGCGCAGGCTGTCGCCGATGGTGCCTGCGAGGTGCCAGGCGTCGATCTCACAATCAAGCAGGTGCTCGAGACCCTGCCGCCCGACGTGGTCAAGGCCATGGGCGCGACGGACGCGCAGAAGTCCTTCGCGAACGTGCCGGTGGCCACCGTCGACGACCTCGCTGACGCTGATGCCATCATCTTCGGGACGCCCACTCGGTTTGGGAACATGGCGGGACAGATGCGTCAGTTCCTCGACACCACCGGAACTCTCTGGGCACAGGGCAAGCTTGTCGGAAAGGTCGGAAGCGTCTTCGCGAGTTCCGCGACCCAGCACGGTGGTCAGGAGTCGACCATCCTGAGCTTCCACACGACGCTGCTCCATCATGGCATGGTCATCGTCGGGCTGCCTTACACGTTTCTGGGACAGACCCGCATGGACGAGATCACTGGCGGGTCACCATACGGGGCAACGACGATTACCGGAGGCAAGGGAGAGCGCATGCCTAGCGAGAACGAGCTTGCGGCCGCGAAGTTCCAGGGGGGGCATGTCGCCCAGATCGCAAAGAAGCTGTCAGCCTAGTTAACACGGGACGGTGCCGAGCTCTGAATCGCAGCGCGGCACTGTACTCGACTCACGAAGGAGAGGATTCCATGGAAGAAAAGAAACTGTATGTTCTGCCCAGTCTCTCGTACGAGTACAACGCGCTGTCACCACATATCTCGGAAGAGCTGTTGAAGCTGCACCACGACAAGCACCATGCGGCCTATGTGAACGGAGCAAACGCCATTCTACAGAAGATGGACAATGCACGGACCGCCGGTACTGATTTCGACCCGAAGGCAACGTTCAAGGAGCTCTCATTCCATATCGGAGGGCATGTGTTTCATTCGCTATTCTGGGGAAACCTTGCCCCCGCTGGGAAGGGCGGTGGCGGCAATCCGTCGGGAACCATTGCGAAGATAGTCGACGAGGAGTATGGCTCATTTGATCGGTTTCGTAAGCTGTTTTCGCAAACTGCAAATAGCACCGAGGGCTCCGGGTGGGCGGCGCTCACTTTCTGCAAAGGGACGATGAGACCGATCATCTCGCAGATCGAGAAACACAACACCAACGTCTATCCGACCTTCAAGTTGCTGATGGTCCTGGATGTCTGGGAACATGCCTACTACCTCGACTACAAGAACGATCGTGGCAAGTTCATTGAGGGATTTTGGAGCATCGTAAACTGGACCGAAGTGAATAAGCGAATCGATGACATACTGAAGAAGTAGAAATCGAGGTCAAGAGTAACCGATCTACTTTGTCTACGGCTGATCTCTCGGTCCTAGCGGAACGTGATGATCCTCGTGGCCATCGGGGTAAACCTAGAGGGGTATCGGGAAGTCTAGATAGCCAGAAGAGTCGGACTCGTTTTCCACGCGCATCCCTCACCACAACTCTCTTCATGCGGGCAAGGGTACCATCGGGCTGATATGGCGGCAAGCAGAGCGGAGCTAGCCCAGAAAGAAGACGCACCAAGGCCTTCCTCGCACATCACCAAAGAGCTGACCTGGAAGAAGGGTCAGTCTTATTTCGACGTGTCGGAACTATCGAGGCGCAGAGCCCGGGCAGCGGCAAGAGCCCGGTTGTGCTCGCGGAAAGCCTGGAGGAGCCGCTCGGTCTGCGTCCGGCAATAGTCTGGGGAGCCGCTGTAAAAGGACGGGAGGTCGTCATGCTCTCGTGAGTCTGAAACTGCTTGTACGAACTGCTCCACCACCGCTCTGGAGAAGGATGGGAGATAGTCGTGCTCCTGCGCGGGTTTCCCCTGCTCTTGGCAGTGGGCTTCTACCATCTCACGATAGGCAGCACAACGCTCGGCATCGGTCTCGCCCAGGGCCAACCAGGCCTCCGAGGTATCGATTCGGTCGTCGCGCTCAAGACCCGCGTAATGGCTGTAGCCGCAGAAACGGTAGTCGCGCGGTAGGGTGCGTTCGGCGCAGTTCCAGCGGTTGAGCGCGAGATACCGCTGCACGGCGAGGATCGCTTCCTCGGTCTCCTCCACCACAGAAACCTTGACCCGGTTTTCGACCACTGCTCCGGTGTTGCCATAATGGTTATTGACCCGCCGAGCGAACGCGGTGTGCAGGCTCTGCAGGAAGCGCGAGAACTTCACGACCGTCGAGATACGTACAAGGAGATGTTGATGATTCCCCATGAGGGCATAGTCCAATAGCTTGATATTGTATTGCTTCTTGTACTTCGCTACCAGTTCAAGGTAGAGTTCTTTGAGACTATCGTTCTCGAGGAGGTACTGCTTGTTGTGGTTGGTACACTGCCAGTACATGTGCAGCAGTGCGCCGTCCGAGAATTGGAGATGCCGGGGGACCCTTGCGTTCATGATCGGCGAAGTCAGCAGGATCGATGCCAGGCAGACGACATGTCTATTATTTTGAACTTCTAGGGATTCCATGCAAAACCCCTGTCGACATTCGCGAAACCGATTCGATGCTTCGAAATCCGACCTGGGATTCTTTTGGGATTCTTTCTTTGGTTGCTATCAACTGTGCTGTAGTGCCAGAGAATCTTATCGAATCAGAACTTTTTCGTTACATCAAAGATGCTTTCACCGACGCGAGAACCGACAAGCCAGGCCACTTTGGTCTGGCCAATGCCTGGGTTTGGGCTGAGTAGGCACATTTTCGAGGTATTTTCGGAAAATTCGCAAGAAAATCAACTATCGGACCACGAAATCCAGCCAAAACCTGTAGGCACACGACATGACCTGTGGATAACTTTTACTGCTTGACATGCTAGGTAGTATATGTTTAACCTGTAGGCATGTACTTGCGCACTACTCAGCGCCGGAATAGCGACGGCTCCCTGGTGACCTACTACCAGCTCGCCCACAACGAGCGGGATCCGGAGACCAAGAAGCCCATAGCCAAGGTCATCCACAACTTCGGCCGGGCCGACCAGCTCGACCGGGACACGCTGGTGCGGTTGTGCTGCTCCATTGCCCGCGTCTGCAAGCTCTCAGTCTCCGACCCCTTGGCCGAGGGCTCCGGCAAGATAAAAGGGGGAGACAGATTGCCGGAAGACCTCTCCTTCTCGCGGTCCTACGAGTACGGCCCCCAGCTGCTCATCGAGCAGCTCTATGAGCGGCTGGGCATTGGCCAGGCCGTGCGGGAAGCCATGCAGAAAGACCACTGCCGGACACCCTACGATCGGGCGATCCTGGCCATGATCGCGAACCGGTTGTGCGAACCGAACTCCAAGTTGGGGCTCTGGATCGAGTGGCTGAACAAGGTCTATCTGCCAGGGACAGAAGAGCTGAAGCTCGAGCACCTGTATGAGGCCATGGACCTCCTGTACCGACACCTCGCCACGATCGAGGAACAAGTGTTCTTCACCACCGCGGACCTCTTCAATCTCGACGTGGACGTCATCTTCTACGATACAACGACCGCGACCTTCAGCATCGACGAGGGAGACGAGGACGAGGAGGGTGAAGAGGGTCTCCGGCAGTATGGTCGCCCCAAAGAAGGCGGGTTCGCTCCGCAGGTCATCGTGGCTCTGGCGGTCACCCGGGACGGTCTGCCGGTACGCAGTTGGGTCTTCCCGGGCAACACCACGGATTCGACCACGATTGCCAAAGTGAAGGAAGACCTGCGAGGTTGGAAGCTCGGCCGAGCCCTGTTCGTGGGCGACGCCGGCATGAACTCAGCGGACAACAGGCTCGAGCTGGCGCGTGGTTGTGGCACCTATGTACTGGCCACACGGATGAGCAGCGTCAAGGCTATCAAGGACCACGTGCTCACCCGGCCCGGTCGTTTCAAGAAAGTCTCCGATAACCTGCACGTCAAGGAGGCGGTGGTCGGCGAGGGCGTGCGCCGGGAGCGCTATCTCTTGTGCTACAACCCGCGCGAGGCGGAGCGCCAGCAACGGCATCGCCAACAAGTTCTGGTGGAACTGGAGCAGAAACTTGCCAGTCATCCGAACCACGAGGCAACCCAACAATGGGCGATCGAACTCAAAGCCTCCGGGCGCTATGGCAAATACCTCAAGGTGACCAAGCACAAGGCTCTGGAACTGGACTACGAAGCGGTGAACGAGGCCACCAAGTACGACGGCAAGTGGGTGGTGCAGACCAATGACGACACCCTGACGCCCGCCGATGCCGCCCAGAGTTACAAGGCTTTGCTGGTGATCGAACGCTGCTTCCGCTCGCTCAAGACCGTGCAGCTCCACCTGACCCCCATGTACCACTGGGTGCCACGGCGCATCGAGACCCACGTCAAACTCTGCGTGCTCGCCCTGCTCATCGAGCGAGTGGCCGAGAACGAAACCGGACAGACCTGGCGCTGTATCCGGAACTTCCTGCGCCAACTCCAGATCGCTCGCTTCGAAACGGTTTCTCACCAATTCTTTGAGCGAAACGAACCCTCCGCTTCGGCCGCTTCTGTTCTGAATAAGCTAATAATCAACTTACCAAACAAAGTACTATCTATTACGCCGCGCGTCTAATCGACAAAAAATCCTGTAGGCACACGCCATTTTTCCCGAATCCCCGCTCCCCCTTGTCCAGTGCCGCTCTGCGCGTACGCGTGTGATTACCCACCCCAAACCCAGGCAATGGGGGAACCCTCCTTTTGGATGAGATCAGAGAGTTGCCGCTCCAGGTTCAAGCTAAGCTGCTGCGCGTTCTGCAACAACGGGAATTTGAGCCCCTGGGTTCCACAGAAACCCAGAAGATCGATGTGCGCATTCTCGCTGCCACCAATTGCAATCTCGAACGCGAGGTCCGGCACCGCCGCTTTCCCGCCGCTTTCGCAACGATCTCTTCTACCGCATCAATGTGTTTGCCATCGATCTTCCTCCCCTCGCGGAGCGTAAAGAGGATATCCCACTGCTTGTCCAACACTTCGTGAACCGCTTCAATGCCATCCAAGGCAGAAGAATCGTCGCCTGTTCCGAGCGCGTGCTGTCCGCGCTGATGCGCTATGATTTCCCGGGCAACATCCGCGAACTCGAAAATGCCATCGAGCACGCCTTCGTCACCTGCATCTCCAGCGTCATCCAACTTGAAGACCTCCCC
>MGSU01000294.1:4014-5610 GCA_001799195.1 Deltaproteobacteria bacterium RIFOXYA12_FULL_61_11 | reverse complement strand
GATCGGCGTCCTCCACTCCGGCGGCCGGCTGATACCCCACCGTGGCCAAGAGTTGGTAGATGCGCTCGCTATCGTGCTCGTTCATCTGGCACCCGAAGGTGCGTACGAAAACCTGCTTGGCCACCGCATCGTCCCTCTGCGAAGTCCGTCGCTTATCCCATGCCCAACCGCCGTCAGTCAAGTTTGACATGCCATGTCAGGATGTGCTATGAGAAGGTTGTCGTTCCTGCAAGCTCGCCCGATGCGAAGGGGGGACCACGGACTCGCGGAACCGAATTCTACTACTCGCTGGTTGCTGCTGCTTCTTCGCGCAAGGAGCACTGGCCGATTGCTTCAGTACCGCCTTCTTCGACCAACGAGAACTCGCCTTCTGTGTCGCACTGACCGAGCGTGATTGCGAGCAGGTCCTGCTGCAGAACGGTCTCGACGAGACCGATGTGAACTACAAGAGTTGCATGGGCCTCTTGACCCGGGACTGCGAGGAGTGGCTCCCCGAGGACTCGCCCGAGGGCCGCATGTGCCGGGGGATTATCGGGAAGGATTGCGGCCTGATCCAGACCCTCGACGCTTCCGCCATCCTTCCAAGCGACGATTTCCTCTATTGCAGCGCCATCGTCTACCAGGATTGCACCAAATACCTCGTCGGAAAGATCTTCCTGCAGACCCGCTGCACGCTCTACGCGCCGATCCTCAACACCCCCGAAACCTACTCGCCGACCACCAAAGTCACCCCGGACGAAGACGGCGACGGTTGGCCCGACGTGGTCGACAACTGCAAGCACCAGATCAACCCGTACCAAGAAGACACGGACAAGGACGGCCGTGGCGATGGCTGCGATCCGGATATCGACGGGGACGATTTCCTCAACGAGGTCGATAACTGCCCGCTGGTGGACAACGACCAGACCGACAGCGACGGGAACGGGATCGGCGATGCCTGTCAGGACACCGACGACGACAGCTTCCTCGACGGCGTCGACAAATGCCCCCTCGTCGTGGACCACGATCAGAAAGACACGGACCGCGACGGTGTCGGCGATGCCTGCGACGTGGATCTCGATGGGGACAACGTCAACAACGACATCGACGTCTGTCCTTACGACAAGGAAACAACCCAAGCCGACGCCGACCACGACGGTCTCGGCGATGCTTGCGACGACGACAAACCGGAGGTCGACCTGTTCCAGTCCGTGCCTTACGCTCCCGGCACCAAGCCGATGTTCCCCGAAGGCACGACCTTGCGCATCGTGCCGATCCTGAAGTGCGGCGACTTCAACAAGCTCTGCCCACGGCCTACGACCTACCTCTATAAATGGACCTTCTCCAAGATCCCGACCGCTCCGACGACCGATCCGGACAAGAAGGTTTTCGAGTACGAGGGCATCGACGATGTAACCCAGGATGCGCTCGTCACGGGACAGGAAGCCCCCCCGACCGTCGTCGGCCGGGACTACTCCCTGACCTATAACTTTGATTGGCCCGGCGAGTACAAGGCCAAGTTGTGCCTCTCGGTCAATCAGACCGGCAGCACGTGGACCAACAAGTGCAAAGAATACAACTTCGAGATCCAGAACACGGGTGGAGGGCTCTGCGCCC
>MGSU01000294.1:0-3981 GCA_001799195.1 Deltaproteobacteria bacterium RIFOXYA12_FULL_61_11 | reverse complement strand
TCTTGCTGCCTCTCCTCCTCCTTCCGCTCCGGCGCAGGGCTGCTCGACGGTAGCCGGTCCGAATGCTCCGACTCGAGAAAGAGACGATCCGTCGCTTCGACCTGCCCGGACCACGCTATACCAGTTACCCGACCGCGCCGGAATGGCGCGACGACATTCCCTCTGACCTCTACTACCGGCTGCTCGCCGAACTCGGACGCTCCGGGCATCCGGTATCCCTGTACGTGCATATTCCCTTCTGTGCCTCCCTCTGCTCGTATTGCGGCTGCACGTGTGCGGTCCGCTTGCCGGAGGCCAAGTACGGCGACCAGTACCTCGACCACCTCGGCCGGGAGACCGAACTCCTCTCCACGGCCCTCGGCACAACCGTGACGGTCCCCCAACTCCACCTCGGCGGCGGTACCCCGACCTTCCTCGACGTGGCCCAGCTCCATAGACTGTTCGCTCTTCTCCGCTCCGCCTTCTCCCTGGATCCGAGCGGGGAGAGAGCCGTCGAGATCGACCCCCGCACCGTCGATCGCCCCAAGCTCGAAGCCTTGAGCGCCCTGGGCTTCAACCGGATATCTCTGGGAGTGCAGGACTTCGACGCCACGGTCCAGGCAGCCGTCAATCGCATCCAACCCTTTGCGCAAGTCGCCGAGCGGTATCGCGACTGTCGGGAACTCGGGTTCACCTCGATCAATTTCGACCTCATCTACGGTTTGCCGCACCAGACCCCCCGGTCCATCGGAGAAACCCTCGACCAAGTCCTGCTCCTGCGTCCTGATCGCCTCGCCTGTTACAGCTACGCCAACGTCCCCTGGCTCAAGCGGCACCAACGCCGCCTGGTCGAGTTCCTTCCCAGCGCTGAAGAGAAACTCGACCTCTTCCTGCTCCTCAGAGAACGCTTGCTCACCGCCGGTTACCAGGCGATCGCCATGGACCACTTCGCTCTGCCGGGCGACAGCATGGCGCGGGCCTACGAAGAGGGGAAGCTGTACCGCAATTTCATGGGGTATACGCTGCGTCCTGCCGAGGACTTCTTGGGCCTGGGGGTTTCCTCGATAGGCTTGGTAGGACACACCTTCGTGCAGAACGAACCTCGGCTTCCCGAATACTATCGCGCGATCGACACGGGCGCTTTCGCCATTGCCAGGGGGAAAGTCCTGTCCTTCGACGATCGCGCGCGGCAATGGGTGATATCCTCGCTGATGTGCCATTTTCGCGTTGACAAGGACGAGTTCCTTCAGGCATTCGAGGTGGAGTTCGATCGGTACTTCGCGGAGGAGGAGGCGCACCTCGCTCGCTGCCACGAGGACGGATTACTCGAAGTCCGGGACCGGGTCTTGGAAGCCACGGACCTGGGCCGGCTGTTCATTCGTAACGTGTGCATGGGCTTCGATGCATACCTCGAGAACGCGGCGAGCGGAGCCCCCCGCTTCTCCCGAACCGTCTGAGACGAACCGTACCGTTTCGATCGACCCAACCACAGGAGGTCCTATGGCCGACAAGCGTAACAAGCATCCAGAGAACGTCCCCGGTCGGTACTATGTCGACAGCGAATGCATCGACTGCGATCTGTGCCGCACCACTGCCCCAGAGAACTTCGGCCGGCAGGAAGACGAGGGCTATTCCTTCATCTCCAAACAACCCGCCGGTCCTGAGGAAGAGTCCTTGTGCAAAGAAGCGATGGAAGAATGCCCCGTCGCCGCCATCGGCAACGACGGCTGAACCCCATTGACACGAGAGGGATAGTGCCTACCCTCTCCAGAACCGCGGAGGTCTGGCACTGCGCCGGCTCCCGGAGCATACGACAGCTTCGCAGTATCATCTGATCGGAGGAACACCATGACCGAAACCAAGAAAGCTCCCGCCCCTGGCCAGGAAATCCAAGCCATCGAAGCGGTCCTCGAACGCACCATTCGTCCCCACATGCGCAACGACGGAGGAGACCTGCGCCTGGTGAGTTACCAGGACAAGGTCCTGACCATCCATTATCAAGGGGCGTGTGGTTCCTGTCCGAGCGCCATGTTCGGCACCTTGCAGGCAATTCAGGACATCCTGCGCCGCGAGTACGACCCGGCCATCAGGGTCGTGCCCGAGGGCATGGGCGCCAGTCATTCGCACCACTGCTGCTGAACCCGACAACTCCACAGCCCGCCTGCTCGACATCGGCAGCCGCCGACCACTTCCTTACCCATCTGGGTCCCACAGCCCAACCAGTCACGTGAGCCTCGCCACAACGAGCTCAGGATGCGTGCAGGAGCGGTACGACGGAAGAAGGGGTGGAAGCTTTTCGGAAGTGCGTTCCCGTCACTCGCCGGCGAGGAGTTCGAGTATCCCGGCGAGCTGCCCCTCGAGGGGAGTCTGTTGCGAGAGGGCTGTCTCGACCTGAACGATGAACTCGGCCACCGTCATCTCGGGGCGGGGCTCGAGGAGGGCAAGACCCTCTTCGGGAAGGCTCATGCTCAGCTCGGCGCACGGCGAAATCCGGCCATCGAGCAGGTTGAGCCAGAGGGCCAGTAGGCCGGCCTGGTGCTGCCGCGAAGCGGCATCTTCGGCGCACGCGCAGTGGCCGGTCTGGAGAGCGAGGATGAGGGAGAAACCGTCAACGAGTTCAGCCTCTTGACCGAACCACGAAGAATGCCTCGCCAGGAGGCCGAGGTCCAACCTCGCCAGGAGAGTCTCGTCGTGCCGCAGCGCTTCGGCCCAGGCCAGCGCTCGCAGGGGCGAGTTCTCCCGTCCATGCTCGTCCTCGACCACCGTGAGCTCGAGGGTTGCCTTCTCGGTGCCGAGGAGACCGGCTTCCATGGCGAACTCGAGTTCCAGCACTGCTCCGGCACACACGAGCGGATTGACCTCCAGGACCAGCGCCAGCCCCCCACGCTCTTCACCGCCGAGGCAAGGCCAGGTGAAGCGGAGTCCGTCCTCACCCTCCACCCGGTACTCATGCTCCACGTGGATGAGCGCGGGTCTGAGGCTTTCACCCAGGGTCAGTTCCGGCACCCCGAGCTGGACAGCCAACTCCGGCACGACGAAGGCGGAAGAGAGCTTCACCTCGAGGTCGACCCCTACCCTGCCGCCGGCCGGGATTTCCGTCCTGTCGAGTTGGAAGCGGTAATCGGCCTGGCACCGCGGGAGACCTTCGACGCAGCAGTTCGCCCGGAACACTTCCTCGAGGGCGGCCTCGTCGAGGCCTTCATGGCAGAGGGGATAGGGAGGCGCTGGGGGGAGATCCTGGTCCACGGCCGGACCTTCGACCTGTTCGTAGCCCTCGGCGTTCGGTTCTTCGGCAGGACCCTCGGTTGCATCGGGGACATCCGAGGCAGCCTCATCGCCGGTCGCGTCGAGATCCTCGGGGAGTACGGGGTCCTCGGGCTCGACCCGGGGCTGCTCCGGCAGGATCCCGGCCTCTCCGTCGTCCGCCGGTTCGACGGTCGAGGAATAGCCCCTCGAGGTGGTATCGGGTCCGAGCTCCGGCTTCGTCGCAGGAGTACAGCCCATGATCAGGATCAAGCATGCGAAAGCTGAGACGGCAAGGATCTTCATGGCATCCTCCCTCAAAACGACCGGCCCGGGGCGGGTCCAACCCGCTTCCGGTAGCAGCTTTGACACGGAATGTCAAGATGTTCTTCTTCCTCGAACGAATGCCCCGTTTCGGAGCTACGCTGGTCCGAAGTGGAGCTGAGTCGGGTCGAAACCCAGATCGACGAGTTGCGCGGTAACGATCGTCTCGAGGTCAGTCCCCGCGGGAGTGGGAGAGGAGAGGAAAAGATCGAAGGCCGGGTCGAGCATGGCGAAGACGGCTTGCCCGGGGAGCTTCGACGGCAACAGTTCCAACACGGCGAGAATATCGACCCCGGGTAGGTCCTCGGCCCATGCGCGAAGTCGCGAACCGGGCGATCTCGGCGGGGCGAGCAACCGCAATAAGACTCCCGAGGCGGCACGGGCAGGATCGTGATGCAAGGCACGTTGATCGAGATAGTGGCCGGCCGTGGAAGG
>MGSU01000293.1 GCA_001799195.1 Deltaproteobacteria bacterium RIFOXYA12_FULL_61_11 | reverse complement strand
AACGGATGGCTCCCTGCTCCACCGTGAAATCCTCTTCGCTGCGATTCACGTCGGGAGGCAGCACCCGGCCACCCATATCCTTTACTTCATTGATATAAAAAGTAACTTTATCGGTATCATTGCGCTCCGTGGTGAGCAGGGCAGCCATGAACTCGAGGGGGTAGTGGCATTTGAGATAGGCGGTTTGGTAGGTGATCAGGGCGTAGGCGGCGGAGTGGGATTTGTTGAAACCGTAATCCGCGAATTTCTCCAGGAGATCGAAGATCTCGGTCGCGTTCCGTTCCTCGATGTTCTTGACCAAGCACCCATCGACGAAGACCTTGCGGTGCTGGGCCATCAAATCGGCCTTCTTCTTGCCCATGGCGCGCCGGAGGATATCGGCGCCGCCGAGGGTATATCCTGCCAGGATCTGGACGATCTGCATCACCTGTTCCTGGTAGATGATCACGCCGTAGGTTTCCTTGAGTACCCCCTCCAATAATGGATGGGGATAGACGATGGGTTCCTCGCCGTGCTTGCGCCGGATGAAGTCCTTGTCCATGCCGCTTCCCAGGGGGCCGGGGCGGTAGAGGGCCACGGCCGCGATGATGTCCTCGAGCGTGTCGGGCCGCAGGCCGCGCAGGAGCTCCATGAAACCCTGGCTCTCGACCTGGAACACCCCCACGGTCTTGCCCGAGGAGAGCAGCGCGAAGGTCGCTGCGTCTTCGAGGGGAAGGGCCTCCACGGTAAAGCCTTCTTCCCCTGGACGTTGACGGATGCGGCGCACCGCTCCGGCGAGGAGGGTCAAGGTCTTGAGCCCGAGAAAGTCGAACTTGACCAAACCGGCTTGCTCGACCTCGTCCTTGGCGAACTGGGACACTAAGTCCTTGCCATCCTTGACCCAGATCGGAACGTATTCCCAGATCGGCTTGTCCGCAATGACCACACCAGCGGCGTGGATACCCATATGTCGATTGAGTCCCTCCAGGCGCATCGAGATGTCGATCAGGTGCCGGTAGTGGTCGTCCTGGTAAAACTTGGCGAAATCCGGGGACTCCTTGAGCGCTTTCTCGAGGGTCATCTTCGGATCTTCGGGCACTAATTTGGATAAATCGTTCATGTCCTTGAAAGAAAAATCGAGTACGCGGCCGACGTCCTTGAGCACGGCTCGGGCCTTGAGTACTCCGAAGGTGGCGATCTGGGCCACATTCTCGACCCCGTACTTCTCGGTCACGTGCTTGATGACCAGCTCGCGCTTGTCCTGGCAGAAGTCGACGTCGAAGTCCGGCATGCTGATCCGTTCGGGATTGAGGAAGCGCTCGAAGAGCAAGTTGTACTTGATCGGGTCGATATCGGTGATGCGCAGGGCGAAGGCCACCAAGCTGCCGGCCCCGGAACCCCGCCCCGGACCGACGGGTATGTCGTTGCGCTTGGCGTAGTCGATGAATTCCCAGACGATGAGGAAATACCCGGTGAAGCCCATCTCGACGATCACGCTCAGCTCGTGAGTCAGCCGTTCGCCATAGAGGACCCTATCGAGGGGTTGACGCGACTCGGCGAAGCGGCGTTCTAAGCCCTGTTCCGCAAGATGGCGGAGATAGGCCGGCAGATCGGAAAACCCCTCCGGGACCTCGAAACGGGGCAGGTAGTTGTGGCCGAGGTCCAACTCGACATTGCAGGCCTCGGCGATGCGCAGGCTGTTGCGAACGGCCTCGGCGGCATAGGAAAAACTGCTCTTCATCTCCTCGGGCGACTTGACGTAAAAGGCATCGGTGGTGTGGTGCAGCCGATGCTCGTCACTGAGTTTCTTCCCGGTCTGTACGCACATCAGGACCTCGTGCGCGGTTGCGTCGTCGCGGTTGAGGTAATGGCAATCGTTGGTGGCGACGAGCGGCAATCCGAGTTCTCTGGCCAGCTTCATCAGGGCGTTGTTCACCGTGGCCTGCTCCGGCAATCCGTTCTCCTGGAGTTCCAGGTAGAACCCTCCGGGTTCGAAGATGTCCGCCAAGGTCTTCGCAGCCTCCGCGGCCTGCTCGTACTTGCCTCCCAGGATCAATTGCGGGATTTGACCGGCCAGGCAAGCGCTCAACCCGATCAAGCCTTCTCGGCGCTCGCGCAACAACTCCAGGTCGATTCTGGGTTTGTAGTAGAAGCCTTCGCGATGGGCCATGCTGCTCAAATAGAGCAGATTGCGGTACCCGGTGATGTTCCTGGCCAGGAGGACCAGGTGATTGTTCTCCTTCTCGCGCTTCTGTCGGTCGCTCCGGGCGACGTAGATCTCGATGCCGAGAATGGCCTTGATCTCGTGCTTCCGGGCCTGCTGATAGAAATCGATGACCCCGGCCATGGTCCCATGGTCGGTGATGGCTACCGCCTGCATACCGAATTCTTTGACCCGGCTCATGAGTTCGGGGATCTTGATCGCTCCATCGAGCAGACTGTAAGCCGTGTGCAGGTGGAGATGGACGAACTCGCTCATGGGCTGCTCCGGGAAGTCCTGGCAGATCGGAGGTTCACCTGGTTGACGGACCGATCCTCAGTACCTCTCTCGGTACCAATTGTGAAGCCCTTTCTACGAACCTCGCGCTCGAGCGAAGCGTCGACCTGCTTGTCGGAAGCCGTAACCTCGAGTATGATCGGCAGGTTTCGGGGTTGGAGGTGCCGGTGTACCCTCTGCTGCAATGGGGCATGGTGGAACTGTCCACCAACTACCTGCTCATCTACCTCGGCATCGTCCTGGCCATCACACTCTTCTTGTGGCGGGCGAAACGGACCGGGGTCAACATGGTCCGGGCCACGGACATCACCATTTTCATGATCATCACCCTGATCGTCGGCGCGAGGTTGTTCTACGTCTTCCTGGCCCCCGACTCCGCTCGCTACCTGCGCTCGCCGCTCGAGATCCTCAAGATATGGAAAGGCGGGTTCTCCTCGGCCGGCGGCGCGGGGCTCTTCCTCCTGACCACCCTGTGGTACTGCAAACATCACGGGGTCAACTGGCGACGGGTCTTCGATCTTCTGGCGACCTCGGGCTTCCTCGGGCTCGGTTTCTCCAGGATCGGGTGTTTCTTCGCCGGGTGCTGTTACGGGGTCCGGCACGAGAGTTGGTTCGCGGTCGTCTTCGAACGTCACGGATCGAGCAAACCCCTGACCGGCATACCCCTGGGTATCCCCCTGTGGCCTACGCAACTCGTCTTGGCCTTCAATGCCTTCCTCCTGGTAGCTCTGACCTGGTGGTATTTTCCCAGGCGGCGTTTCGACGGAGAGGTCTTTCTGCTCGGTACCGCCCTGTATACCGTGCTGCGTTTCCTCGTCGAGACCTATCGCACCCTCCCCACCCACTATCAGGTCCTGGGCTTCTCTTTTACCGACTTCCAGGTCATGGCCCTGCTGTATCTGCCGTTGAGCCTGGTGCTGTGGGGCCTGAGCCGGACAGGAAGAATACCGGCCGCCCGCCTCGACGGCCCCGAGGCGAACGTATTTCTCCTCCAAAACAAGGGAAAGAACAGGGAAGCACCGGTAACCATGTCCAAGAAGCACAAGAATACCAAGCAGTAACAACTCACAAAACCGCTCTCGCTTCACCCAACGGTCCGATAATCTTGCAGTCTTCCCAAATCCCCCTATCATGGGAACTACTTGACTCTCTCCACCGAGAGCTCGAGCCACCGTGAGCGAGGACGGACATGACCGAGGGGAAAAATCAGAAAATCCTGATCGCCGACGACAATCTGGCCACCCATCAGATCTATCGTCGCTACCTCAAAGACTACCCCCTGACCGTGGTCCTCGATGGCCTCGAGGCTTCCTCCCTGCTCGAGACCGAAACCTTCGGCCTTGCCATCATCGAGCTCGCCCTCCCCAAACTTTCCGGTAGAGAACTGATCGACAAACTGCGGGGCCGCTCACCGACGACCCCTATCCTCGCCCTGGCCGGCGTGGTGGAGGAAAAACTGCGCGCTGAAATGGCGGCGCGAGGGGTGCAAGAAACCCTGCAAAAACCCTTCGACGTCTTCGAGTTCCAGAAGAAAGTCGTCGCCATCCTCGGCTTTCCCTCTCTGGTGCACAGCGAGGAAGACCTGCGCAACGAAGAGCGCGCTATGCGCATCCGTCGGCTGAAACAAGAACTCCTTGGCAAACTACCGACCTTCCTCGCCAGCCGCACCGTCTGTCCCGACAGAATCCAACTCCTCGTCGAGAGCAACCAACACGACGAGGTCGCCCTCGTGCCCTTCCTCGCCACTCGGCTCAACCTCGAGAAAGAGGTTTCGGAGAAGCTCCTGGATATTGCCAACACCCAAGAATACAAGAGTTTCTTCAAAACCAAGGGGGTCGACAAGGCAGTTGCCAAACTCGGCGGTGTCCTCACGCGGAAGATACTCGCACTCGTCTTCCTGCGGGAATTCTTCAGTTCCAAATCTAAGGACCTCCCGAACTACCTCGAGAACCTCTGGAGCGACCTGACCCGCAAGGCCCTGCTCCTGGAAATCCTCTTCGGGCAGGATCACTTCGTACCGGCCCTGCTCTCACGCCTCGGAGACGGCCTGCTCCTGGACATCCTCACCAGAATCAAGTTCTTCCTCAATTACGCCAACCGGGAAGAGATGCTCAAGGATCTCGTCCAGGTCCTACCCTTGCACTCTGCGGTGAGCGGCCATCTCTTCAAGCGATGGAAGATCGAGGGGCTTTGTGCCAAGATACTCACCGCCTACGAAGAGGACGAGCAGCACCGGACGGCCTTGGGGCTCCTGCTCACTCGAAAGTTCCCTGCCACGCGCTACCAATTGGTGCAATATTATGAAGAGCAGTCCGCTCTCTTCACGCAGGCGGGTCATGATCGCGCGACCCTCACCACTGCCTTCGACCAGATGGAAAAGGAAATTGAACGTCTGACCCGCTACGGGTTCCTCTGACCCCGGCTTTCGCGACCGAGCCGCCGAGCCATATGGACGTCCTGCGCTATCGGTTCCCTCATCCCCTCCTGGTAGGCGGGTTGACTCTCATCGTACTGCTCTTCGTCATCCTGCATGCTTGGAACCCGGGGGCAAAGAGCATTTGGATCGATGAGGCTGGCAGTATTGCCCTGGCGAGCGGTCTCGGAGGCCTGGTCGACGGGCTACCCGAGGATCGCTGGTTCGTCGTGCGTCGTTCGCTCCTGCCCGAGGAAGGCATGGGACCACTCTCGGATGTGGAGCCGGGACTGACGCACAATCCCTACCCCCCTCTCTACCTGCAAGCCCTCAACCTGTGGGGGAACCTCTGGGGTACTTCCTTGGAAACCTTCAGGATGTCCTCGGTGCTACTCCATGCCCTGTGGTTGTTGGTGTGGTGGTTGCTGGCCGGCGAACTCGGATTGTCGAGGAGCCGCCGTCTGGCCTTGCTCGTCCTGCTCGTCCTTGCTCCCTCAGCGGTCTATTTCTCCCGCGAGGTCAAGGCCGTGGCGGCCTACGAACTGCTCCTCGGCCTCGGCATCCTCTGCGCCCTGCGTTGGAAGGAAAGGCCGACGAGACCCGCGGCCGCGAGCTTCCTGCTGGTCGCCCTGCTCTCCTTCGCTACCCATTACTTCGCCCTCCTCACGACCGGTCTGCTCCTCCTACCTCGGTTCTTCGATCGCCGTACCTCTCGTGCAGCCGCTCTCCTCACCGCGGTGCTGGCCCTA
>MGSU01000292.1 GCA_001799195.1 Deltaproteobacteria bacterium RIFOXYA12_FULL_61_11 | reverse complement strand
AACGATACCCTCGGATCAAGGCCCTCAGGGAGGGGGGGCGGTCATGGAACACCAATGCAGAAGGTTCGGTCTCGAAGGTGAGCCCGTGATGGCGTAGGCGTATGCTCAGGTCAATATCTTCGAAGTTGTTCCGCAGGTGTTCATGAAAGCCCCCAATACCCAGTAGGTGCTCTCGTGAGGCAAGGAAGTTGGAACCATAGAAGTGGGGTAGGGTTCGAACCGAAGGACCGGGGTCCTGAGCGAGGTGCTGCAACCTCCATTGTGCCAAGATGCCTCGGCGATGACGCTCGATTAATCGACCCGCGGTGAGAACGTGGGTTGGAGAAACCGCTGTTCGCTGCGCATGGTGTGCCACCAGGAGGGAAAGCCAGTTCGGATGCGGGCAGCAATCGGCATCGAGGAAGGCGACGAGGGATCCCTTGGACCGGCGGAGCCCCAGATTCCTGATCGCGGCAAGCCCGAGGTTGTGTCCGAGATGGATGACCTCTAGACGTGGTCGTTCGAGGGTGCCTGCCAACTCGTCCAGGAATCTGCCTGTGCCATCCCGGGAGTCATCATCCAAGAACAGCAGTTCCGACGGTACGAAGTCCTGGGAGAGAACACCTGCGAGAGTGAGGGGCAGGGTTGGGAGGACGTCATGGCAAGGGATGACCAGGGAGACGGTGGGCATAGCCCTGTTTTTCCTTGCGCGGCTCAAAGGAACCAGTATAGTTGAGGACGATGGGCAGGGGCAAGCCATACGACCAAAGCACTCTTCGAAGGCCGTGTTACCGGAAGTGGTTTCTGAGCGCACAGAGACACGCACGGTATTACAGGACAGAGGGGCGATGGTGCCTCGCCTGGCTCATCCTCTGGTTGGTCGGTCCCTCAACCATGTTTGCAGCGGTCCGAGAAGCCGGAGCAACCTTCACCTTCGATCAGCTTCGCGTTCGCCTCAACGAGATTGCAACCGCGAGAGAGCTCAAAGAACTTGCTAGCGGCATGGTCGTCCTTTTTGCTGATACGGGGGAAACGTTGCTCTCGTACGAGGAGCAACGACCGCTCAATCCTGCCTCGACCATGAAACTCGTCACCTCCTGGGCCGCGCTCAAGGCTTTGGGACGCGACTATAGATTTACCACGAGGGTCTATGTCGAGGATCTGGATGCGGATGGCAATGTTCGCGGCAATCTTGTCATACGTGGGGGTGGGGATCCGGTACTGACCCAGCGGGATCTCTGGGCTCTCGTGAGGGAGCTGCGCGGTAAGGGAGTTCGAAGTATCTGGGGGGACCTTCTCTATAATGATACCTTCTTCGACGATCAACGCCGGATCAACTCGGAATTCAACACCCACGAGGCGTATAATTCACCGATCGGCGCACTCTCTCTCGAGGGCAATGTAGTAACAGTACACAACCAAGCACCGTACCTCGCGGAGCGCCCCGTGGTGGTCTTGGAACCGCAGAGTGATTATTTCCATACCGCTGTACAAGCGAAAGTAGTACGTCCTGGGAAACGCATTCCATCGCCGTACCTGCTCATCGTCGAGCCTGGGCAGGGCTTCGACTCGCTGATCCTGAAAGGCGAGGTAGAGCAGGGCAGCCAGCGCAGCGATTATGTGGCAGTGTCCCAACCCGGAGTGTTCACCGCTTCGGTACTCGCGAGGATACTCAAGGATGAGGATATTTTCCTTAAAGGAAAGATACGAGCCGGCTCCCAGCGCAAGGGAGAGCGTCCTTTCACCACGCTGACTTCACCTCCTCTGTCGGTTGTGCTGCACGAAGTGAACAAACACAGCAACAATTTCATTGCAGAGCAAGTGCTTAAAACCCTCGGAGCCGAATTCTTCGGTACTCCCGGATCCACCAGGAAAGGTCTGCAAGTCCTCCAAACCTTTCTCAAGTCCATCGATATTCCGACCGAGAACTTGCTGCTGGACAATGGTTCGGGACTCTCTCGAACCACAAGGTTCACTGCCAGGGCCATGGCCCACGTGCTCAGACGTGCGTATCTCGATCCAGAAATCGGTCCAGAATACCTGGCATCTCTGGGGGTGTTCGGGGTTGATGGTACCGTGCGACGACGCAGTGCGCCGGGGGAAGTCCGAGCCAAGACCGGTAGTATCAACCAGGTCTCCTGCTTAGCGGGTTATGCCTGGACTCGGGATGTACGACCGGTGGTCTTCGTATTATTCTTCAATGGGATCAAGGGAGATCTCGTTGCGGTGACCACAGCTCAGAACCGCATTTGTGAGGCAATTTGTCTCTCCACGAGGGTGCGTCCACAAACCTCCCCCTGACAAGTCGGGAAGCGTGTCCAGCAAAGTCCTCGCAGGTCGGCGAACCTTGCCTTCCCAGGTCAAGGTCGGTACGATAGTAGGGATCTTCACTTCCGAGGCAAGGATGGGCTCTTCGTTCCTCAGGTGTTACCTAGGCGCACTGTCACTGCTCTGGCTCTCCTCCCAGGGCTTCGCCGCGGGTGAGCTCACGAGCTACGATGCAATAAAACCCTGCTACCACGAGGTGATGGGACCAGCGGAGCACCCACATCAGGTTTGGCTTGACTGCATTGCCGCCTTCGAAACTTTCCTGACGGAGTTCCCTTCGGGAGTCAAGGCGGTATACGCTGCTATGTCCGTGGGGACCTTGACCGCGGCCCTATGCCGAAGTCATCACGTGCTCGAAGATTGCGAACGAGCCGCGGAACGCTTGGAGTTGGTCCAGCACAAGTATCCCGAAAATCCCTTTGCCGACCAGGCCTTGATGCGCGCTGCCGAGCTTGCTCATACTCCCTTGGGACAGAATGAACGGTCCAAACTCAGTCTACGAACCTTGTTGGAACGCTATCCAGCCTCACACTATACGGGGAAAGCCACGATCATGCTCGAGGCCTTAACCCGCCAAGCCACGAACAGGATGCTCTCCAACGAGTCCATGACGACGAAACCGGAAATTCAGAAAATCACGCCTGTACTGGAGGTACGTTGTTGGAGTTTGGAGAAGGGGCATCGGTTGGTCCTCCGTACCGGAGCTGAACTCGATCCTGAGAGAGAGCCTTCCCAGCGCGTGATAAGCTTGTCGAACGTGAGTCTCGACGAGGAGGTCCTTGGGCAACTCCGGACCTGTCTAGGTTCGATCGGCGGTATGGCTGAACCCGAATATCGGCAGGGGCAGTTGAAACTGAAATTGCACCCCGATACCACGGTCGAAATAGCGCATCTCCAGCAATCGGCCCAGGTCGTCCTGGACATCGTGCCGGTTCTCCGGCCCGAGTTGGGCAGGCGCAGTATACCAGGTCTCGAACCCGTTCATGCATCACCCAAGCAACACGATCAGGCCATACTCGATGCAATTCGCGGCGGATTGCGCACGACGAGCGGAACTCCCGAAAAAAGGCATATCACCAAGGTCGTGATCGACCCTGGTCATGGAGGAGAAGACGAGGGGGCCCGAGGACCGACCGGTTTGAGGGAGAAGGATGTAGTCTTGCACCTGGGCTTGCGGGTGGCCGAGCTGATTCAGAGGGAACTGCATCTCAAAGCAATACTGACGAGGCGGCGGGATATCTTCATCGATCTGGTCGATAGGGCCAACTTGGCCAACCTCGAACAAGCAGATCTTTTCATTTCCATTCATGCCAATGCCAACAAATCCTCTGATATCAGCGGTATTCAGACCTTTTACCTGAACAATACAACCGAGGTCGGTTCACTCAAACTTGCCGAGCGCGAGAACCTGGTACCCTCGGCCAGGACCGCTGCCGCTTCCATTCCCTCGGACAGTCTGCTCGACTTCATCAAACTGGATCTGACTAAGAACAGGGATACCGAGGAATCGCGTAAATTGGCAGGGTACATCCAACGCGAGATGGTGAGTGCGCTCGGTAACCATTTTACCGAGGTGCGCGATCTGGGAGTCAACTATGCCCTTTTTAATGTCCTATGGGGTACAAAAATGCCCAGCGTCCTGCTCGAAGTGAGTTTCCTCACCAACCCGATGGAAGAGCGCCGGCTTCGGGACGATTTCTATTTGGATAAACTGGCCGAGGGTATCACCCGGGGAATTTTTACCTACATCCTGTCGGTCGAGGGAAACATTCGTGCCGGATCATGACCTGGATGGCTCAGTCCAGAATATCGGCAATCTCTAGGGTCTGGTCTGCGGTCACGTTTTCGACAATGACGACACTGCCGTCCGGGAAGCGTACCTTCACGTCTGCCTGGAGAGCAGAGCCAAGGCCTACGTGGACTACCGGTTCATTCTGGTAAGGATGACCGAGTCCGAGTTGCTGCATATGGAGACGATCGTGGGTCGCAAGTGTGGTGGTAGCGAAGTCGCCATCGCCGTCGAGGTCGACCCATACAATCGCGCCGACCGCGGGGCGGTCGTCCGTGGTGTTGAGGTCGGTGGCGTCACCATTGCGATCGGTCAGCGGTACAATACGCAGGTAGTGATTGCCGGTCAGATCCATGGCGCGGTTGCGAAGCAGATAGGGCGGGTTCGGGTTGTTATTGCCCTGTCCGATCATGATGTCGAGATCACCGTCACCGTCGTAATCGCCGGCAGCGCAGGCCGTGGCATAGGAGCCGGGCAGGCCGCTATACGTCCCGGCGGTCTCGAAGGTCCCGTCTCCGCGGTTGATATAGAGGAAGTCATTACCCGTGGTCGTGGCTTCGAAGAGGTCTAGGTCCCCGTCGTTGTCGAAATCGAACCATAGGGTACAGTAGGCCGCGGCTGAGGAAGAACCACTCGAACGGTTAATGCCGGTCTGGGTCTTCACCTCCTCGAAGGTGCCGTCGCCGCGGTTGCGGTAGAGCCGGTCATCGGCGGCGTTGAGCGAGCCGACAAAAAGGTCGAGGAAGCCGTCGCCGTTGTAGTCGCCCCAACCGACCGTGTAGCACAGCATAGCCGGGGAGGTGGTCAGGTCCTGGGTGCGGTTGCTGAGATGCGTGCCGTCGAGGTTGTGCAAGAGCCGGCTCTCGAAGCTCTCGCGGTATTCACATGTAAAGACATCGGGGTAACCGTCGTTGTCGTAGTCGGCGAAGGGAGCGTCCCAACCTCCGTTGAAGTCAACAGTATCGACCCCGAGTTCCGAGGCGATTTGATCGAAATCGTCGCCGGTCTGGTTGTGGAAAAACAGACCGTAGATGAAATACTCTTGGGTCATTGTGACCATGCTCTCGTCGGTGTAATACGTCTCGAAGGGAGTGCCGGCGCTAAGTGCGAAGTCCAGCCAATTGTCACCGTCGAGGTCGGCCACGGCCCCGGCACCGAAGGCGAAGAAATAGTCGCAGAGGGACATTTCCGCCCCCGCCGCACAGGTCATTTCGGTGAAGTTGCCGAGGCCGTCGTTCTGGAGCAGAAAGATTTCCGCGGCTCGTCCGTATTCACTGTCAATAGTTTGGTTGGAGCGACAACCGGTGACCAGAAGGTCTTGATCCCCGTCGTTGTCGTAGTCGAAGAAGTGATAGACCGGCGAACTGCAGGTGTAGTCGTCGTCGGCCTGTTCATAGACGTCCTCGAAGGTTCCGTCACCGTTATTGCGCATCAGTGACGGACCCGACCATTCTGTTTTCGACATACCCAGGAGTACATCGACCAATCCATCCTTGTCGAAATCGGTCCATGCCACGGAATGTGTGTACCATTGG
>MGSU01000291.1 GCA_001799195.1 Deltaproteobacteria bacterium RIFOXYA12_FULL_61_11 | reverse complement strand
GACTGCCGAGGCGCGGCCGGTGAGCCTGGGGCCTCGGGCCAAGAGGGAACGCCGGGCCAGCCCGGGGCAGCAGGTCTGACCGGGGCTACCGGAGCACCCGGCCCCCGGGGTCCTGCCGGTATCGAGGGTCTCCCCGGCGACCACGTCCTGGCCGGGCAGCTCCGTTGGGACGAGAGCGGCCTCTTGGACGGAGAAACCCCCTTCGCCGTCATCGAGGACCCCGTTACCGCGATACCCCTGCTGGTCATCACAAAAAACATCCTAGAGGTAGACCTCCGTTATGCCGTCAGCGTGATCTACGAGCAGCTTTTCTGGGTGGAACCGGACTATTACCTCGCCACCGTGGTCCGCTTCGTGCGCCGCGGCAACCAGGTGCTCCTGCTCGAGGACAGCACGGGCCTGGCTGTGCCCACCGCATTGCCCCGTTTGCGAGTGATCGGCAGTTTCCCGGTGGCCGTAGAGTCGTCCGAGGCCCTGGCCGTGGACTTCCTCGCCGGCCTGGATCTAGCGGTCCTCGATGCATCGTATGCCTACGCCTCCGATGAGCTCTGCGGCGACGACGACACCTGCTCTCCTGGGAGCACCTCGGCCGTCGTGGCCCAGGTGATCGAGGACAGTTACCTCGAGGAGGTGCTCAACCTGGGTGAACGCATCGTGCTCACCCAAGTGGCGAGCGTGCGCGGCACCTTCACCACCCGCTCGATACCGACCATGGTCCTCAAACACGACTTCTCCCCTTACCGGCCGAGTGAGAGCTTCGAGCCGTGCCCCTCGAACCGCCAACGCGAGGTCGGTTTCTTCGAAACGGCGCCGCGCTTTGGGGAGAACGCCGGTTGGGGCGAGGTCGAGTTCAACGTGCTCAAGTGGGACCATACCCGGCCCATCACCTTTTCCATCAGCGCCAACACCCCTGCCGAGCTGCTCGAACCGATCGAAGAGGGCATTCTGTACTGGAACTTCGTCTTCGCCCGCGAGGTGCTGCACGTGGAGCGTCTCGACGATCCCTCGATCACCGCGCTCGACCCGCAGCACAACGTCATCCAGTGGATCGACGCCGAACTCCCCTATGCCTACGCCATGTTCCAGGGTGATGCGCGGAGCGGGGAGATCCTCCACGGAGGCGTCTTCCTGCCGGACTGGCGAAACTACCTGGTCTCCGAATACGAGGCCTACAGTCTGGCCGAAGCTCGCCCCTCCGCGACGGACAACCGCGTCAGAGGCGGCGGCATGGTCGCGGCCGACCCGGTCCAGTTCTTCTTCCCGACCAACGCCGCGGCCGGGGAGGGTTGGCTCGCCGACTCGTACCGTGCCCTGGTCGCACACGAGGTAGGTCACGTCCTGGGTTTGCGGCACAACTTCGCGGCCAACCTCGGAGCCAACATCCCCCCGGAGGACTTCGCGGGTGAGGTACAGCATTACTACGCCACGGGTGAGGTAACCCCTGGGCATTACGCCGCTTCGTCAGTTATGGACTACCAGGACCTGGAGCAGGGAATGCTCGGCCGCACCATCGCCTCCGAGGCCTTACCATACGACATCAAGGCCATCCGGTGGGCGTACGACGCCGTGCCCCTCTCCGACTTACCAACCATCCCCTTCTGCAGCGACACGCTGGAGTACTACTCGCTCTATCAGGATTGTCTAGCCTTCGACGCGGGACCTGATCCGCTCCTGTTCCGCCGCGACTACGATGTCCTGCAGGCACGCCACACCCTGGCCTACGCCCTGGCCAGCGAGTTCTGGGCTATCACGTCCACTCCCGTCGAACAGCTCCGCATCGACCCCGACTACTACCTGGCCGGTCTGACCGAGGCCTTCGGGGACGAGAGCGGGGGTATCCTGGCCGCGTTGGAGCCGGAGCGCCGCTTTGTGGCCATTGAACAGCACTGGCCCTCCGAGGTGAACCGCTACGAGCTCTCCGCGCTCAACCGTGATTCCATTACGACCGAGACCGAGCAGTACGTCCTTGCGAGAATCAAGCGCGCCGGTGGCTTGGCCGAGCTGGTCTTCGACTACCTGCGCCCGAGTCCTGAGGACGAGCGCTATCCGGCCCTGGTCGTCGAGCTGCGCGAGGCCTTCGAACAGTTCCTCGCAAGCGAAGACTTCGAGCTCGCTCCGGAGGACCTGGCCACGGTCCTGCAGCGGGCCGCGGGCTTCTTCGACCTCCTGGCCAAGGAGTACTATCAGATCCTTATCAAGAGTCTCGAGCAACGGCAGGACCTCTTCGCGTTCTGGATCGGCAAGCAACCCCTCGCCTTCACGGCCGATGTCTCTGCCATCCAGGACCTCCTGGCCGAACTGACCTCAGCCGTGCTGCTGTCCACACAAAACGAGGCGAGCGTGGCAGAACTCGGCCGCGACACTTCGGATGATGCTGTTACCATCACCTACACCCCTGCCTTCTTCGCACCCGGAACTCGCCGGAGCATGCTGCGCTTGCTCGAAGCCTCCTACCTCGACCCTGACTGGAGCGTCGCCCTGGAGGACGAGCTGCGGCCACCCTTGCTGCAACGCTTCGACCTACACAAAGAAGAAGTCTACCTCGCGGTCGACCGGCTCGCCGCGCAGGGTCTGCTCCCGGCCGAGGTGGACACCTCGAGCGACCGCGCCGAGAGCGGAGTCATCGCCGCTCCGGTACTCGCGCTCTTGCCGGAACCCCTGCGCCGCTGGTTCGAGGCCGAGCTGAGCATCTTGGCCGACCTGGAGGTCTTGTAACGTCTCGACCGCCTTTCGAGTACATCCCCCTACCGCACCTCCCCGATCGCACGAGGTAGCGGTGAGAACAGCAATCGTGGTTTCTACAGCGAGCCGGTTTTCGACCTGAAGTTGGTTCGGAGCATCCGCTTGTGCTATCCTGCACCCCATTGGGAGTACCAGGGGGATCAAAGTATGGACGACCATACCTTCCGGCCGCGCTCTTCGGTTTTTCTCGTCATCACCGCTCTGATCTGGCTCGGTGGGACTGGCTGCAGCACGGACGGAGCCGAGGTCGATCCCGCCGAGGTGCAAGAGGCCAGCGACGACCGAGCAGGATCCAGCGGGGTTCAGGAGCCGGCGGAGCCGGAGCAGACCACGATCACAGATCCCGACTCCCCCGATCCCCAGACACCCGCGCCCGACAAGCCGGACCCTGAGTCCACCCTCGCCCTCCCCAGCACCGAGCCGATCCACTCAGAGGCCGGAACCCCGCACCAGGACCTCGAGGCCTATCGTGACCGTTCGACCATACTCGTCGACGAGATCGACGACTTCAACATCCAACGGTTACCAGCGTCGACCTCGCTGGCTGCATCGCTTCAACAGACCGGGAGCTATCTCGGCACGCAGTGCCTGGGGGTGCAGCACTGCACCGACGGGAAGGAGACCTACTTCGAGTATTGCGGCGACTGCGCTGGGCCCGGGTGTAATCCCGGATCGGTTTGCAAGAAAGAAGGCTTCACCTGCATCGCCTCTCCAGAACCGGTATTCTACTTCGACGAACGCTATCCCCTGGACTGCTCCCTCTTGCCCAAACCCGCTCCCACCCCCGAACCACCGTCACCGGACACCTGCCTGGGGGTCCAACACTGCACCAACGGCAACGAGACCTATTTCGAGTATTGCGGTGACTGCAGCGGCGCGGGCTGCCGGCCGGGGTTCACCTGCAGCCGCGAGGGTTTTACCTGCAAGACCTCTCCGACCGAGGTGTTCTTCTTCGACAAACTGTACCAGCTTCCCTGCGACCCGCAGCCCCCCGACCCTCCCTCTCCACCGGAGCCCCCTGCCCTCCTCTGTCAAGGAGTGCAGCACTGCACCAACGGCGGCGAGACCCTGTTCGAGTACTGCGGCAATTGCACCGGCGCGGGATGTCAGCCTGGCTTCACCTGCGGCCGGGAAGGCTTCACCTGCGAAACCTACGCCGAGAAGAAGTTTTACTTCGACACGCTCTATCCCGTGGAATGCCGGCTCTTGCCCGAAGACCCGGAACCCGAACCGCCACCACCTGAGGATCCCCCCGAGGACCCGCCCGAGCCACCGGCTCTCGACTGCCAAGGCGTACAACACTGCACCAACGGCAACGAGACCCTGTTCGAGTACTGCGGCAACTGCGAGGGCGCGGGGTGCCGGCCCGGCTTCACCTGCGGCCGGGAGGGTTTCACCTGCGAGACCTACGCCTCAATCAAGTTCTATTTCGACACGCTCTATCCCGTGGAATGCAGGCTCTTGCCGGAACCACCGCCGTCCGAACCTCCCCCCGAGGACCCGCCTGAACCCCCGGTCCTTCTCTGCCAAGGCGTGCAACACTGCACCAACGGCAACGAGACCCTGTTCGAGTACTGCGGCAACTGCGCGGGCGCTGGATGCCGGACAGGCTTCACCTGCGGCCGGGAGGGTTTCACCTGCCATACCTACATGGACAAGGTGTTCTTCTTCGACAACCTCTACCCTGTGGAATGCACGCTGTTGCCTGATCCTGAGGATTGACCTCGCACTAGTCCAGTATCAGAAAGGACTCCACTCATGAAAGCCCTACCTTGCTCCATCCTGCTCCTCATCTTGACCTCAGCCGAACTGTTCGCCGCTCCCGACGCCATCCCTGTAGCAGCGCCCCTGCCGAGCGTCCCAACCGATCCGATCATCGTGCTGATGCTCGGACCTCCCGGAGCGGGCAAGGGCACCCAAGCCGAACGCCTAGCCGCGAAACTCGGGGTGCCGACCATCTCCGTCGGTGCGCTGCTCCGGGCAGCCCGGCTGAACGAGGCAGAGCGGCAGGCCCAGGCCAAGGGGGAACTCCTCGCCGACACCACGGTGATGCGTATCCTCGGGGAAGAGTTGTTTCGCAGCCCGGGCGACCTGCGCTATCCTAAGGGCTTCATCCTCGACGGCATGCCCCGCTCCATAGCCCAGGTCGCCTTGCTCGAGACCCTCCTCGCGCCCTTCCGTATCAAGGCCGTGGTGCTCCTCGAGGTGCCGAGGGAAGTATCCCTGCAACGGCTGCTCGAACGCGGCAAGACCAGCGGCCGCCCAGATGATGCCAACCGGACCGTGATCGAACGCCGCCTGGACCTCAGCGAAGCCACCAGCCGACCCATCATCGCCCACTACGAGAAAGCCGGGCTCCTGGTGCGCATCGACAGCACCAAGCCGATCCCCGAGGTGGCCGAAACGATCGCCACCCACGTTGCATTGAAAGGGAAGACCCGTCAGTAGTCGCGCTGCTTGATGACGTGGTTCTTGCTGAGGAAGTATCCCTGCGGCAGCAGTTTTTCTGCTTCTTTGCGTATGCTCTCGACCGACCAGCCCTTGGCGTGGAATAGTTCCAGCATGCGTTTGCGGACCCGGATGTTATCTTCTTCGGCGAGGAAGGCGGCGGTCACGGCTTCGCGCTCTTCGTCACCGGCTTGGAGTTCGATCGCGGCCAGCGCGGCCAGCTTGAGGTCGTCATCGCTGTCACCCAGAAGACCAGCAGCGAGGTGGGAGATGCGCGGATCGCGGAACTCGCCGAGCTGGGCCAGGACCTCGATGGCCCGCTGGTGGGAGTTCTCATCGAAGATGGTGTCCCCCTCGGGCATGAGCAGGAACAAGAACTCGAGCAATTCCTCGCGAGGGATCAGCGCGGCCAAGATCTTGACCGGCCAGGCGATCTGCGCTGCCCGACGGAGGTAGGCCTTGACCGGCTCGACCACGACCTCCCCCCAGCCGATGAGCAGGTCGTGGATCCACTCCTTCTCCTCGAGGTCGGCAATGGTCTTCTCGATGGTGAAGTCATAGCGGTTGAGCAGGGCTTCGGCGGCCTCTGCTCCGGGGTTATTCTCGATTTCTTCATAGGCCACCCGGCGTTGTTCCTCGGTCGCCGTCTTCTGCCGCAGCATTTTCGCGGCCCGGTCCAACCGTTTTGCCCGACGGCTTTCCTGAAAACCATGGATGAACCCGCTCAAGCCTGCCAATTCCGGTTGACCCCCCTATGCTCGGATTGCTAATGACCCAATGCATAGGGCATGCAGCCCACCTTGTAAAGCGTAAAGCTCTTTCCGCTCCGGAGGGACGGCCATGGACTTCCGCACCGTCAGACGCACCTTTCTCGATTATTTCATCCGGCAGCACCACCGCCTGGTACGCAGCTCTCCGGTGATCCCCTTCGAGGACCCGACCCTACTCTTCACCAACGCGGGGATGAACCAGTTCAAGGACCAGCTCCTTGGCTTGCGCGACGAGGGCTATCGCCGGGCCTGTTCGGTCCAGAAGTGCATCCGCGCCGGCGGCAAGCACAACGACCTCGATGCGGTAGGCAAGGACGGACGCCATCTGACCTTCTTCGAAATGCTCGGCAATTGGTCTTTCGGCGACTATTACAAACGAGAGGCCATCGAATGGGCGTGGAACCTCTCGCTCGAGGGGTTCGGTCTGGATCCCTCCCGTATCCACGTCAGCGTGTACAAGGACGACGACGAGGCCTACGAACTCTGGCGCACGCACATCGGCGTGCCGCCGGAGCGCATCGTGCGCCTGGGCGACCTGGACAAGGGCGACGAAGAGAACTTCTGGAGCATGGGTCCCACCGGTCCGTGCGGTCCCTGCACCGAGCTGTACTACGACCTCGGCCCGGCCCACAGTTGCGGGAAGCCGAGCTGCGGCGTGGGTTGCGACTGCGATCGTTACTTCGAGTACTGGAACAACGTCTTCATGGAGTTCAACCGTCAAGCGGACGGCGCCTTCGTCCCCCTGGCCTTCAAGTCCGTGGACACCGGGCTCGGACTCGAACGGCTGACCGCCATCCTCAACGGCAAGGTCTCGGTATTCGAGACCGACGCCTTCCAGCCCTTGATCCAGGCCATCCGAGCGGCAGCCCCGGTGCAACTCCCCGAAGAGAAAATGGCTGTGGCCTGTAACGTTGTGGCCGACCATGTCCGCTCGGTCTCGGTCTCCCTGGCCGACGGGGCCTTCTTCTCCAACGAGGGCAGAGGGTACGTGCTGCGCCGAATTCTCCGCCGCGGCGTGCGGTTCTGCCGCGAACTTGGCTTCCGCGAACCCTTCATCTACAAGTTGGTCGCGATCGTAGCCGAGACCCTTGGCGACGTGTACCCGGAGCTGCACGAAAAGCGCGGCCACGTCGAACGGGAGATCCGGACCGAGGAACAGCGCTTCCTCGCAACCTTGGATCACGGTCTGGACTTGTTTGACAAGACCCTCGCGACCCTTCCCCCGGGCACGGGGTTCCCGGGCGAAGCCGCTTTCAAGCTCCACGATACCTATGGGTTCCCGGTCGACCTGACCGAAATCATGCTCGGCGAACGCGGGGCCACGCTGGACCGCTCCGGCTTCGATCAGGCCATGGAAGCCCAACGGACCCGCGGCCGCAGCGCGATGAAGTTCTACGAGGGAGCCGGCGCAGCGGCAGGGGTTTGGGTCGAGAGTCCTTACCGTAGTGACGATGAACTGGCCGGCAAGAGGTTCGTCGGCTACCATACCGAACGGGCCGAGTGCAGGGTGCTGCGCTACCGCGCTCACGGTGAGGACCAGTTCGAGCTCGTCCTCGACCGTACCCCCTTCTATGCCGAGAGCGGTGGTCAGGTCGCCGATACCGGCACCCTCGAGGGCTGCGGACTCTGCCTCGCGGTGCAAGACGTCCAGCGGAACGAGAACGACCTCGTCGTCCACCGCGTCGCGTGCAGCGGCGCCTTGCCCCTGGGGCTCTTCGACACTTCCTTCGTCGCCACGGTCGACGGGGCACGACGTCAAGCCATCCGCCGCAACCACACCGCCACTCACTTGCTGCACCGCGCCCTGCGCGACCTCCTCGGCGAGGGGGTTCACCAGGCCGGTTCCAAGGTCTCACCCGAAGCCCTGCGTTTCGACTTCAATACCTCGCAACGCCTGGAACCCCAGGCCCTGCGTCACCTCGAGACCGCGGTCAATGCAGCCATCCTCGCCAACCTGCCGGTCGAGATCCATGAAGACCTCCCGCTCGAAGAAGCCCGCCGCCACGGAGCCATGGCCCTGTTCGGCGAGAAATACGGTGACCTGGTGCGCATGGTGCAGATCGAGGACGTGAGCCTGGAGCTGTGCGGCGGCACTCACGCGAGGAGGACCGGCGACCTCGGCTCCTTCGTGGTGACCGAAGAAGGGAGCATCGCCTCGGGGGTGCGCCGCATCGAGGCAAGGACCGGCGAGGGCGCGCTGACGTACCTGCGCGACCGACTCGCGGTGGTGGAAAAGCTCGGCAAGCGCTTCGGGGTGGTCGAGAGCAGTCTCGACGAGCACCTCGGCCGCCTGGCCGACGAGAACAAAGAACTGCGGCGGCAGGTCGAGAAGCTGGGCGAAGAGGTCTTCGTGGCCCGGCTGCCCGAGCGCCTCGCCTCCGTACCCACGACCCCGAAAGGCACGAAAGTGCTGGTCGAGAAGTTGCCCGAAGGACTCGGCCGCAACGAACTCCTGCGCCGCGCCGACCTCCTGCGCGACCGCCTGGGCTCGGGCGTGGTCGCCCTGACCCTGCCCCAGGGCCCGAAGCTAGCACTAGTCCTTACCGTGACCCCGGACCTTCAAGCCGCTCACCCGGCCACGGACCTGCTCAAGACCGTGACCGAACGCCTCGGCGGCAGCGGCGGCGGTAAACCCCACCTGGCCCAAGGCTCCCTGGCCGACCCTGCCCGCTTCCCCGAGCTGGAGGCTTTGCTGTTGGGTGTGTTGGGGTGAGGAGCTACACCCGCTTGAGATCTTGGTATCTCTTCAGTCTTGGGTGGGACAAGGGGTCCTGTCGCCTCACACCCCCACCATGCTCATGCTTGCGCGTGGCGGGGGTCCCCCGTCGGCGCCACCCCAACGTGGTAACCAGAACAATTTGCAATCCACCCAAGACAGAAGGGTTTCAGATCTTGAGCTACCACCCTTGACAATAATCCAGGCATTGGCGTAGAACCCACCCAACACTCGAGATCATCCCTCATGACGGAGCGTCTATGGAACGTTCTCATCTCGCTATACTCTTGCTGTTCGTCGGCATCGTAGCCTGCAACTCAGAGAACAAGCCTCCCTCAGCCCTCATAGAACCCCACATTGCTGATCTCGAAGGGTATACACTGGAGGAACTGCTGAAGCTCCAAGAAGAAGGCGCGATCACCGAGGAGGCCTTGTTCGACGAAGTCACCAGGAGATTGAAAGAGGACGAAGAATTCCTCGCCGACATGAAAGGATCCAAAGGAGCCAAGGGAGATCCTGGGGACGTAGGTATCCAGGGACCGGAGGGTGCAACAGGGGTCGCTGGTGCGCCTGGTGAGCCCGGACCTGTTGGGCCGCAAGGTGAACCGGGACCGGCAGGGCCTCGAGGTGAGATTGGGCCGCAGGGCGCCTCTGGCCCCCCGCTTAATAGACCTACGGTGACCTCAGTGCCGCCGGCCAACCTACGTCTCGGGAATGCTGTCACGTATCAAGTCGAAGTAGCTGGAGGGACGGAGCCCTTTTTCTATTTCCCCTTACAACTACCCGAAGGTATGCAGCTCGATAGTACCGATGGGTTACTCACCTGGTCTCCCGACATTAACCACATCGGTACTCATACGATTCGTTTGGTTGTTTTCGACCGCGAGGGGCAACTGGCCTCTCACTGGTTCGAGATGACCGTTGAACAGAAAATTACCGATCCTTACACGCCTGAGTTCTACGAAGCGCCTGTGCTCTTCGCCCCTGTGTACCGACGGACCGCTGATTTCGACAGCGAACTCGTGCTCGTGAACACCTCGGAGGTCACAACCGGGACCGCGGAACTCACCTATTTTAAAGATAATAGTTCTTTTTCAATATCCGAAAACATTGTTTTGGCAAAACGCGGCCAGCAGACAATCCATACCTTGAATAAAACCATGCTGGGGACTTCATTCAGCGGTTTGGTCAGGGTCACGGCAGATGTCCCCATCGCCATGGCTGTCCATAACGAACGTATCAACGTGGATGATCCTGCTCACGATACGAACGACAGCTTCTGCTATCCCGCCTTTGGTACTGCCAGCAATAGGTTGTTCATCCCCCTCTTGGAGAAGAATCGCGACCTCCTCTATACCTCCGGGTTAACCATCATCAACCTTGGCGAGGACAGCACTCCGATTTCAATAACATTTTACAATTCTTTGAATGGGTTGCAGCTATTCGAAGATCAGTATCCCCCTATCCAAGCATCTCAGAATGTTGACATTCCGATACGGATTGACGCTAGGTTTCCGGATAATTCCCGATTCTCGGCGGTCATCACCGCACCGGATGCCCCCCTTGCCGCCTATGCTTTTTCCGACAGCAATGTATTTAGATCAGCTCTCCCGGACGTTGGCTTGCGAGCCTTCGGGACTATCGCTCAACCGGCGCACTCAAGCAGGTTGATCCTGCCCTGGGTAGCCCATGCCGCGAACGGGTATACGTCAACCCTGGCCATCCAGAACGCCGGTACCGTTGCGACCGGATGCACGATCACCTATTACGCCAGCACAGGCGGCAGTGCCTTGAAAACGGTTACCTCACCGTCCATCCAACCCGGGGCTTCCTGGATTGTGAAAAATGATGATACCACCACGACCCCTGAGGCCGGTTTCGACGGTCTCGCCATGCTCGAGAGCGAGAATGATGGGCGCATTGTCGCCACCGTGTTCCAGAATCACGACGAACAGCGTATCGGCATGGGCTACAACGGGATCATGCCCCAAGGCCGGGTTCTTCATCTGCCCGCGATATACAAGGATGTTAAAGGCCGGCAGACCTGCATCCGGGTCGTCCACGACCACGCCCTTGCCGTGGAGGCCGGTATAGACTTCCATGCCGAGAACGGTGACCTGGCTGCGCATCAGGTCGTCACCGTTCCTGTTCGAGGTTGGGCGAAGCTCTGTACCGCTGAGATCGCCGCTCTTACGTCAGGCTTCACCGGGTCGGCCATCATCACCGCGGACCAACCCATTGCCGCCCTGGTCACTTCTCCCAGCCCAACGGAACAACGCGGTCTAGCATATTCGATGTCGGGGACCACCCCCTGAACTCCGCGGTCCCACAACAGTTCAGCCCGGCACTTCGAAGTAAGGTCCAACTGACCCAGGCGAGCAGGGCACGCTAGGTCGGGATCACATCCCCAGCAAAGGCCATGCGGTGAGCGCTGGGCCGAGGGGTAAGCGATGCGTGCCCCCGTGGATGAGGTAGCCCGGACCGAGACGGTCGCCGAGGGCCTCGCGCAGGATTCGGATGCCTGCGGCCATCTCTGCCCGCGGTGTCGCCGTGGCCTTGATCTCTATGGGCACGAGGCTACCCGCGTGTTCGACGAGCAGGTCGACCTCATGCCCCGTGCTCGTCCGCCAGAAGGATAACCCGGGGCTCTTACCGTGATGGGTGAGTCGCTTCAGGATCTCGACGACCGCCGCGTTCTCGAAGAGCCCTCCGGCCATGGGACCGAGCCGGGCTGGCTCGGCGTCGTGCAGGCCGACCAAAGCACACAAGGTTCCCGTATCAAGGAAATACACCTTGGGTGTTTTGACAAGTCTTTTCCCATAGTTGGAGAAGTAGGGGCGTACCAACACAACCTGGTGACAGGCCTCCAGCAGCGAGAGCCAAGCCTTGGCAGTATTGACCGCGATCCCGAGATCCCGCGCCAGGGCCGTGAGGTTGAGCAGTTGGCCCACGCGGGCGGCAAGGCTGCGCAGGAAGATCTGGAATTGGGTCAGGTCCCCGACATTGCGCAGGAGCCGTACGTCGCGCTCGAGATACGTCTGCAGGTACGAGGCATGCCAGAGTCGAGCATCCCGCTGTGGATCCAGGCTTACTTCTGGATATCCGCCGCGGACGATTCGAGCCCATGGGTCGGTTGAACTCGAGACGCCGGCCAACTCGGCAGGTCTTTCAGCAGCGCACTCCCAGGGCAGCGCGGCCGTATCACGGTGGTCGAGTTCAGCCCAGGCCAGCGGCAACAAGCGCAACACTGCGGTCCTACCCGCGAGCGTCTCGCTGACCTTTTCCATCAAGAGCAGGTTGTGCGAACCGGAGAGCACGAAGCGTCCGCAGGCGGCTCGCTCGTGATCGATAGCTTCGCGGAGGTACGGTAGAAGTTCGGGCACGTTTTGCACTTCGTCCAGGATGAGGGGAGGTCGGTAGTGTTGCAGGAAACCGCGCGGATCGAGCTTGGCCGCAGCACGGACATCGGGCAGGTCGAGGGAGATGTAACCATGGCTGGAACCGAACAGGTGTCGCAGTAACGTGGTTTTACCCGACTGGCGCGGTCCGGTCAGGACGACGGCCGGGAACTCCCCCACCGCTCTGACCAAGGTGCTCTCTACCTGTCTGGGGAGATAGTCCAAGGGACCAGGTTTCTCCTTCACATGGGGTATGCCAGGTAATTATGCATTTCAAATGCACAATTGCAAGCTTGCCGAGTACTAGCCCTCAGCCAGGCACCTCGAAGAAGGTCCAACTGATCCAGGCGAGCAGGGCGAGGAGGGTCACGCCCAGCACGATGCTGTAGGTGATGAGCTTTTTCTCGATCGGCAGGAGGGGTTCCTGCTGCATGCGGTCGAGTTCTTCGATGAGCTTCGGTTCTCGGGGCGTGTGCATAGTGCTTCCCTGGTAGTGGATCAACCGTTGCCCAGCGGCGGCTTGATCCCGTGGAAGAAGACCCACGAGATGAACAGGCCGATCCAGATGATGAAGCCGAACAGGCTGATGAGGTAGACCGCGGCTAGGCGGCCGATGCCTTCCTCCCACAGTTTACGAAAATCCGAGATCAGGCCGATCGAGAAGAAGGTCATGGTGAAGAAGAGGACCCGGAAGACGTTGCCCTCGTCCGTGGCGGTAGCCGCGACGGCCTGCAGTTCTGGCCAGGTCAGAACAGCGACCAACAGACAGGCGAAGGTCAAGACATAGCCGAGCACGAACTTGGGGAAGCGCTCCCAGATGTGGCCGAGGCCGACCCGCTGACCCGATTTGCCCGCATCGATCTTGGTGCACCAGATCACGGCTAAAAGAAAGGACCAGATGCCGATGAAGACGTCGATGAACATCTTGGTCGTGGTCGCGGTCATCAGCATCCAGCCTTCTTTGTAAACGACGCCCTCCTCGGCGAGGGCCTTGGCGCGCACCAGGGAATCGACGATGGCGCCGCTGGCCACGGCCGCGCCGTCGGTCTTGACCGCTAAACCCATCCAGGCACCCGCGACCATGGGTTCGTGGTAGAGGAACTGCTGGGCCAGGAAGGGCAAGAGGACCAGCTCGACCACGGCGAAGACCACGACCAGGGAGCTGACCATGATCGGTACCACGGGTCTCGCCCGGATAGCCGCCCCGGTGGCGATCGCCGCAGAGACCCCGCAGATCGAGACGCCGGAGGCCAACGGCGCGGCCCATTCCCGGCTGAAACCGAAATACTTGCGGGCCAGGAAGTACACCAGGGCCCAATAGATGAGATACGCTTCGACGATGGCGCACAACCCCCGGAAGATGATGGTGCCGGCCAGACCCGTGGCCGAGGCAGCCTTGACCCCGAGGGCCGCGCCCATGATCACGATCGCGGTCTTGATGTACCACTCGGGCCGGGTGGCCTCGGCCAGGCGGCGCGTGGCAGCGGGGAAGAGGTTGCCGAGGGTGAGTCCGGCGAGCAGGGCGAGGATGTAGCCGGCCTCACCGGTGAGGTTGAGCGACCAACCGAGGCCGAGCGCCTCGCGCTTGTCCGGGGTGGCGGCGATGTAACCGTAGTGGCCGAGGAAGAGACACAGCGCGGACACGGCGAAGATGACGGTGAAGCCGACGAGGAAGCGTTTGAGGTCCAGGCCGAGGAAGTGGGCGCCGACCAGGGTAAGGACGAGCATGGCGGCATAGGTGCCGAGCAGGGCGAGATAGCCGGGCAACCCCGCGTACTCGGGGGATACTGCCTTGAGCGCCTTCAGGGGGTCGGCCCAGACCGAGAACTTGACGCCCCAGCCTAAAAGATCGAGCCCTCCGAGGACTCCGAGGGAGAGGAGGAAAACCAAGAGTCCGAGATAGACCGACCACCAGTCCTCGGACCGCCAGAACGGGCTGTGTTCCGTTGTCATCGCGGTTCCTCCGATCCCGACCTCGCGCCGAGCAGCGGACCCCCAAGTTGCCATCGTCATTTGTGCTTACCACCATAGGGGAAGGGCGTCAACGCCTCCTCGTTTTGCGTGTTTCTACAATAACTTCATCGTCATAACTGTTTAATACTTGCGTTTCTTACCCTGATCCAACCTTCAGAGCCTCGACCAAATCGCAGGAGGAGCGTCGGTTCTCTCCTGGGCGGTCGACTTTTTTTCACCTCCGGTCTAAGGAATCCCGATCTCGATCGATACCACGGATGGGAAGCGGCATGAGCCGCGGGGAGGGTGTGATGAGTGAGACCAAGGGCGACTTCGTGCGCGTCTGTCTTGCCGACCACGGAAGTCACCTGCTGCGCTATGCTCGGCGTCTCACCGGCGATCCGGAGAGGGCCCAGGACGCGGTGCAGGAGACCTTCCTGGCGCTGTGGCGGGCCGATCACGAGGGGCTCCGGCCGCGCATCCTACCCTGGCTGCTCGCCGTCTGCCGCAACAAGGCGCTGGACCGCAACAAGAAGGAGCGTCCCATGGTGGCATTGCAGGAAGGATCCGCCCCTAGCGTCGAAGTCTCGCCCCAGGACGGAGCGCTCGCCCGGGAACGGGAATGGCGCGTGCGCACGGCGCTCGACGCCCTGCCGGAGCGACAGCAGGAGGTCGTGGTGCTCAAGTTCCAGAACGGACTCTCGTACAGGGAGATCGCCGAGGTCACCGGGCTGTCGGTGAGCAACGTGGGTTTTCAACTCCACGTGGCCTTGAAGACCCTGCGCGAACGATTGGCCGAGGACAAAACCGCTGGAGGTGCGGCATGAGCGTGGAGAAAGAACGGTTGACCGCCTATGTGTTGGACGAGGTCGAGGCCACCGAACGGGCCGCGATCGAGGCCGCGCTGGCCGCTGATCCGGAACTGCGCGCCGAAGTCGAGGAGTTGCGTCTCCTCGGCGGCGAGCTGCGCACCGTGCTGGCCGCCGAGCCTGAACCCATATTCGACCCGAAACGCCGGCAGGCGGTGGAACACGGTCCGGCCACGCTCGGCAGCCGGGGGTTGACCTACCTCGCCTCCTGGTTGCGCTGGCCAGTGCTGGTACCGGTGGCGGTCTGCGGGCTGCTCCTGATCGTCTTCCTGAGCCGAGGACCCGAAATCACCCCGGATTCCAAGGTGGTGGAGACTCCGGTGCCCGACAGCGCGGAAGCCGAGGTCGTCGCCGTGGTGCCACCTCCCGTGGAAGCCGCCCCCGAACCCGGCAGAGCTCAGCCAACTGCTCCTCGCACCGGAACCGTCCCGACCGAGGTCGCCGCGACCACCGCTGGAGCCGAGGCCGAGCGCACCGGCTTCCAACCACCCCCGGTAGAACCCACGGCCATGCCCGTGCAGCAAGCCGATCAGCTCGTTGCCTTGGCCACGCCACCGCCGACGCCTCTCCCTCAACCTAGGCCAAAGCGGGACGGCGTGCTGTCGCACCTCCAAGGAGTAGCATTGTTCGACGAGACTTCTTCCTCCTTCGGCGGGGCAGGACCTTTGATGATGCGCACCCTCACCCCCCCGGGGGCTCCGGTCATGGCCGACGAGGGCATCTCCCTACCCGGGGCGCAGGGTGACCCGAACTTCAACACCGAGGCCTACGACCGCATCCGCGACAACCCGTTCAAGGACCCGCGGCAGGATCCGCTCTCGACCTTCTCGATCGACGTGGACACCGCTGCCTACGCCAACGTGCGCCGCTTCCTCGAGCGCAGCGCTCTACCTCCGCCGGACGCGGTGCGGATCGAAGAGCTGGTCAATTACTTCGACTATGCCTACCCCGAACCTACGGGCAAAGAGCCCTTCGCCGTGGACGTTGAGGTCAACCAAGCGCCATGGAAACCCGAGCACCGCCTGCTGCGCATTGGGATCAAGGGTAGGACCATGAAGAGTCAAGCCCGGCCCGCCGCGAACCTTGTCTTCCTGCTCGACGTCTCCGGTTCCATGAACCATCCGGACAAGCTGCCCCTGGTGCAGCGTTCGCTGCGGCTCCTGGTCGAGCAGCTCGGCCCGAGCGACCGCGTGGCCATCGCCGTCTACGCTGGGTCCTCGGGGCTCGTACTGCCCTCGACCCCGGGCTCCGAGGGTGCGACCATCCTGCAGGCCCTCGACCGGCTCCAGGCAGGCGGCTCGACCAACGGCGGCCAGGGCATCCGCCTGGCCTATGACGTGGCCCGACAGCACTTCGTCCCGGGCGGGATCAACCGCGTCGTCCTGGCCACGGACGGCGACTTCAACGTCGGCGTGACCAACCGCGGCGAGCTGACCCGCCTGATCGAGGACCAGGCCAAGAGCAAGATCTTCCTCACGGTGCTTGGCTTCGGCAGCGGCAACCTCAAGGATGCCCAGATGGAGGAACTGGCCGACCGCGGCAACGGGCAGTACGCCTATATCGATAGGCTGCAGGAGGCGCGCAAGGTCCTGGTGGAGCAGCTCGGCGGCACCTTGCAGACCATCGCCAAAGACGTCAAGCTCCAGCTCGAGTTCAACCCGGCCGCGGTCAAGGCCTACCGTCTGATCGGGTACGAGAACCGCGTGCTCGCCAAGGAGGATTTCAACGACGACACCAAGGACGCCGGGGAGCTCGGCGCCGGGCACACCGTGACCGCCCTCTACGAACTGGTACCGTCCGAAGTAGCCTTCGAGTTCAAAGGCGTGGACCCGCTCAAGTACCAGCAGACGGCTCCGAGCGGCAAGGGAACTATGGAACTCGGCACGCTCAAGCTGCGCTACAAAGAACCCGAGGGCTCGCGCAGCGGGCTCCTCGCCTTCACCCTGCGTGACAAGGGTCGCAAGGCTCCCGAGCGCTCACCCGACTTCGCTTTTGCCGCGGCCGTAGCCGGGTTCGGACTCTTGCTGCGCGGCTCGGAGTACAAGGCAGGTTCCAGCTACACCCAGGTGCGCGAGTTGACGACTCCGGGACTCGCCCGCGATCCGCACGGCTACCGCCGCGAGTTCCTCGGTCTGGTCGACCGAGCCGAACGCCTGGCCCTGCCACCTCCAATCCCCGACCCATTGCCGACGGGGGAGGCCGAGCCCACGGGTGGGGGACGGTGAAGTGCCCTCTCTGACGCTCGTCCTCTCCATGCTACCCTTCCTGACTGCGACGCTGTTCGGCGGGTACCGGCTCTTTGGCAGCCACCCCCTCGCACCCGCACGAGGGCAGGGGCCGGTGAGCGATCAGACGACGCCCGTTCCCTTGCAGCCGGTCCAACCCGGCTCGTGGGTGCAGGTCCTGGCCCTACCGCCTTGCTCCCCGCCCGAGCCCTGCCCCTCCTATACCCTTACCCTCACTGGCGCGGCTCGCTCTACCCTCCTCGTCCGCACGGCTTGTTCCTACGGAACGCCCGAGACCATTCTCGAACTGACCGTGAACGAACGTCTGCAGGAGCGCTGGAGGGCCGGCCCCTCGACGATCATTAGGGAACGAATATTGCCCTTGTCCGGACCTGATGGAGCGACGACAGTTATCCTCAGCAATGTCGGTCCCGGACCCTGGAAAGGCAGGTTGCTGCTCCTCCCCCCCGGTCCCTCGTTGCCCTCGAGCCCTGCTTGGTTGCTCGGAAGCGCCTTCCTCTTCCTCCTCGCCGTAGCCTCTCGCCGCACTGGAACCTTCCACCGGTACGCGCCGCTCCTCACGGCAGCGGTCACCTTCGTCCTGGCCACCCTGTTCCAGTTCCCGCAGCGCTTGCTCCCCCTGGACAACCACCTCTTCTCGGACAGCCTGGAAGTGATCGAACCGCTCCTCACCGGCGAATTGACCTTCGATATGTCCAAACACCTGCTCTTCTTGCCGATTCTCTCACCCCTGGTCCGATTCGTCCGTTGGTTCGGTGCAGAGGACCTGCTGGCCCTGGCCTCGGTCTTCTCCCTCGTCGCCGCGGCCGCCGGCCTGACCGGTCACCTGCTCTTCCGAACCGTGCTCGGCGGGGCCTCGATGGGCGAGTGGCTCGCCGCCGCCTATCCCTGCACCTTCGCCTTCATCGGATATGCCTCGAGCTATGAGACGTATCCATTCTCGACACTGCTCTTCAACCTGACCGCTCTTGCGGCATGGAGGTACTGGTTGCTGCCGCGAAGAGGCAACTTAGCCCTGCTCCTGCTGAGTTCGATCGCGACGGCCTTGGCACACCCTCCCTTGCTCATGCTCGTAGCTGTGTCCGCGCTGCTCTGCTTCCATCGGACCCGGCGACCGTGGTGGCAGCGGGTCGGGTTGGGCGGTGCGACGGTATTCCTGGGACTTGCCCTGTTCCTTGCCGGGAACCTGGCAATCAGGGCGTGGTATCGTCCCATGGCCCAGCTAGGGCTCGGTGCCGAGGCCGAACGCCTTCTCAGCGTCGTCGAGGGCTATGCCAGTACGGCCAACCTCACGCTGGCAAACTTGGACCGCGTGGTCACCGCGCAGTTCCTCGTCGCGCTTGCCGGTGGGCCTTTCGGAACGAGTAGGATCGGGCTTCGCGGTTTTCTGTACGATCCGTTCGCCGCGCTCTGGCTCGTCCTGACCTTGCACTTACTCGGCCGTGGAATGGTGGTAACTCTGCGTCGGATGCAGACCCTCGGACTCGCCCCGCTCTTCCTGCTCATGGGATATTTTTGCTTTTACTGGTATTTCAACCCCACCGAAATGCTGCTCTACAGCCTTCCCCTCGTCGCGCCCCTGCTGCTCTGGCTCGGATGGACCCTACTCGAAGCAACGTCACCCTGGCGGTTGCTGTTGGCAGTCCAACTCGGCTTTACCGTGCTGGTCAACCTGAGAAGTGGAGGGGCCTGATGAGGGGGCCACGCCGTCGATGAGAACGGTCTTGTACCTCTTGGCCGCACTCCTGATCGGTCTGGTAGCGCTCGGGTTGGTGGAAATCACCCTGTCGGCGCTGGTGCCGGCGTGGCGTCCGACGAGACCGGAACGATCGCTCTGGCGCTACGACCCCTTGCTCGGTTGGTCGCATCACCCGGGGATCCATACCTCCATCCACGCCCCCCACGGCCGCTTCGAGGTCCGAATCAACCAGCAGGGACTCCGCGAGGATGACGTCCCCCTTGCCAAGAACAGCCGCCGGCGACTGCTCCTCCTCGGAGATTCCTTTGCCTGGGGTTATGGCGTGGACGTCCGAGAACGCTTCAGCGAACTGCTCGAACGGCGCTTCCCTCTGCTCGAGGTCGTGAACGCCGGTGCGTGCGGCTACGGTACTGACCAGGAATTGCAATATCTGCGGGAACGAGGAGCCGTTTTCGAACCGGACCTCGTGCTGGTCCTCTTCTCCCCCAATGATCTCGAGAACAACCTGGCCTGTGCTCAATACGGTTGGCCCAAACCCTGTTTCGTGTTGACCGACGAAGCTCTGGTTCCTCTCAACCTGCCGGTGCCGGAAACCTCGACCGCCGCGGCCCTCGTCCGCAGGTTGATGAGCTCCACCATCCTTCTGGGCAGGTTGGCAGGTTTCCTCGACCTCGGTGCCCTCATGTTCCATGACCACGAACCCGAGGAGCACCGCCGTTTCCTCGAGAGCCTGACCCTGCCCCGATCACTCGACCTGCAGTGGCGGCTCCTCCGCGAGCTCGAACGGACAAGCCGAGGCATGGGGGCTACGTTCCTGTTGGTCACCACGCCCCTCGACCAGGGGATTCAGCGATATTTCGCCACACGAGCAACCGACGCAGGCCTACGGTACCTCCCACTGGCTCCTCCCTTATGCCGGAGCTTAGCCGGGGATGCCTTCGAGGGTCTCGACGATCTCCAGGTGGTGCAGCGCTGTTATTCCCAGCACCTCCTCGAGACCACGAGCTTGCCGAACGATCCGCATTGGAATGCGACCGGACACGCCCTGGTGGCAGCCATCCTCGGGGATTGGCTGGTCGGCGAGGATATCTTCAAAGATACCCCCTGAGAAGTGCACCTTACCCTCCTTAGACCAATTCCGGATCCGTGGTGATGGCAACCAGGGATGGGCCGGGGTGCGCCAGGGCCTCGGTCAGGGCCGGAGCAAGCTCTTCTCTCCGTTCAACCCTAAAACCTCGGGCACCACAGCCATCGGCGTAGGAAGCGAAGTCGGGGTTGACGAGGTCGGTCTCCCACACGGGGAGGCCTTCGCTCTGCTGCTCCAGCGAGATCTTGCCGAGCTGGCCATTGTCAAAGAGGACGTGGGTGATCGGCAGCCGGTACTTCACAGCGGTACACAGTTCAGCCAGGTACTGGGCGAAGCCGCCGTCCCCGGTCAGGGCCACGACCTTGCGTTCCGGGGCGGCACAGACGGCCCCGAGGGCGGCGGGATACCCGAAGCCGATCGAACCGAGGTAGCCCGACAGCAGCACGCTTTGCTTGTGGCACTCGAAGTAGCGGCCGAAGGAGTAAGCATGGTTGCCGACGTCCACGGCCAGGACTGCATCCTCGGGAACGAGCTTCGAGAGAGTCTCGCAAACGAGAGCGCTGGCCAGACCGCGGCCGCGATCCTTGGCCGCGCGGGTGACCTTCTCGGCGCGCCAGTTCTCTCTCCTGGCCTGCAACTCTGCCCGGCGATCCTCGACCGGTTCGAAACCTCGCCTGGAGAGGCGTTCGGTGAGCAGGCCCGCGGTGATGCCGAGCTCCCCGAGGATCGGTAGTTCGATCTCGTGGAAGCGGGCCAGGGCAAGAGGGTCGAAGTCGACTTGGATGGTACGGACACCGCGGCGGATGCCGGTGTGTTTGGAGAACGAGGCTCCCAGCACCAGGAGCAGGTCGGCCTCGGCCATGGCTTGTGCGGCGAGCGGGGTGCCGCTGCGACCGAGTACGCCGCAGGCGAGCGGATGATCGTCGTGGAGGAACCCCTTGGCCTTGAAGGTGGTCATCACCGGGGCGCCGAGGAGGTCGAGCAGTTGCTTCACCTCGGGCAGGGAGGTACGGCAACCGTACCCGAGGATCAGCGCCGGCCGCCGCGCGGCGAGCAAGGCTTCGATGGCGGCCTCGAGAGAGGCTGTCGAGGGAGCCACTGCCCGGTCCGGTATCCGTCCGCGGGGGCCAACCAGAGGCACCGTAGCGGTGACCAGCAGGGTCTGGACCTCGTCGGGAACGATGAGATGGGCGACCTCGCGTTGCACCAGGGCGTGTTTGAGGGCTAAGGCCATCAAGGCGGAAGGGTCGCTGGTGGAGAGCACGGGTTGACCAAAGCCGGCCACCGCCGCGAAGGCCTTGCCCAGATCGATTTCCTGGAAAGCCCCCGGTCCGAGCACCGCGGTCTCGACCTGACCGGTCAGGGCCAGCACCGGAGCGCGGTCCATCTTGGCATCCCAAAGTCCGGTGAGCAGGTTGGTCGCGCCGGGTCCGGCAATGGAAAGACAGGCAGCCGGTCGGCCGGTGAGCTTGGCGAAAGCCGAGGCAGCGAACGAAGCCGCGCCCTCGTGCCGCACTCCGACGTAGTGCAACCGGCCAGCCTCGACGCGGCGCCGGATCGCCTCGGCCAGGCCGAGGTTGGAATGCCCGACCATGCCGAAGACATGGGTGATACCCCAGGCGAGCATAGTTTCGATCAGGAGATCCGACACGGTCTCGATCGGAGCGGTGAGAGGAAGTTCGGGAAGAGGCACGCCGGTATCGTCCACGGCCGAGAACAGGTCGGCATCGGCCTGACAGACGGGGCAACGCCCGGGAGGGGTATCGCCCCGATGGAGGTATCCGCAGATACTGCAACGCCACGAAGACGATGGGGTGCTGGGGATGGAGATGATAGGAGCTGGGGCGACGGCCGGAGCTGCTTCGAGGAGGAACAAGCTCCGGTCGGCCCCGCACAAGGGACAAACCCAACTCGTGGGCAACTCGCTCCACGGGGTGCCCTCGGTCTCTTCGTCGTAGGCATACCCGCACACGGAACAGATGTACCTTGCCATGATGCTCATCGTCGAAGAACAACCCAGGGTGCCCTAGCCGCTAGGGGATGGTATGTCAATCCTCGTGCAACAAGCAGGGGCGAGCTACGATCATCGGCAAAGGTCGTCGATGTACTGGTTGACCTTCCTGCTCTTCACCTCGCCCGAGGAGGTGTCGGCGAGCGCGGGGGACTCCAGGTAGACGAAATGGACATGGGAGACATGGGCATTCCCGGTTGCGCCGTTGAGGCCGATGACCTGTCCCGCAACGACTTCGCCCGAGGTTACGAGGACCTGGTCGAGGTGGCAGTAGCGGAACCTCACCCCGCTGGGAATTTCCAGGGTGACCGAACGGCCACAGTCGCTGGCATCGACGGTCGTGGCCGATACGATGACTCCGTCCTGCGTGGCCAGCACCGGTATGCCCATCGGTGCATGGAGATCGTAGCCTGAGTGGGAGTCGCGGTCATCGCGTTTATAGGGGCTGTAGTTCGGCGCCAGGGGATCGCTGCTCTCGGCAGCAGTGAAGAAGCCGGAGGCGAGCCTGTCGATGCTCTGCGGGTCCATCGGACAGATTTCAGTAGGAGGGGGGCAACCGGCGGAGGTGGAAAGGGTATAGCGCGCCTCGGTCGCCAGGGCGGCCGTAAAGCCGCTATCAACCGTTTCCCAGGAGGTCACGTAGAGGTCGAGCCGGGTCTCGGTCGCGGCGGTGACAAGCACCGAAGCCAGACTGCCGGTGCGTCCCGTGGCGCCGGTTTCGAGCTGTACCGCTCCACCAGAAAGTCCTACCTCACCGTCGAAAAGGGTTATCCCGTCGGCGGCATCCGCAACGATAAGAATGGGTTGCCACTGACCGGCGGTCACCTCGAGGGTCACTTCCACCGAGGTGCCAGCCGGTGCGACATAGGGATAGCGGTGCACATTGTACTTCCCGGACGAGAAGTCCTCCCCGAGCGGGCGGTCGGGACAAGCCCCTCGGATCTCCGGCGCGTTCAACCAGCACCGGCCCACCTCGCAGGGAACGCGAGATGTGGGGGGTGTTGCCAACTCCTCTGTCGGGTCAGGTGCTATCTCGGTCTCTCCCGCGACCAATCCCGGCCGTTCTCTCGGGAGGTTCGTTCCGGCAGGAGCACCGAGTTGTCCCTCTTCGACGCCGCAAGCGGAGAGGAAGAGGAGGATGCCGAAGCCTCGGATCAATACCCCCATTGAAGGGTATCTCTCAGCGACTTCCGTGGTCTTCTCCATCGCAAGCACGGTCAGTATACGGGCACCGGACCGTCGGTAGCTCGTCTGGTACAGGAGTTCCCGGCAATCGAACTGCCGCTGTAGTTCCATTTCCATAGGGTCATACCCTTGTCCGGACCGTAACATGCGCGACAAGTAGTTTGAATGGAAGTTGCAGAACTGCTACCGAGAGCCTCCTTGCAACTTGACGATGAGTAGGGCTCGCATTGGCTGCTCAAATTGTGGTTGGCTGTAGCTAGCTTATTCTGACAAATTGCTTTATTGTCGACAACAGGGGGGGCATCAACAGATGTGGTTATCCAAGCCTTATAGCAGCAAACCCCAGTGCTACAAGTATAGCCGGACTTCACGACGCCATGCACATCTTCCTCCTCGTTCTGCGAGCTGATACATGCGGCAGAAGTAATACAACTATACTTCGCACTGGTCGGACACAGGGTTTTCACAACAGTCTGACAACAAACTTGACCTGTCTCGCCACAGGTGAAGCCATTATCGACAGTTCCCTGGGCAGTAGAACAGGCTGAGCTGGTCTTGCAAGCCCAACTCGAAACTCCTCCTCCCGGAAGCATCGCCGAGAGCACATTCGCATTGGAACAGGCGGGGCGAGCATCAGGCAGCGTTGTACCCACTTCAGGGACACAACACTTCACCTGTTCCGGACCAAGACATTTATCACTGACGTAATGCCCTCCGCTGCAACTCGCTGCACGGGTAGAATCTCTGCATTCACCGGTTTTTCCTTCGGCGCTGCAAGTATCTCCAACATGCTCCGGTACAGTATACCCTCCCTGCACGTAATCATCCGGTGTGCGGCAGCAACGCACATTATCCCCACCTGGACACTGGTTGCGAACGATAGTACCTTGCCCGGCCCAGCAACTCTGGCTGTTGATGTCAATACACTTCCCACTACCGTCGAAACAATCAACGCCTGCCTCGGAATCGATCGGTTCGCACTGTTTAGTCCCGTTGTCCCAGACGGAGTCGAGCTTACAGAGACAACTTGCACCACCCGCGCCCCCCATCCAGGTGCCCCCGCTCGCCTCACAGCTCGTGCAGTCGCCGGTGCAGGTTGCCCGGCATTGGTTGACCCCAGGATGCCAACTCGTCGAGCCGGTACAGGTACAGTTGTTGCCGTTCCATGTGCCTCCCGATTCCTTGCAGCCCTTACAGGCAGCACTACAGGTATCGGTTACGGGGACTTCAGGAGTGATTGTGGGGTTGGGACCATCATCATTCAGGTAGGCATCATCATACGCGCAGTCGATCGTTGCACCGGAACAGTAAGAAGGCACATACGCCTGCCCTTGATAAGGTAGGACTGCCCATTTTCCATGTGCCTCAAGACAGTCGAAACAACATGTTGTATATTCTAGTAAATCTTCCCTACTGAATTCTGGGAAGGCATCGATACAGGCTGCACTGTGCATACAATTCCCGCGCTTTTCATAGTTATCGCCAACCACCGCATAACTTTGCACGCACATTTCGATCAATTCCGATCGGGCCTCATCATTTCGGTCGCGTTCTCGTGTAGCACCAGCTGATGCGACTGAGCCTGGGGCTCTCTCGCAGCGAGCTGCACGGTACCAATCGTTTTCGCTGCGAGGTACAGAAGAAATTATTGAAGAGATAATGCTAGGATCTCCTGGTAGAAAGATGCTGCCCAAGGGACAGACACACGTATCCGCCGAAAAAATATTCCAGGCGCCGCCATCGCGGAGGCAAGCTCGGCACCTACCCTTCCTTTTCGTCTCGTCGTCGTTGTACCGTTGACATTGCGACTCGTCACCCTTGAGATAGTCTTCACGAGGACATTCATCCGCGGCGTCTGGGTCGATGCAACTGTTCCCTAATTGGTTTGCTGAATAAACGCAGCCAGCTAGATTTGCGAAATCGGCAGTGTCCATATTCCAATCATATCTCCCCCCACCCTCTCCATCTTCCCAGGTTTTCCCTATTGGGCAGACACAAGCCCCATCCTGACCATCCGGTTGTCTCCACGCGCCTAGGTGATCGAGACACGCAAAACATTGCCCGCGATATCTGCCATCGGGTAATGGATTGCAGAGGTTACGATCTCCCGTGATGTACTTGGTGGAAGGACATTCCTCGGGATTGGTGGGGTCGATACAGTCTTCGTAACGATAATTCCCGTCTGCAAAACGAACAGGCACCGCTGCCGTGTCAAGGCTAGAGTTTTTACCATCGTCTACGATGGAGATTGGTAGAGCGCAGCTAAGGGCAGAAAGGGCTAATAGCCATGAACTTACCCTGATGACATGATTTTGCTGTCCCGACGTCTTCAGAGAAGTTGTAGAAGGTCTAACGATCCCCGCTCCCTCACTACTGCGACGTTGGAGAGAATGCAGTTGTTCCATACTGTCAGTAGATCTATCCTGCATACTCGGAAGTGAAGGCTTCTCGAAGGCCACAAATCGAAAATACTTCATACTGCCCCCCCCCTCACCTCTACGATCATTCCCAGGAACAGTAGCACGTGCTGCTGATAGGGTCAATCATTTCTGTGGACAAAAATTGAGATATATTATTTTCCTGAATTTTTTTTTATATTATTTCATTGTTTTATATAAATTACTGTGTACTTATCAAGGCTAATGCAAGGCGGCAAGAACCGTTCCTGCCCTCGACTCCTTGGAGAATGGTTCGAGAGGTGGAGTCCTTCAGCGTGTTGGGGAATACCGTACTTCGACCCTGGTCCAAACCTGCCTAGGCGATCGATGAGAAAAGACCATAGGGTGTCTACAATCTGAGCTCGCTCTCGCCTTCAGCGTACGCCATGGGGGTGAACGGAACATCGGCACCAATGCGTTCCCTGGCATGGTAGTGGGTGTGGAGCAGGGCGTGGGAACGCTCGCCGAGGGGCTTTTTCAAGAAGTTGGCGTAGAGTTCCTGGACCTGCGGGTTGTTGTGGGACTTGCGCACCGGCAGGTCGCGGTCCTCGGCGTAGAGGGCCTCGGCGCGCTTGCGCCGGATCTCTGGGGTGGTGGGGATGGGCTGGCCCCCTCCGCCCAGGCAGCCGCCGGGACAGGTCATCACCTCGATGAAGTGGTACGGAGAAGTCCCTGCGCGGACTTGGTCCATGACCTTCTTGGCGTTGGTCAGGCCGTGCGCAATGGCCACACGCAGGTCGACCCCCTCAAGGAAGTTCCAGGCAGGCAGCGGGTCGCGAATGGGGAGGGTGGCTTCGCGCACGCCCTCCATCCCCCGCACCGGGAGGATTTCTAGGTTCGTGAAGGGAACCTCCCGACCCGTGACCAGCTCGTAGGCCGTGCGCAGGGCAGCCTCCATCACGCCGCCGGTAGCCCCGAAGATGACCCCTGCCCCGCTGTGAGTTCCCAAGAGGGAATCGCAGGGACCCTCGGGCAGCGCCGCGAAGTCGATACCGGCCTGGTGGATCATCAGGGCCAGCTCCCGCGTAGTCAGGACATAGTCGACGTCCTTGAAACCGCTGGAACGCATCTCCGGTCTATCTGCTTCGCTCTTCTTGGCCGTGCAGGGCATGACGGAGACCACGACCATGGTGGCCGGGTCTACCTTGGCCTGTTGGGCGTAGTAGGTCTTGGCCACCGCGCCGAACATCTGCTGCGGCGATTTGCAGGTCGAGAGATGCTCGAGCAGATCCGGGTAGGCGAACTCCATGTAGCGGATCCAGCCGGGAGAGCACGAGGTGGCCATGGGCAGGACGGCCTTGCCCTTCTGTGCGCCGAGGGCCGTGGTGAGCCGGGAGAGCAGCTCGTTGCCCTCCTCGATGATGGTGAGATCGGCGGTGAAGTTGGTGTCGAAGACGGCGTGGAAGCCCAGGCGTCGCAAGGCGGTGACCATCCTGCCGGTGACCCGGGTCCCGGGTTCGAGTCCGAACTCCTCGCCGAGCGCCACGCGCACGGCCGGGGCGGTCTGGACGACGACGTGCTTTTTCGGGTTCCCCAGGGCGGACCAAACCTGTTCCACCGACGTCTTCTCGACCAGCGCCCCGGTCGGACAGTGGGCCACGCATTGACCACAGGTGGTGCAGAAAACCCGGTCCAGAGGGAGATTGCAGAAGGTCTCGATGCGCATCTTCTCGCCTTTGTGGGCCACGGTCAGGGCGTTGACGCCTTGGATCTGGGAACACGTCCGAACGCAGCGTTGGCAGCGGATGCACTTGCCGTCGTCCTTGACGATGGCCGGGGAGCTCAGGTCGATGGCGTGGGTGTGCCGCAGCTCGAGCAGGTTGCGTCCCTCGAGGCGGTACTTCACGGCCAGGGCCTGCAATTCGCAACTGCCGTTGCGGTAACAGCGGGTGCAATCGGCATCGTGCTCGGAGAGCAGGAGTTCGATGATGTGTTTGCGAGCCTGGCGGACTCGTGCGGTGTTGGTGAAGATGACCATGCCTTGGGTGACCGGGGTCGAGCAGGCGGCGACGAGCAGGCGCGAACCCTGCTGCTCGACGACGCAGACGCGGCAATTCCCGGCTACGCAGAGGTCCTCGTGGTGGCACAAGGTCGGGATGGTCAGGCCGAGCTGTTTGGCCGCCTCGAGGATCGAGGTGCCCCGCGGGACCTCGACCGGAAGTTCGTTGATGGTCAAGGTGATCATGGTGTCCATGCAGCCTCCGGGTAGTTGCGAGAGAGAGTATCAGTCCAGGTCCATGGGCTAGTAGACGATCTCCTCGCGAAAGTTCTCGACGATGGAAGTGAAACAGTTGGGCACGGATTGTCCGAGCCCGCATTTCGCCGTGATCCGCATGGTGGCGGCCAATTTACGAAGGGTATCGAGATGCGTAGGGGGCAGTTCCTTGCGTTTTACCGCCTCGATGCCGAGCAGCAACTGCTGGCACCCCACTCGGCACGGGGTGCATTGGCCGCAGGATTCCTCGCAGAAGAATTCGAGGAAGTTGTGCAGGATGTTATACATGGAACGGGTACTGTTGAAGAGCATCATCGAGCCGCCGGTGGGAATACCCTCGAAGCCGATCACCGTGCTGGCGAAATCCTTACGCGCCACGCAGAAGCCCGAAGGACCGCCGACTTGCACCGCCTTGGTGAACCCGTCGCTGAACAGGTCGGTGAATTGCTGGAGGGTCATGCCTAGCTCTAACTCGTAGATACCGCGCTTCTCGGTGTCCCCAGAGACGCAGAACAATTTGGAACCACGGGAATCTTTAGTCCCGAGTTGTTGGAAGTGCTCGGGACCGTGATGGAGGATCAGCGTGCAGTAGACCAGGGTCTCGACATTGTTGACCACGGTGGGACAGTCCCGAAAGCCTCGGACCGCGGGATAGGGAGGCTTGTTGCGCGGCTCCCCGCGTTTCCCTTCGAGGGATTCGATCAGCGCCGTCTCTTCTCCGCAGACATAGGCACCGGAGCCCAGCCTGATCTCGATCGAGAAGGCGACGCCGCGCCGACGCAGTTCGCCGTGGAAGGCGTCGAGCCGGGGGCCCAGGTGCTCG
>MGSU01000290.1 GCA_001799195.1 Deltaproteobacteria bacterium RIFOXYA12_FULL_61_11 | reverse complement strand
TCCTTGGCCAGGATCATGCTCGAGGAGGTCGATCTCCTGCTGCTCGACGAACCGACCAATGACCTCGACCTCTTGACTCTCGCGGTATTGGAAGAGCGTTTGGAGGATTTTCCCGGTGCAGTGGTTCTGGTTAGCCATGACCGGGCCTTTCTCGACCGCCTCGCGACCTCGGTTTTGGGCTTCCTCGACGAGGGTACTATCGGCAGTTTCGCCGATTGCGCGCAATGGTTGGAAGCCCTCGCAAGCACTGAACGCAAGGTAAGGAAAGCCAAAGAGGTCGTCGACCGGCCACGCCAAAAGACCCGGCTCGGCTACCGCGACCAACTCGAGCTCGACGGCATGGAAGCACGGCTCGCCGCAGCCGAGGAGACCCTCGCGAAGGTACGATTGAAGCTCCAAGATCCCGAGGTGCTCAGCGCGGCCGACACCCTCGTCGCCCTCTGCACCGAAGAAGCCGCAGCGCGGGAAGAGGTCGAGAGACTGTATCTCCGGTGGCAGGAACTGGAAACCCTGCGGCAGCAGTTGGCAGGAGAGTGAGAGGCGACATGACCATGATCCAATCCAACCACCTGACTACCGGCACCCCCTACCTGCTGCGCCTACCCGGTGAACCGCCGCGAGAGCTGCGCTTGCGTGCCAAAGAAGCGCTGAACCTGATCACCTACTTCGACTTCACCCTCCGTCTCGCCGAGTTGCACGAGTACGCCCGTTCCATGGAAAGTGGGGTTACCGAGAGCTACCGTGGCGCCCTTGCTAATGGGGTTCTGATCTGCAGCCGGGCCTGTACCCCCCTGGCCAAACTCGATCTGGCCGGAGTGGAACAGCGACTCCCTTCCCTGCTCCCCGGGTTGCTCGAACCGAAACCGGCCGAACACTACCGGCACTACTTCGGCAGCGAATTCTTCGTCGCAGGCATCTTCCTCGAACGGAGCCTCTCTCCGGCCGAACTCTCTCCGTGGAACCGCTCCTTCTTCGGCACGCACGCCCTCGAACTCTTCTTCCTGTTGCAGGCTACCGGCGAAGTGCATTGCGACCTCCTCAGCGAGCTCCAGACCAAGGCCCTGCACCATGCCGGCTACGTCGGCTGCCAACCCGAAGCCTGGCAGTGCGACCTCGCCCCCGTTCTAACCGCGCTCGGTCAACCTCACGACATCCCCGACACACTCCTGGTTCCGGGGGACATCGTGCTGCTCGATCCATACCGGCGGCTGGCACGTTTCCATGCTCGTTCCGAAACCGAGGTGCTACTACTGCACCTAGTCCTGCTGCCCTGCCCGAAACCCTGGCTTACCCAACTCGAGGGGCAGTGGGAGCCAAAGCTGGGACAGCTCAAGGTGGTGGGCGCGGCCGAGCATTTCCTCGAGACCGCACTCCCAACAGGTACGAGCCTGATCGTCGGCGAACACGGCGAGTTCAAGCAACGCGCCCAACTCGGCCTGGCCCTCGAACGCATCTTTGGGGATCCGGACTACGTCCTGACCCTGACCGACAAGCTGGCTCCGGGAGAAGTCCCAGTGGTGCCCGACCAGAGTGCGCTCTGTCTTGCGTTGCGCAAAGGCATGGCAGCGGCGCTCAACCGGACCACTCCTCTCCCTGCGGCAGACAACGACCGGCTCCGCGCCTTCCTGAGCTTCGAGGCCCAGTACGAAGACTCCCGTACCCGCTACCGCGTCGGCCGACCCGAGGATGTCTTCTGGCCCAACCCGGTACACGAGTCCCATCCGAGGTCCCTGGCTGACACCCTGCCCTTCGTGCAACGTCATCCTCTGCTCGATCGCAGCACCCCGATCGGCAGCGCGGGGAGCTGCTTCGCAGCCGAAATCTCGCAGTACCTGCAGCTCAACGGCTACCGGTACGTGGTCACCGAGACCATTCCGGCTCCGGAGAGCGGAGTCGTGGTCGACGGCTACAGCCCCGAGGACGGGCTCACCCCGTTCTGCGCCAATTACGGGCTCCTCTTCAACGCGCCCAGCTTCAGCCAGCTCGCCGAGCGGGCATTCGGCGAACGGGGGTTCCATCCACTCCTCTTCCGCGATCAGGCCACCCACACCTATGTCGATCCTTACCGCGAGGGGGTCTACTTCGCCTCGGCTGCCTGTTACGATGCGGATCGCGAAGTGCATACAACCGCGGTACGACGTGCCCTCGAAACCTGCGAGGTCTTCGTCGTCACCCTCGGCCTGAACGAATGCTGGGAACTCTGGGACGGCACGGTCATGTCGCGCAACCCTCGCGACAACGGCTATTTCTTCGCCCGGCACCGGGTTCTCGACGTCCAGGAGAACATCGACGCCGTCGAACGTTTCAATGACCTGTGCCTCCGACACAACCCAGCCTTCACCATCATCCTCAGCGTCTCGCCGGTGCCCTTCCTCGCGACCGGCCGAGGGAAAACCCACCATGTCGTCGAAGCCAACAGCCACTCCAAGGCCGTACTCCGCGTCGCCGCGGAAGAGCTGGTCCGGCGGAACCCCAATATCCACTATTTCCCGAGCTACGAGCTGGTCACCACCTGCCTGCCGCAACCGTGGGCCGACGACTGCCGCCACGTCAACCGCGATGCGGTGCAGCGGGTCATGCAAATGTTCGAGACGATGTATCTGAAGGCTGAGACCGACTTCACCAAAAGCTGACCCGGACAATGCGACGCGGGGATCATCTCGCGAGGGCGCGTTGCGAGGTTAGAAGTAGATTACGATTACTGTAACACCTTGGCCAACAAGGCGAGCAGCTTCTGCTGGTCGATGGGCTTGGAGACAAAGCCCTCGGGCGGCGGTACCTGACGGCGCGACGAGATGAACTTGTCGAAGCCGCCGGTCACGCCGGTAACCATAATCACAGGGAGCTTCGCGAACTCGGCGCTCTCGCGCAGCTCGCGGTAGAAGCGCACGCCGGTGGTGTTGGGCATGGTGATGTCCAGGGTCACGGCGTCGGGCCGCTCGCTCTTGACCTTGGCCAAGCCCTCCTCTCCGTCGGTCGCGGTCACGGTGAGATAGCCGTTGTCCTCGAGCAGGGTGGTCAGGAAGGTGACTACGTCCGGCTCGTCGTCGATGATCAGGATCTTCTTCTTGTCGTTCATGAAGGCTCCTTCTCGGTTTCTTGCCTACTCTCCATCAAGCTATCCAGGTAACTCCAAAGGTTACACCTCTTTCAGCGCCACTCCCAGTCGATGAAACCAGGTTTGACGTCGACCATGGCGTTGACGATCAATTCGACCAGGCCGCCGTATAGGATGCCGCACTTCTCGAAGGCCTCATAGTGGGCGAGAATATCGCGGATCGCACCTTTACAGTTGCTGCACGGTGCACAAACGTACTTGTGGATACCCGGGTCGATGCAGTCCTGGAAGGCATTGAGGATCTGCTCGAACTTCTTGCGGCTCGTCACATTGATGCGCCACTGCCCGAAGTTGTGGCCGGACATGATCGCAAAACCACTACCGCCGCCGCAGCAGTAGTTCTCGACCCCGTGCGGGGTCATCTCGCGGAACTGCGGGCAGAGATACCTGAGGATGCGGCGCTGTGGCTCAACGATGCCCATGAGCCGCACCAGGTTGCAGGGATCGTGCAGGGTCACCGGAAAATCGTTGCGCGAGGGGTCGAAGGCGATCTTGCCGCTGAAGACGATCTCCTCGAGCAAGGTCATGGCGCTCTCGCGCGGAACCTGCAGATCCTTGGGCAGAGCCCGGTCGGCGATCACGGTGAGGGCCTTGTGGGCGTGGCCGCACTCGCCGATAACGATCTTCTTCACGCCGAGCTTCTTGGCTGCCTGCATGTGCTTGATCGCGACCTTGGCGAAGAGCGTGTCGTCGTACCACACGCCGTAGTTGATCCCGTCATACGCGCACAGGTCACTGGACAAGGTCCAACTGATCCCTGCCTTCTCCAGGATCACGGCGAAAGCCCCGGGATTTTCCGGCCAGGCCATGATCTCGCCGGCGTTGTGGATGAGCAGGACGTCGGCGCCTTGTACGTCCCAATGGGTCTTGAGATCGAGGCCGGTCTTCTCGCTGATGTCCTCGTCGATGAACTCGATGTTGTCCTTGACCACCAGGGCCGACATGCCGGTCGAGGACCCGACCTTGAGCTGCAGCAGCGCGCCGTTGTCATGGATTTCCTTGGGCGCGATGCCCAGTTCCTGACTGAACAACTTGCGGATTTCCCTCGCCACCAGGGCGTTGTCCACGCCGATGGGACAGGTTTGAGCGCAACGCCGGCACAAATTACAGCGGTAGGCGAGCTCAGCCAAGCGGGCGATCAGGGTCCAACTCAATTTGATGTCGCCCGCCCGCCAACTCTCTAATAAGGAACCCTTGTTGACGAACTTGCGGTACAGACGCCGGAAGACCTCGGAACGGTACGAGGGCCGGTAGAGCTCGTCTCGGCCGCTGGCTTCGTAGATATGACAGGCCTCGGAGCACGTGTGGCACTTGGCGCAGTGGTCCATGGTCAGGAGGAGCGGCTGGAGGAAGGTCCAGTTGTTCTCCTTGACGAAGAGCTTCTCGAGACCCGTAAGGAATTTCTGGACCAGCACGGCCTCTTCCTCAGGAGTCTTGGGCTTGGGTATGCTGATGGCCAGAGTGTCGTCGAGCCGGGCCTCATACTTCTGCTTCACATCCTCGGAGAGAGGTGGGAAATCCGGTTCTTCCTCGAGCTTGTCATAGGGCGGAGGCAATGGCGGCTGACGTTTCTTGTCGAAGGTACTCAGACGGTCGAGATCCTGGCGCCCCATGTCCTCGATCTTGATTTTCTTCTCAGTCATTGTCCTTTGTCTCCTCGGTTGCGACCTGGGCCCAGGTTTTCTTGCCCTCGGCCTTGATGTGTGGAGCGTTCCAATTGAGTTTGTAGCCAAGTACCTCGCTGATCTGCTGGTCGTAGGTCTCCCCCCTGACGTTGGGGGTGTCGTTCCAGCGGATGTCGTGATAGAAGAAGTACTTGGTGAAGAAGTGCGCCATGTGCGTGAGCGGGATATAAGCCATCAACACAGCACCGAGCAGAACCTGGACCCCGAACAGGACCCCGCCGAGCTCGGCGAAATCGAAGGTCAACAGACTGTGGACGTACGCTCGCGCCTGGAAGAAACCGTGGTCTTCGAAAATGTAGCTGCAGAACGCGGTCAACATGGTCACGAAGATCAGGGCGAGGTTGAAGAAGTCGGCGCTGCTCGAGTAGTTGCGCAGGTCTTCATCGAGGTAGCGGCGGAAGAAGAGCCCTGCAGAACCGATCATGGTCAATAAGAAACCAAACACCCCACAGAAGGTCGTCTTTACGCGGAGCAGGGTAGCCAGGGCGCCATCGCCTGCCGGGTCGAAGCCGAACATTTGCAAGAAAGCCCCGATGACAAGGAGCGCCAACCAAGCCAAGACGAGATAGAGACCGAAATGAAAGGGGAAGGATCGGTACCACAAACTCCGGTTATGTTCCCACACCCCGCGCAGAAAGAGGATTTCGAGAGCCATTGCTTTTATTTCATTGAATATATTGGTATGACGTGGCTTCGTCCACCAATCGACTTCTTCGAGGTAGGACCCACCGTACCCGGCGCGTTTCCCTCCCTCGTGCGCCACGGGATACAATTCCCAGCGCAGGTGCAACGGGGTGCTGAGATAGACCTGGACCCTACGGGCCATGGCCGCCAGGGCGACCACCAGGCCGGTATAGCTGAGCAGGTGCAGAAGAACGCTGTTCATGAATGCTCCTCTCGAAGATGCCGTGCGGTGTTTCAAAAATGTAACACCAGGCACGCTCTAGCATCTCGCTCCAGCCCCTGTCAATCCCGAAAAAGGACACATTCCCTTGATCCTATTCATGATTTTATGTATTTTCTCGAAATTTTTCATAACAATTTGAATGGTTTAAAATTTCAAATATCAACCAGAGGTACATAAAGCCACTCATCACGACGGCGATGAGGGTCGCACTCCCATGCCCCAAGAGCTGAAGGAGCACGGAACAGCCGGTCAGGAGGGCTGATCGAGGGTAGCAGACGGACCGAGGCGCTGTTGCCGCAAGGTTACCTCGAACCTCGAGCCACGGCCGGGTTCCGCGCTCACCCGGATGTCCCCGCCATGGGTTTCGGCAATCTGATTGGCGATGAACAGGCCGAGGCCGGTGCCCTCCAGACCTTTGGAGGAAAAGAACAGACTGAATGCCTTATTGCATGTTTCTTGGTCCATACCGATACCGTCATCGGTGATGCACAGGACGATGCAGCCGGGTTCCCGGCGTGCTCCGAGGGTCACACGGTGGACTTTCCCGTCTTTGGCCAAACGGCAAGCATCCACGGCGTTCTCGAGCAGGTTAAGGAGCATGGCCCGAAGGGCGGCCTCGTCGCCTTCGATACGGTCTTGCAACTCGGACGCGACGGTGAAGGTGATGCCGAGCTGGGCAGCCTTGGGGGCAATGACCGCGGCGACCGAAGCGCATAAATCGCCGAGGTCGAGTTCCCTCCAGTCCGGTGGACGCTCCTTGGCATAGTAGAGAATGTTGAGAACCATGGAGCGAATCCGGTCGATGTTGCGTTGGACCATCTCCCAGCCTTGTTGCACCCGGGGTTTGTCGTTCTTCTCGAAACCGCTGTTGACCAGGTAGATGCCGCCGTCCATACCAGTCAGCAGGCCCTTGATGCCGTGAGAAATTGAGCTAATAAGGAGTCCAATCGAGGTGAGCTGGTCCTGGAGGCGGCGCAGTTCGGTGATGTCGGTGCTCATCTCCATCACGGCTCGGATGCTGCCCTCGTCGTCCTTGAGCGGTGCAGTGCGTACCAGAACGTTGACCGTTTCGCCACCCGGCGAGGCAACGACCTCCTCACTGGTATGCACCTGACCATCTTTGAACGTCTCTTGGACCGGACAGGGGGAGCAGACCTCGCCGCGGTGCTTATAGGTGCGGTAGCAATGGCTGCCGTAAGCTTCTCCGAAGGCTTCTCGGAAGGCCCGGTTGGCCTCGGTGATGCGTAATTCACTGTCTTGGATGGACACAAAACAGGGTGCTTCATCGAAGAGCAGGCGATACTTCTGCTGACTCTCGCGCAGCAACACCTGTAGCCTGACTAAGTCGCTCACGTCGGTCGACTGCTCCAGCACCGCGGTCACGGCCCCATGCTCGTCATAGAGGGGCGTGGTGTTGACCAGGACGGCGATCTCCCTGCCTTCCAGGTTGCGCACGAGTTCCTCGTTCGAGGCGCCGCTGCCGTCGCGGAAGGTCTTCTCGACCGGGCAGACCTCGCACGGTTCGGAACGGTGTTTATAGACCTGATAGCAAAAACGACCGGACCATTCGCCGAAATCCTCCTCGAAGCGACGGTTGGCATGGATGATACGCAGGGTCTTATCTTGGACGGTGAGGTAACAAGGCAGCGCGTCGAGGTATTCGCGAAAACGGGCCTCGGTCATGGTGCGCCCCCTGATTCAGTGGCAAAGAAGGTTACTGCTGTTTTTCGGAAATTTCGAGAATCTTGCGCACGTTGAAGATGAGCTTTTCCTCGCTGACGGGCTTGTCCAAGAAGCCGTCTGGAGGCGGCACGGGGCGTTCGTAGATGAGCGAGCGCAGTTCCGGCTTTCCGGTGATGACACAGACCCTGGTTTTGGCCAGCTCGGGGTCGCGGCGCAGGGCTTCAAACACCTCACCGACACTCCTGCCGGGCATCGAGAGATCAAGGGTGACCAGGTCGGGTTTTTCGCGGCGTACTGTTTCCAACACCTGATCGGCACTGGAAATACAGTGCACCTGGGCACCCTGGTCGGACAATGCGGTGCTGAAGAAGGCGGTGATGTCCGGCTCATCGTCGGCCACCAGAATGGTATACCCTTCGAGGGGAAGGGCCGGTTTCTCGACCTTGGTCACGGACACGGCAGCTCGGGTCGGCACCAGAGCGTTGGCCACGAGGTTGACAAGTTGGGTGACCTCGCAGTCGAGTTTATAGTGTTTGATCAGGTCATTGAGCGCATCGACACAGTTATGGCAGGTCGTGACCACCATCTTGGCTCCTGTGGTCCGAATCTGGTCAGCCTTGATCTTGGCCGATTTCAGCCGCCTCGGGGTATACTCGGACATGGACATGGCTCCGCCGCCGCCCGTGCAGCAATAGTTCTCGGCCCGGTTCGGATACATTTCTCGAAACTCGGTGCAAACGGCCGAGAGCAACTCGCGCGGTTCTTCGGTCATGCCGCAACTGCGTGCGAAATTGCAGGAATCATGGAAGGTCATGGGTTTTTTGTTCGCATTTTTGTCGACCTTGATGCGGCCCTGGTCGATGTAACGCAGCATGGTCACCACCGCGCTCTCCATCTCGAAACCAACCTCACCCAACGCAGCCCAGTTCTGCCCCTCGCAACGGGTCGAGCGGTAGCCATGGCCACATTCCGAGATAACCAGCTTCTTGCCTCGCAGCTCTTTGACCTTACTATAGAGTCGTTTCGCCACGGTACCGCCCAGTTCGTCGTCCCCGGAAAACAGGCCAAAGTTGGTCATGTCCCAACCCTCGCTGGGCATAGTCCAGTTCTCCCCGGCCTGGTAGAAGATGCGGGCGGCATCCGAGATGGAACGCGGGTCGTACTTGATCTCGCGTGGGTTGATGGCATAAACGACCTCGGCGTCTTTGACGTCCACCGGGATGCGTGCCGCCTCGTCGCCGAATTCCTCGGCCAGCTCGTCGGAGAGCCATTCCAAGGTGTCGAGATAGTCCTCCTTAAGTACCCCCATCTGGTTGCCGATTTCCCATTGGTCTTTGCTGACCGCGGCCACCCCCTCGGGCATGACACCGACCGAGACCAACAGACCGCGGGCCATGCGATTGAAACTGGCGTAATCCACACCCATGGGACAGTTCAGAGAACAGCGTCGGCAGTTGGTGCACTTGCCGAAGACGGTGTCCTTGAGTTGCTCTAGGTCCTCGTCGCTTTTCACCGTTCCTGCCTTGACCCACCACGGCAGGTACCTGCCGGTCCAGTCGACGTGACGCTTGAACAGCTTGCGGATCTGGTCGGCCTTGTAGGCCGGCGCATAGGTCGGGTCATCGGGATTGGCAAGCACATAGTGACAGGAGTTGGTGCACATGCCGCAGTGGACGCAACCGACCAGGGAGGCGACGAACTGCCGATTGAGCTTCTTGGGCAGTCTTTCGATAAGTTTCTGGGCCTTGTGCGAACGAGTGAGCGTATCCATTTCTACTCCTCTTCAGATTGAGCTGGAAACCGAAGGCCCGCGGCGCGGCGGGAAGACACCGCGATGTCCTAGGGTGCGGCCGAGGTAATACCGGGTGAAGGGATAATAGAGGTAATGGCTGATCTTGCTGAACGGCACATAGAGCAGGAAGAAGGCGGTCAGGAAGAAGAAGGCCAACAGGGCGCCCTCGCCGCCGGCCGGGTCGTTCGGTGCCGCCAAGAAGGCGCTGGCCAGCCATACTGTCAGCAAAATCAAGGAGAAATAGTCGTCCGGAGAACTGAGCGCGCGCATGGTCCGCTGAGTCACTCGCCGTACCAGACGGAGGCATCCCACCAGGAACCCCATACCGATGAAGAGCTGGAACAACCCGGTCACAGGTCGAACCTCGAGGAGACCGGGGGCATAGGGAATGACAAAGGAGAGGAGAATCGCGGCTGTCGCGGCGAGGTGGAAAACGACGAACTGCGCGTAGAAGAACGGATTGGTGCGTGTACTCTCCATGACCCAGGGCATGGCGATGGTACCGAGGGAGTAGAGACCGCCGCTCCTGCCTTCCCCTCCGCCGGTCGGACGCTGCCGGTCACGGCCGGGTTTGAAGCTCAAGAGCCAGCGCAACCGGAGGAGGTACACTACAGCCATGACGAAGAGGGCGACCTCTTGCAGCGTATGCTGGGCAAAGTGCAGGACGACGCTCATGGACGGACCTCCAGTTTGGCGAGTTCGGCACGGAAGGGTCCGAGTTCCCGTTCGTCGCGCAGACAGAAGATCACCTCGGCAGGGGCTTGATGGCGTTGCACCTCATCGCATGCGGTCTGCAACATCACCTTGGCACACAGGTCTGCCGACACACCGTAAAAACCCGAGCACAAAGCCGGGAACGCCACATTCTTGACCTTTCTTTCCCTGGCCCTGACCAAGGAAGCCCTGGTCGCCGCAGCAAGCTTGTTCTCGAGCTCTGTCTCCTGGAACTTCGGACCATTGGCATGGATGATATAGGAAGCCTTGAGGTCTCCGGCCCTAGTGACGACCGCATCACCTTTGGCGCAGTGGCCGATGGTACGCAGTTCTTCTTGGATTTTGGGGCCGCCACGCATGGATATGGCCGTGCCGAAACCGGTACCGAGCTCGAGATCATCGCGGCAGGCGAACACGAAGGCCTCAACCTCGAGGTCGGTAATGTCGCCCTCTTGAACCCGCAGGGTACAATTGCCAAAGGAGCGCTGGTTCATGACTTCTCGTCCTCCAGAGAACTGATCAGCATGGCGAGGGGGTGTCCGGAGTCCCCGGCATGAGCTTATCTCCTGAAGCGACTCAGGGGAGCACCACCCGACGGCGGAGCACCACCGTCAGGAGCCTATAATCATAAATCACAGAAAATCACAAGGAATATTAAAATTATTATTTCATCATGTTATTGCATATTTCAATATATTTACGATTTTTATCCATAATTACTATTCAGCTTGGGATGATGCAGTACTGCAGATGAAACCACTATGCAGGTGCGTTGACAGAACCTCGCGCACTGTCTACATAGGTCCTCAGACAGTAGTTCACCGACGGGCACGAGGGTGAGGTCGATAGGCTCATGCGCGAGCGTCAATTCCTGACCACGACCCAAGCAGCAAACCTGCTCGAGGTATCACCGGACACGGTACTGAAATGGGTCAAGAACGGCCGGTTGCGCGCTCGACGCACCCTCGGAGGGCACCATCGCATCGCTCTCGCCGAACTCGAGGCCCTGCTCAAACAACGCGAATCGAACACCAGAGAAGCATCTCCCCCCCCCCTACTCTACACCGAAAAGCGCTTCCGCTATTGCTGGGATTTCCTGGGCGAGGAGAAGGACGGTCACCGCGAACAGTGCCGCGAGTGCATTGTCTATCGCAGCAGGAGTAAACGTTGTTACGAACTGAAGAACCTGCCCGACGGCTTCGGTCACCGCAAGGTCTTCTGCACGGGGGATTGCACTTCGTGCAGTTATTACCACATCGCTTACGGAAGAGGGCTGACGGTCATCGTGATCAGTGAGGACGAGGAACTCAGGACCCAACTCGCGCTCAATCAATACAAAGCCGATTTCGAGCTGTACTTGGCCGGTGGGGTTTATCAAGGCGCAACACTGATCGAACATCATCGACCCGATTTTATCGTCCTCGATACCTCCATGGGATCAAAACAGATCAAAGAGTTGTGTCACGAACTTTCCAACGATCCGCGCATTCCCTCCGTGAAACTGATGCTCTGTTCTCCCTCTCGCGAGAAAATTCCCGGCTGCAATCAGCAAGTCTATGCCTGGTTGCACCGTCCCTTTACGGTCGAGGAGCTTCGCGGATGCTTGCTCGGCGACGGTTGATTCCCAGGCCGGAAGTGGAGATTCAACAGGAGATGATCGATCCATGACCACCGCCGCGCTTTTGTTCACCGGTGCCACCGCTTCGCGCCTGGCCGCGATCCTCGCCGCCCAGAACCTGGAACGTCTCTACCTCGTCGGGCACATGGTCCCCGGCGTCATCGGCGCCGAGCGCTCCCGGGAAGCCTCGCGGACCCTGGAACGACTGCTTCCCGGAAAATTCGAGTATCATGCATTGAAACTCGGCCAAGCACTCGCCGACGTGCGCGGTCACCTGCTCACCTCGGCCGTGTCGGGTCTCCTGCGGCAACGACCTGCGGATTGGTGTCTTAGATGCGAGTTGGCCCAGCATCTCTCCCTGGCAGAGTTCTGTCACCGCCAGGGAATCAAAAAGGTCCTCCTCACCGGCACGGGCTGTGACCTCCACTTGCGGCCGCGGGACGAAGCAACCACGGAAGCGCTCAGGGCCTTTTATCGCGACCGGGGCTTAGAGGTCCTCCTGGCCGAAGGAGCCGCTGACCGCCGCGGTCCCCAACACCTCACCACCCTCCTGAGTCGCGCCATGCCGTTCCTCGATCGGCTCAGGAACGAGCGCCGGCATCGCCTTGCCGAGCTCGGCGCTCCACTACCGCGTCGCCGAGGCCTGCTCCCCCCCGAACAACCCGTTTGCCTCGCGGCCTCTCTACTCGCGCCCACCACCGAGGTCCTCGGCTATTTGCTCGGCAGGTTCGGCCTCGACCGTTCGATCCGAGCCATCGAGGAATGCTACGCAATGCCCTGCCCTTCGAGCGCAACTCCTCAGACCGACCCTTGCGAGGGAAGCCAACCTCCTCCGCACGAGCCCACCCCTCCCCAGCATGCCTCCGAGGGTCCGCGATCCGAGGAACCATCTCGTCCGGCACGTCCGGCAACTCCGCCGCCGGAGACGCCGAGACAGCCGAGTTCCCCACCGTCCCCTCCTCCACGACCGACCACTCCCCAACCCACTCCGGCGAGGAGTGCCTCCACCTCGCCTCCACCGCGCCCGACCGCGCCCACGTTGTCGACCGCTCCCGCAACTCCTCCCCGGGAATTACCGCCCTGCTCCGGAGCCATGGACCCCGAGGATCCGGCGTGCAAGGTGTGCCGGAACTGTCTGCACGATTGAACTCGGCGAACGCCAGGACGTCTCAGGGGGATTGAGGCCCAGTGGGAGATCGCGGCGCAGTTTTCGCTGCGGGATAGAATAGCGCCCCCGCTTGGACTTGTGTCACGATCAAGTTGCGCCAGACCGTAGCCAGCTTGTCCAGCCAAATACAAGCTGTGTTTCATACTTCCCTTTCTGACCCGTTTACAGAGGTGGCTGCATGTGCGATAGTTCCGACGAATGGGGAAATGTGCTTCAAGGTGTCAAGTGGTCGACGAGAAGATCGGTAGAAAGGAAGCCAATGTACCCACGTTCTACACAGGAGGACGAAAGTATCCTCTGAAGATGATAGTTATTTTCATGGTAATAGTTTTTGGAGGCATTCAGTGCGGTTCGCCGATACAGATACAAGCCAATGAAAAGACAGAATCGGGAAACCTTGATGGCGACCAAAATCCTGGCACACCCCAGCTCCCGAATGGGTCGCGAGGTGAGCCTCAAAACGTGACTACCGCGGATGACACTTCGTTGAGCGCTGACAATTCTCCTACGGCAGACCCAGTTGCTCCCACTACCGAAGCGAGCCAGGAAATACCAGGTGGCACGCTCCCTCCGCCAGGGCCTGAACCGCCTGCCGGTGATAACCAAACTCCAATATCTCCGGGGACTATTGCACCACTGAACGGGAAAGTTTTCGTACTTCAAAAAGGCGTGGCTGAGTATAAGGGGGTGAAAACGGCGAATATCGTCAATGATACCTATCTGCCCTGTACCCAAACAAGTTGTGATAACAGTAAAATGCGCACGGACAACGACTGGGATGGAGTTTCCTCTCCAGCAATATCGTATCAAGAGGGGTTGATACATTTTTCAGATCTCCCCGCACTGCCCGAAGGTGCCCAAGTGCAGAAAGCAATACTAACCCTCTGGTTTTATCCAGGGCATACCTGTCGGCATTGGCTTCATGAAAAGTTTGGCCAAGACTGCCCGGCTTACATCGATGTCTTTGCTTTGGCTAAACCCTGGTCTTCGGAGGCGGACTGGTGGAATGATGGTCTAGGCAACAAATGGGAAAAGCCAGGAGCACTGATGCCAGAAAAGGAATATTTCCCAGCGCTTCGATCTACTGAACGTGTGATAGAACCACCTTGTGGGTGTACAACCTGCTTCCAATGTCCTTGTCCTGACAGGGTTGATGGTCACGTAGAACAGACAGCTTGTATGACGAAATATACGTGTTTTCGTGCAGAGGAACCTCTTGCTGGGGGACTTGATTTTGAAGTGACTGATATCGTAAAGGCTTGGTATAGTGCTGAAATTGCGAATAATGGGTTTGTCATTCGAGGAAGGTGGGGATTACCTGCTGGTTACAGTACCGTTGAGGGGTGCCACCCGCATGTTGAATTTTATTTTGCAGGAATGAATTATCAAGCCCCTGGATCACCAGCAAAAAACCTCACTCCAAGATTGCAAATTGAATATTGAGCAATGAAAGGTATCCGGCTAGGTTTCAAATTCTATCAATGGTAGATCCGATTCGCAAATTCGATAGTTCGAGCTAAATGTGATAATGTTCCCAGTGCTGTCCCGTCGCTGCGAAGGATGCATTGGGAAATCCACGCATGGTGATTGGCTTCTTCAGGGGATGGGCTTGTGCAAGAATGTGAATGAGGCGATTGCATCGTGGCCGCAGTGACAGTCGAACCGTTCAAAGCGCGGGATTATTGCTATCGCTGCAGCAAAGCCGGTTCGATGTGTATCTGCGCCTCGGTGGCGGTAGTCCCGACCAGGACCAGAGTGCTTATCTTGCAACACCACAGAGAACGTTTCCATCCTATTGGAACCGTACGTATCCTCAAGAGCGCCCTACCTAATTGCAGGGTTGTGCATTGCTACGAAGGCCTTCTGCCCGCGGATTTCAGGTTAGACCGAGAGCACAGTGCTTTGCTCTTCCCTGGTCCAGGTTCAGAACTGCTGACCGCTGCACGGCCTGAGCTCGAAAACCTGATTATTCTCGATGGAACATGGTCCCAGGCAAAAAAACTCTTTCTGAGCAATCCCCAACTCGCGGAATTACCCCGCTTACGTATCGAAGCTGACCAACCAAGTCGTTATCGAATTCGCAAACAACCCGAGATCTCCTATCAGTCCTCGCTCGAGGCAGTCTATTATGCACTTTCGACCCTGGAACCCGAGAACGGCAGACTGCAGGAGTTACTTACCTCTTTCGAAAAAATGATCGATCGGCAATTGAACTTCCATACCCGGGCTCAGCAGCCAAGGTATGCTCGCGCCCGAAGACGTTTCTCTTCGGGCTTGCCGCCGTATCTCAGATTGCCCGCTTCTCAGGTTGTTGTGGTTTACCCGGAGTATCTTGGGCCGAAAACCGGAGCCTCTCAGGCCACCGGGAAACGAGAAGGGGTCCTCGTGCAGTGGGTGGCATGGAAACCTGACAGTAGAGAGGTTCGCGAATGGACCTTTGAGGAAGGTTTCACCACATTACCGGACTTTCACCTGGAGCGCATAGGCTTGAAGCCCGGTGCACCTCTCGTTACTCGAGAGAGTTTCCTGCCCGAGTGGATTTCCTGGTCAGGTGAGGGGCGTAGTCTACTTGCCTGGGAACAGCGGCATCTCGATTTCTTCTTTCGTTGGAGCGGTATCGCTGGGACCGCTCCCCTCGGGTCTCTCAAGAGCGTGTATGCGAACAGGATCGGAACCTCCCCAGGGCATCTCGACCACGTGGTACAGAAGCTCCTTCTGGAACTCACTGATTTCAAACTCCAAGGAAGGGCCAACGCCCGCCTCGCGTGCACTGCGGCCATGTACACCTGGCTGAGAGAAACACTCGCCCCCGAAGTCCGGAACTGAAGTCCAGCTTGGTTCCAGAACGAACTCGGTTCCAGAACCCGGGTCTCATCACCAGGCCACGGTGAAGGGTTCCCGGCCAGCCATGGTGGCCCGTTCAACCCTGAGGTGGTTCTCCGTACCCTCTCCGTACGGCACGTCGAGGACCAAGAAGCCGGCCCCGGGTTCAGCCCCGAAGTCGAGGTCGCTGTGCAGCTCCCCAATCGACAGGTTGTCGACTTCCCACCAAGGATTTGTCGAATCGGGGGGGTTACGGGCGGCGAGGAGGCTTCCGTCGACATGGGCGGGGTCCGACGCACGGAATTCGTACCGGTCGAGGTCGAGCCGACCGTCGAGCACGTATACCATCCAAGCCGGAGCCGGGTCGATTACCCTGAGCCTGCCTATCGACCAGGATCCGGTCGGATACTCATGGGCATCTGCCTCCTCCGCGACCTTCTGGAGCATAATCACCCCGGCCTGGGCCCGTTCGGAGAGGAACTCGTCGATGACGATCTCGGTCGAGGAGATACCGTAGAGGTCCGAGAAATCCTTGAAGTTCGGCCACCGCTCGGGAGGAAGTTGCAACACGGCGTGGATACCGTGGCCATTATGGCGACCGGTGTAGCGGCCGATGTGTACCCGCTCGGAGAAGTAGAAATAGAGCCCTTTTTCCTCCATCTCTTCTATAACGATGGTGTCGACCGAGACATCGCGCACCCAGCCGCTGTGATCCTCGGGCGGCTTGCCGCCACCATCGCCCTGGAACTTGACCCCAGCTACGGAACGTCTGCCGAGGATGGTGCCGAAATGCAGGTTCGAACCGCCCTGGATCTTGCCGTGGTCGGATTTCGATCATGCACATTATTCAAGGAAAATCTGGGGTAATCAAAGAGATGTTTTTTGATAAGTCTTATGGTTTTGTATTTTTCAACGATGGTAGTCCCAGGACTGGTCATTGTGTCACCAGGGTTATTCTCCCAGACGGAAGCAAACTAAATCTTGTGTTTCAACCAGTTTTTTAGTTCAATAGGACCATACAGGAAATCAGAGGTTTGTCGATGTCCTTTTTACTCATCTCCCTACCCCCTGCCGCAATAGAAAAACCACATCTTGCCATGGGTTATCTCCTCGGGAGTCTGAAAAGTAATAAAATCGATTACCATTTTATGGATTTGAACATCGAACTCTATCATCGCCGCGCTGAATTCGGGATCGAAGATATGTGGCAGAACTATGACGTCAACTGGTCTGAAGGGGACTGTTTTCGCAGGTGGAAAACTTCTTTAAGCCCCCTGCTCGAAGAACGAGCCCGTGATATTGCCGGCTCCCCCATTCGAGTAATCGGTATAGGAGCAAACCGATCAAATCATAAACTTGCCTCTTACTTCGCAGGATTGATCAAACAACGTAATCCATCGATCTGCGTTGTGATGGGGGGGCCACTTTTCTCCTCGGTAAAAGAATTGCACATACTTGACGATCATTGTGCTGATATCTTCGTACGAGGTGAAGGAGAAATGTTCCTGCCGCGTCTAATCAATGCGTTGCTTGAAGAACGAAGTATTAGTGGCGGCAACTTCATCAATAGAATGATCGCCAATAAACAAGTTATCGATGTTATCAATGGAGATATCGATGCAATTCCATTCCCCTGTTATGACAATTTCGACATAAATTGTTATCGGGCGGGATTTCTATCCATGTTAGCTAGCAGGGGCTGTGTCAGTAGTTGCGCCTTTTGTGCTGATAACCAGATATGGAAACCCTACCGGGGAAGGAGTGTAGATAACATTCTTTCTGAGATTACAATGCATTATGATCATGGTTTCCATGTCTTTGAGTTCAACGATTCGGCTATCAATGGAAATACTAGGGTGCTTACTGACCTTTGCCGGGGTATCATCAAGAGCAAGATAAAACTAACCTGGCTCGGTAATTTCATCCCAAGAAAGGGTATGCCTCGGGAGTTATTCGCGATAATGGCTCAATCCGGGTGTTATGAGCTACGGTTTGGAGTTGAGACTGGCTCCCAACGTATCCACCGGTCAATGCATAAGATCGTGGATCTCACCTCAGCCGAGGGCTATCTTCGATATGCTCACGAAGAGGGAATTCACGTTTCAGTGAACATCATGGTAGGTTTTCCGAATGAGGAACAGGCTGACTTTGATATGACCCTCGATTTTTTGGAGCGTACTAAAGCATCCATTGAAAAATTTTCGGTAGTGCTGCCTTTTCTCATCTATCCGATGTCCGAGGTCGATCAATGTCCTGAGCGATTTGGGATAAAGATACCTGAGGATCAACATTCAAGGAAAGAATACCAACATTGGTATACGGATGAGGGGAATACCCTTGAACTCAGGTTGCAGCGCCTGGATACCGTTGTAAAATTCGCACACGCGAATGGAATTCAAGTGGGTTTCACAAGAGCAGAATTCTGACAAAACGTTGAGTGTGCAAGGAAGGCTCAGAGTCCCAGCGAGGAAGCCCCGGCTCTGGACAGAAAGTGCACCAAGCCTTCATTGCGCGTTACCGAAAACGGGTCAGTGGGCAATAGTCTCATAGAGGGTCTTGTAGGCGTTGATCTTGCCGTCGGCTTCGACCTTCCCGGCGAGCGAGGGCAGCGGTTCGCTGTTGGCGACCATGAGCTCGAGCACTTCGGCCGGGGTCAAGGTGCCGTCGTAGGAGAGCATCAGCGCGGCGAGACCTGCCACGACCGGGGTCGCCATTGAGGTGCCGGACATGTATTTGTATTTGTTGTCTGGAACGGTGCTGTAGACGTCGGTTCCCGGTGCGGCCACATGCACGGCCTTGGCACCGTAGTTGGAGAAGTTGGAAAGTTTACCGGCCACGTCGAAGGCCGCCACGCCGATGAGATTGGGCAGCGCGGTGAAACCGACCGGATAGATCTGGAGGTTGTTGGCCAAGTGGTCGATGTCCTTGCTTTCGTTGCCAGCGGCGGCAATGAACACGGCGTTGCGCTCGTTGGCATAACCGATGGCCAGGGCGAGGAGCTCGAGGGCCTCTTTGTTGGGAATGTACTTGGTCCAGTTCGAATAGAGGCGCCAACTGTTGGACAGGACTCGCGCACCATTGTCCACCGCGTACTTGATCGCAGCCGCGGCATCATAGAGGAAGCCCTCGGTCTTGCCGACGATGATCTTGAGCGGCATCACCTTGGCCTTGGGTGCCATGCCTGAGAAATAGGCGGCGAAGCGGTGTTCGGCCGCGATGATCCCGGCGCAGTGGGTGCCGTGGCCGGCGCTGTCCAGGGGATCATTGGCGTTTTTGGTGAAGTCCCAACCGCGGTAGTCGTCGATATAGCCGTTCTGGTCGTCGTCGAGGCCGGGTTTGCCCTTCGCTTCGGCCTCGTTGGTCCAGATGTTAGGAGCGAGCAGCTCGTGCCGGTAGTCCACGCCGGTGTCGATCACGGCGACGATGACCCCGCGGCCCTTGCTGGCCAACCAGCCATGGTGGGCAGCGGTCGCCTCGAGATGCCACGAATGCGTGCGGACCGGCTTCTTGGGGGGAAGCTTCTCGGTCCAAGCGGGGATCTCGAGCGCGGTGTTCTCGAAGGCCGCGGCCACGGCCGGGTGACCGTTCAACCTGGCGATTGCCTCCTCGCGAACGGCGGCGTCCTCGAGCAGATCCACGCCGGCGAGGGTCACGCGCTGGTAGCGCAGCGCTCCGAGCTCCAAGGTGCTGACCGCCGACACCGACAGACCGGGGCGGAAACCGGTGAATAGGGTTTCATACGCGGCGCGATCGAGCATAGCGCCCTCGTTCAGCCGCACGAGCAATTCCCCGCGCGAGAACGGCATCGCCGCCGCGGTGCTCAGCAGAATCAATCCACTGAGAAACGCTAACATCAAGGTACGCATAGGTCCCTCCTCGAGTATCTCTTCCAAAGGCTTCTCAGCGTGTAGCGCACCTGAGGAGAAAAGTCCAATACTATAGGATCAGACCGCGTGAGAGCGACGACTGCTCCGCCGACGGAAGCTAGCGAGCGAGAGCATAGACCCGAGGAAGAGGGCGAACATCACGGCAGGGGAACCGGGAAGCGCACCACAACTGCCGCCTTCGGGGGCGAGACCAACCACCGCGACGTCGACGAGGAGACACTCGCTCTTGGGCTTGAATACGACCTTGATGCGATGTTGCCCCGGCTCGAGCCGAATACCTTCCTGCTGGACCTGGACCTCCCTGCGGGCCAGGAGATGCAGTCCGTAGGCCGGCCGACCGTCGACCTCGACCTCGACGTACCCACTACCCGCGACCTCGAAGAGGTAGCGATCCGCCTCGACCACCGTGACGGTACCTTCGTACTCATGGGCGAGCCCCTGTTCGCCGGACGCGATCTGGCGTAATTCCATGCCCTGGACCGTCTCTTCTCCCAGGATCGTGCCGAGTTCGCTGTTGTCCAAACGCATGGCTCGAATGCGATGCGCCACGACGCCCCCATCCCAGGCAAGGAAGGGAACCGGAGCTTCACGCTCGAGGCCTGGACACTGCCGTTCCTCGACCATGGTCCAACCGAGCACGAGAGTGGTCCTTCCGGGGCCTTGGTCCGAGAGCAGTTCCAGACTATGACCGCCCTTGACCAGTAACCTCTCGGCTCCCGCGCGTTGGTCTTCCCCGGCGACTCCGCCCTGCTCCTCCACCAGGGTCTCTCCATCGAGTACCAGGGTGGCACTCTGACGATAGGCCAAGGAGAAGGTATAGAGCCCGTCAACGGAAGCCTCGAGGTGATCACAGGCAAGATGGTACCGGACAGGTTGTTGCTCCTCGACCCCGAGGAACACACTCTCGGTATTCTCACTGCGCAGGACCTGCCCGTGTTCATCCAGCACGGTCAGCCGGAACCCGCCCCAACACTGCAGCCGAGCATCGACCTGGGGGGCCGGAGGTTGCGGAGGGTCGGGGGTAACGACAGGCGGTTCTGTGGGTTGGAAGTCCACGCAACGTCTGGTGATGTGATAATAGCCGGTGTAGTCGAAACGGCAGGCTTCGACCGCTCCGGCGACCACTTCGTAACAGATCCCCTCGTAACGGGAACAGTGAGGATAGGCCGGCGGACAGACCAGGGTCCCCGAGGTACCCGGGTCTCGCCAGGTACAACGCCCGGTGGTAGGGTCAAGAGTTTGCTGGGCCAGGACGGCGCAGGTCACGAGCAACAGGGCACAGACACAGAACAGACGACTAGCCATGAAGAAGCTCCGGGTTGTTTCCTCGATCTCGGTTCCCCTACCACAGTGAATGATGCATTGCAAGAAAAAGAATACTTTTACATAGCAAGTACAATGTGTTCAGTAATCAAGTAGTGATATCTGCCGGTGTCTGATCCTGGGGTGAAGAGCAGAGACCCTACGTTCCCTCGCGTTCCTTCACAACCTCGAAGGAGGTGGAATCGTGCGCGGGGAGTACTTCGCTGAAGAAGGCGAGATTGCAGGTGCGGCCGTCGAGCTCGACCGGCTTGGCATTGACCCGGGCGAGGAAGCTGCTGCCGTCTTTTCTCATGCAGGGCAGTTCCACGGTTTCGCTTCGCCCCATCTCGGAGTGGAGTTGGAAGGAAGCAAGCAGTATCGCTTTGAACTCAGGTGGATGGAGGTCCTGCATGGTCAGGGTCAAGAATTCCTCGTCCCCATATCCGAACAGTTCCCCAGCCGAGCGGTTGGCCTGGAGAATGCGCAGGCTGGTCCGATCGATCAGCAAGATGCCTTCACCTGCCGTTTCGAACAGGGTGCGAAAATGGCGCAGGGACTGTTCCAATTCCCGTTGGATCGACTTGGCCTCGGTCAGGTCGAGGACAATGCCGACTACCCCACCGACTTTGCCATAACGGTCGAGGAAGGTGGCCTTGTTGAACACGACCTCGTGAATCTTCCCCTCGGCCGTGACGACCTGGCACTCGTAGACCTGGATCCCGGGATCGGCGAAGAGTTCCTGGTCCTTACGGAAATATTCGGCGGCCAGTTCGGCAGGGTAGAGATCGAAAACCGTGGCCCCCAGGACCTCGTCCCGGCGACGGCCCAGGTAACGCAAGAAGTTGGCGTTGCAACCGAGGTAGCGACCGTTGACGTCCTTGTAAAAGATAGGGTTCGGGATGGCGTCGATGAGTTGTTGGAGGAAGAAGACCTGTTCGCGTAAACCTCGTTCGGCATCTTTGCGCCGAGAGATATTGCGGACCAGGGCCAGCGCAAGACCCTGGCGAGGATCGATGAGACTGAGCGCCACGCTGGTCTCCAGCTCGCAACCTTCTTTGGTCACGAGGGCGGTCTCATAATGGATCTTGCGATTCCGGCGGAAGCTGGTCAGCATCTCCCGGAGTTGTTCGTTTCGCGAAGCAGCGTGCAGGTCCCCGAGATGACGGCCACGCAACTCTCGACGGTTCCATCCGAGCAAGTGCCGAGTGGCCGGATTACTGTCCTGTATCAACCCCTCTTGGTCGAGGAACAAGATGGCATCCTGCGAACCCTCGAAGAGAGCCCTGTAGCGTTGTTCGTTCGAGCGCAACTCTTCCTCGGCACGGCGTCTGGCGGTGACATCATGGGAGAAGAGTTGGATGCCAACAACCTCCCCGCCGGCAAGGACGGGTACGGCGAGGTGTTCGAGTTCTGCCTGCCCGCGTTCGGCCGGAACCACGTCGGCAAAGCTCAAGGGTTGGCGTGCACTGGTAGTGCGGTACAACCTGCTCATCATGGCTCCGGCCCGTTCGCGTTCGAACAGGTCGAACACGCTGCGTCCCCGGACCTCGGTCTCGCCCAGACCGAACATGGAACGGCCGGCGGCATTGACGAGCAGCAGGTTGCCGTCATTGTCGAAATACGAAAGACCGATGCCCGCGTGTTCGAAGAGGACGCGATAGCGTTCCTCGCTCCGTTGCAGGGCGATCTCGGCTTCGACGCGCTCGGTGATGTCCTCGAGCACGGCCACGACCTCGTCGTCCTCGAGGTCGATCAGGTAGCAGTCGTACCACAGGATCCTGTCCCCCAATTGGAGGTGCAAGCGGTGCAACCGTTCGGGACGATGATCGCGGCCTACCCGGATCACTGCTTCGAGCAAGGGGGGGATATCGAGCCAGGGCAAGGCATCCGCGAGTCGTAACCCGAGAATCTGCTCCCGAGAGATGGAGAAGGTGCGTTCGGCTTTCCGATTGCAATCGTGCAGCCTGATGAGCTCATCCTCCAGTCCGAATGCCAGTACCATACCGCCGAGCCCATCGAACAGCCCCTGATAGCGGCGCTGGGAATGGGCAATGGCGCTGTTGGTTTCCTGTTCGTGTTGCTTCTGGGGTGTGATGTCATGGACATAGGTCTGGATCGCGGGCCGTCCTTTCCGGTCCACAACGCAGGAGTTGATCTCGACCCACCGTTCGCTACCCTCACGGGGAACGAGCCGCAGCGAATAGCGATTGGGGATTCTGTCTCCGCGCAGGCGCGCTTCCAGCATAGCGCCGAAACGTCCGCGATCCTCGGGATGAAAGTAGGAGGCGAGCACCTTCAAGGGCATGCCCGTGACTTCTTCCGGAAGGAGTCCGAGCATCGCCGAGGCAGCGGTGTTGGCGAAGAGGACTTGTCCGTCCTGGAACAAAGTCACCCCGACCAGCGGGTTCTCGACCAGGGCGCGGTGCAGAGCCTCGCTGTCGTGCTGCCTCTCTTCCTGCAAGTGCCGGCTGGTGATGTTCTGGGTGACGCCGTAGATGATCGCCTCGCCCTCGACCAGGATGCGCTCTCCCCACACCTCCAGCCAAAGCATTCGGCCATCGGCATGGCGGAACTGGTGGCGGTACGAGAAGCGGTCCTTCTGCCCGGTGAGGAGATCTTTGATAGTGGATTTCACCTTGTCGAGTTCGCCTTCCGGGACTTGCTCGAGCCACTGGTCGAAGGCGCCGAATTCTCCGTCCGGAGCGACACCGAGCAACTCGAGCAAGGTGGGGTCCGGCAGTACCCGAGACATGTTCGGATCGATTCTCCACACCCCGAGACCGGCCGTCTTGAGGGCGCGACGCAGGGCAATGAGCTCGTGCCGTTCTTGGTCCGGAGCAGGAGTGGAACGCTGCCGTCCCAGCATCAGGACTCCCGCATCACCCTCGGGCAGGGTAACGGCGAGGAGGGTCACCGCGAGGGGGGGCGCACCTCGCAAAGCGACTTCGAAGTTGTGAGGAGCAGGAACCGCTCCGGCGAGGATTTCTCGAAAACGGGCTTCGAGGGGAACGCGTGCATCTTCGAGGACGAACTCACGAAGGGAGAGAGTGTCCGGGAGGGGGGCTGAACGGTGCAACAAGGCGACCAAGGGTTGGTTCCACGCTCGGCACACCAAGTCTGCGTCGAAAACCGCAGCCGGTTCGGAGTGGGTCGTCAATAACACTTCCCACAATTCGCGTTTACTCGCACTCTCCAACGGCATCTTCGATCCCTCGCCGATGACCCGGGGATGGAAGCCTTCTCTACTTCCCCTCAGTGCTACCCGGGATACGCTCGGACCCTTGTGCCACCAACTACTCCGGAGTGCAAGCGGTTCGTGCAACGGACGAGTTGGGGCTACTCCGGTTCAGCCCAGGGCGATGGTGCTGTCATTGGGGCGGTTGGCGGTAGTGTCCCAGTATGGCGACATGGTGCGGAGGCGAGCGATGATCCCTGGCAACACGGCGATCAGAGCGTCGATATCAGCCTCGGTGGTAAAGCGTCCGTAGGAAAAACGTAAGGTGCCGTGGGCGGCGGTGAGCGGTATGTGCATTGCTTGGAGGACGTGTGAGGGTGCCAAGGAGCCGGAAGAACAGGCCGAGCCGGTCGAGGCGCAGATCCCGTGTTCGCCGAGCGCATAGAGGACGGATTCGCCTTCGACGCACTCGAAACTCACACTGGTGGTGGTCGGCAACCTCCCGGTCTCGCGGCCATTGAGGTAACAGTAGGGGATATTCTCGAGGATGAAGGCCTCTAAGCGATTCCGCAGCGTCTTCTTCTCGGAATAGGTATTGCGAAAATCGGCGGCCGCCAGCTCGCACGCCTTTCCCAGACCGACGATATAGGGGACGTTCTCGGTACCCGCCCGGCGTCCGTTCTCCTGGTGCCCGCCGATAAGGAGAGGTCTGCAGCGCGTGCCCTTGCGCATGTAGAGCACACCGATACCCTTGGGAGCATGGAGTTTGTGTCCGGAGAAAGACAAGAGATCCACATGCAGGAAGACCCCGGAGAGGTCGATGGGCAGCTTGCCCACGCTCTGGGTTGCGTCGGTATGGAAGATGACCCTCGGATCGGTCAATTTGACTATCTTGGCCAATTTCTCCACGGGGAAGACCACGCCGGTCTCGTTATTGACGTGCATGATCGTGACCAAGGCCGTATCGGGCCTGAGGGCGTGGATGAGGTCCTTGAATTCGAGCTGCCCACTGCGGGAGACCGGGAGGAAGGTGACCTCGTAGCCATTGCGTTGGAAATCCTTGCAAACTTCCATGACCGAGGGATGCTCAACCGCGGTGGTGATGACATGGCGACGATCGGGGTTGGCCGCCAGGGTACCGCGAAGGGCCGTGGTATTGCTCTCGGAGGCCGAGCCGGTGAAGATCACCTCGGTCGGTTGGGAGGCGTTGAGCAGCCGGGCTATGGTGGCCCTACTCTGTTCAACGGCAGCACGGGTCAGCTTGGACTGCTCGTAGGCCGAACTGGGGTTGTAGAAGTACTCGCGCAGATAGGGGAGCATGGCCTCTACGACCTCGGGACAGACCGGGGTGGTAGCGTTGTTGTCCAGATAAATGACCCGGTCGGACATGCAGACCTCCTCAGACGTCGATAACCACGATCTCGGGATCGACGCGATCGCGCAGCACCCTTTCGATACCATCTTTGAGCGTAACCCCGGCACCGGCACAGGTCGCACAGGCTCCCTTGAGACGGCAATAGACCTTCTTGTCCTTGATCTCGATGATTTCCAGATCGCCGCGATCGCGCTGCAACATCGGCCGGATGACCTGGAGTATGGTCTGCTCGATTTCCTTGTAGAGTTGGTAGGGCGACTTCTCGGCGGCGCCAGCCCTCGCGGCGATCCCTGTCTCGTCCTTGCCCCAGAGCTCGTCGAGCAGATCCTGGATCCCACCTGCCTTGAACTGGCAGCTTCCACAAGCGCCGCCGGCCTTGAGCGCATCGCGGACTTCTTCGACCGTCCGCAGGTTCATTTCCTGGATCTTCTTGCGCAGGTAGGGTTCGGTCAGGTTGAAACAAACGCAGACGATCCGACCCTCTTCGTGAGCAGCGGCCTCGATCCTCGGACCGAGATCCTCGAACGGGACCCCTCGGCGCTTGGCCCAGTCGATCACCGAACTCTCCAGGGCCTCGGCGCCCATGACCGAACAATGAATCTTCTGCTCGGGCAAACCTCCCAAGAAATCGACGATATCCTGGTTGGTGATCGCCAGGGCCTCGATGGGAGTAAGGTTGCGTTCTTCGATGATCGTGCACAGGGCTTCTGAGGAAGCGATCGCCGAGGTGCAGCCGAAGGTCAGGTATCTGGCTTCGACGATGCGGTCGTCATGGGGGTCGGCAGCGCGTTTGACCCGGAAGGCGAAGCGCATGGCGTCCCCGCACACGATGGAACCATGCTCACCGAGACCGTCCGGATCCTCGATCTCACCCAAGTGCGTGCCCGGCTTTGCCGAAATGGCATCGAGGAACAACTGCTTGGTCTTCTCGCTGTATTCCCAGGCCATACCTCGCCTCCCTCTCTCCGATCGTCCCTGACCGTGCCTGAAGCCGGTCCGACATCGACCGGCTTCAGGTAAGGCCGGGGAGGGAAAATGTCAACCGGGCTGCAGCCCTTTGACACGGGAGACCCAATGAGGGACAGCACGTAAGAAAGTGAAGGTGCGAGGAACCACGGTGAATCCTTCTGCTCCCATGTTCGAATGCCCACTGGCTCCACACGCCTCACCTTTCGGTAAATAAGCAACAATTCCAGTTATTTGTATGTGCAATGTGAGGTCAGCCCGTACGGGTACCCCCGCAGACAGGTCCATCCCCAGGACACCTCCCCGAGGGATATGGTATGCAGAGGAGCACGCTTACGTCATACGGGTGGTACTCATGCCGACGACGAGCTCTCGGGTCCGCTAGGGTCGAGCACATGTTGGAAGTGCAGCCCGAGAGCGCGAACCCCCAATCCACTCCGATCCTGTTCTCCAGCATAGAACTTCGTTCCGTTGAGCACGAGCGTGGCCAGGATATCGGCCGACAGGGTGAGTTCGGGGTTGAGCTTCTGAAGCGCTAAGCCTCCCTCGAGGAACTCGCGCTGCTCTGGTTCAGCCTCGGCAGGGGCGGCCTGGGCTTCGTGCCGGGCGTCCTGGAGCAGGCGTTCGGTGCTCTCCACCTCCAAACGTTCGGTCAGAGTGTGCCATTGGGCTTCGAGCGCACGGACCCGAGTCTCCATGGAAGCCCCTGTACTGGCAGGATCGACGCTTGTATCAGTTGTGGTGTTGCCATGAGCCGCGAGCGTCCCCTCGAGTATCTCAGCGCTGCTCGGGGTCGAGCCAATCCAACCAAGCAACACCAGGAACCGCCACCACCGGTGTAACCACATGGAATGAATCACAGTACAATGCATAGTACCTCCTTCCGTTCCAATTCAACTCCGTGTGTCGAGGCCAAGGAAGACCGGGACCCGGAGGTTGCCTAGAGACAGGCGATCGGAAGCTGTTTCAAACGGTTTGGGGAGGCGGCGAGGTCTTGGGGGCAGCGCTCAACACCGAGCAGGGAACCCACGGTGCGCCAGCGGGGAAGGTAGCGAGCTTAGCTGGATAGGAAGCAATCACGGCGGTGCCGTGCACTGAGAGCCAGGCAGCTTGGTTTGAAGTCAGGCCGGCCAGCAGCAAGCACGCGTGGTGCGGGACCGGTCGGGACCCAAACGGTCGGTGGCTCCACCGGGGCACCAATTCGCTGACCGCGGCCAGGAACCCGGGGTTGGTGGAGAAGGTACCGCGGGGTACGTCCTCGAAGCGCTGGTGCACATCACAGAAGGTATGCTCGTGATCGGAGAAGAGGAGGTGGTGAAACTGGAGGGTAGGCAGAATCGTCAACCAGAGGGCAAGCCCCCCCGCAAACGCGGCTAGGCAGAGAGCGCTGGAACGCCGCAAGGGCTTCAACCGGTTTTTGGAAGGTGGTGAGGTGCTACGCACGCGAGCCTCCGTCGAGGATCGCATCATTGCCGGAGTGCGTACTCTTGTCAATCCGAGCACAAACGAATCACTGACCTTCTTGGGGATACTTTCCTCGGGTACTGGCCGAGCGCCTCTGACCGCGACCATCCGTAGTCGGGACGTCGAGACGGTACTTCTTGATTTTCCTGTAGAGCGGACGGCGCGTGGTACGTGAGTTTCCACAACGGCTACGTCTACAACGACCTTAAGGACTACGGCTACTACGCGCGGTGTGTTCGGCCGTGACGGCAGGGATGTCGGCCTACCGTCGTCGCAGGATGTGAAGAGCGACGGTGGTTATCATTTTTGATCCTTGAGGTGCTTACAGAACCTCACCCCGTAATTGCAATATTTTGTTATCATTACCCCTCTCCCATTGGGAGAGGGGGTACGACTACATGCTGACCTTGACCGAGTATGAATGAGCACATATACTTGCACCTCTATGTGGTTTTTTCCATAAAGGGGTACCTATGGGTCAGGTGACCATTTATCTCGATGATCGTCTCGAGACCGCGATGAAGCACGCTGCGAAAGCGAAGCAGCTCTCGACCAGCAAGTGGATCGCGCAACTCATCGCGGAACGCTGCAGATCCGAATGGCCGGCATCAGTCCGGCAGCTCGCCGGCGCATGGAAGGATCTTCCGACTGCAGAGCAACTGCGAAACCCGCAGGAGCTCGATCTCCCACGCGAGGCATTGTGATGTTCGTCTTGGATACCAATACCTTGATCTATTTTTTCAAAGGCATGGGAAAGGTCGCCACGGTGCTGCTCAATACTCCGCCACAAGCCATCGCTATCCCGACCATCGTGCTGTTCGAATTGGAGCTCGGACTTGCCAAGTCCAACCATCCGGATAAGAGGTCAGCACAGCTCAGTGAGTTCCTCTCACATGTTACCCTCTGGTCCTTCGGGGCAGAGGAAGCCAGAATCTGTGCGGCCTTGAGGGCTGTACTCGAACAACGGGGAACGATGATCGGGCCGTACGACTTGTTGATAGCCGGGACCGCGCTGAC
>MGSU01000289.1 GCA_001799195.1 Deltaproteobacteria bacterium RIFOXYA12_FULL_61_11 | reverse complement strand
CAATCACCGCTCGAGCGCGGCCCTGGTCGCGGCCGTAGACCAACTCGTCCGCTATCCCGAGGCTCCTTGGTTCGAAGGCTACCCCGGGGTGAAGAGCGGCGACAGCACCTCGCTCGAAACCTCCGATGATAACCGCACGGCCCTGAACCTACTGGCCCTCCCGGCCGACGAGAACGTGCGGATACTCCGGGGCAAGGTGGCGGCCTTCCTCGGCAACGAGCTGGTCCGCCTGTTCGAGGCCCGGCCCATGCTCGTACGCCGGGACGAGCGCCGGCCGCTCGGCTTAGGCGAGGTCGCGGTCCTCGTCCGATCTCGCCGCGACGCCCTCTGGGTCGAGGAGGCCCTGACCCGCCGGGGTATTCCCTGGGCAAGGTACCAGCAGCAGGGGCTCTTCGCAGGCCGCGAGGCCCTGTGGTTGCACGCGGCCCTGGATGCCGCGCTCCATCCGACCGACCCGGCCAAGGTCCGCGCGGTCCTGGCCACTCCCCTCATCGGCCTGCCCCTCGAGCAGGTGTGTGGCAGGGACCTCCCTCCCTCCGATCACCCGTTGAGCGCCTTGTTGCAAACCTGGTCCGGGGCGGTGTCCACAGGCTCCTGGCCCCGGCTCTTCCGCTCACTCTTGGTCGACTCGGGGTTCGCCCTGCGAGCCCCTCGCTGTGCATCCCTCCCCGACTGGGAACGCAGCCTGACCACCTGCGAGCAGATCCTGGCCTATCTCGGTGCCGTGGCCGAGCACGAGGGACTCTCCCCTCGCGGTCTGCTGGACCGGCTCGACGGCCTGATCGCGGGACGCTCACCCGAGGCGAACGCCCTGGTCCACCGGCGGGACGGCGAGGAAGCCAAGGTCCAAATCCTCACCATCCACGCCGCTAAAGGGCTCGAGTTCGCCGTGGTCTTCCTGACCTTGGCCACCGACGGTCGCAACTCCCCCTACCAGCGCTACCATCTCCTCCACGATGGACAACTCCGCCGAGTCCTCGACCTCGATACCAGCCGGCCGAACCTCGCGGCCGCGAGCGAAGAGCTCGCCGAGTTCCAGCGCTTGTACTACGTGGCCTGCACCCGAGCGGCCGTCCGCCTCTATCTGCCGTACCTCCTTCCCAACGAGAAGGGCGGCTTCGGCCGGGCTGTCTCCACGCTGGCCTTCCTGCACCGCTCCACGGGCGCCCTTGCCTCCCAGGGGCTTCCTTCCGTGACCGTGCTCACTCCCCTCGCCGAAAACCCGAGACGGTGGACAGCCCCTCCGGTTGCAACCGGAACTACCGGCGCCGTGCCGGAGGCAGTCTTGCCCGCACCGCCGAACAATCCGTCGCGCCGACCCCTGCTCACGTCGTTCTCGGGATTAGCCGCGGCGAGCCGGGAGTCGCTCGAGGCCTCGGACAGCAAGCTCGACCCCCTCGAAGAACGCGCCGCCATCGCGCCCGGGGTCATTCCTCCGGGGACCGCGACCGGCCTGTTCTTCCATCACCTCTTCGAGCACGCGGACTTCCGTTGGTTCGCCCAGGAAGGCGATCCTGCTCACCACCCCCCCCCGGTGGACCTGGACACCTGGATCGGTGACGAGGTCACCCGGCGGGGGCTCGTACCCCGCGGCAAGCCTCGCGAGGACTTGACCGTCGCCGCTTCGGCGATCCTGCGTCGCGCCCTCCGAACCCCGCTCGGCGAGGACCGGACAATCCTCTGCCGCCTCGCTCCGGAGGACCGCCTCACCGAGGTCGAATTCCATTTTCCCCTGCCCCCCGGCGGTCGCCGAGGTTGGGTCCACGGGTTCATCGACCTCCTCTTCCGCTACCGCGGACCGGACGGTGCGTTCCGTTACGGCCTCGTGGACTGGAAGACCAATCTGGTCGAGGAAGGTTACGGCGCAGAAGCGTTGCAGCGCTATATGAAGCAGCACGCCTACGTCCTCCAACACCATCTCTACACACTGGCAGCCCTCCGCCACCTCGCCCTGGTTCCCGGTTTCAAACCCGAAGACCACTTCGCCGGCAGTTTCTACCTGTTTCTGAGGGGGCTCGACGACGAGGGACAAGCAGGCGTGTTCCACACCGCGGAAGGCCAGGCAGCGGACAACCGAGAAACCTGGCTGCGCAACCTCTCGCTCAGGACAGGGGGGGGCCGATGAGACGCTTGGACCTCGCGCCGGCCCACCTCGACCGCCGCTCCTTCTTGCCCGACCCGCAACGCTTCCACCTGCACGAGGATCCGGACGCGGGAGGCCTGCGACTGCCGGTGCGGGTGGAACTGGAAGACCTCCTCACCCTCAGAGACCTGCTCCTCCTCTCGGGTCTTCCCGAAGCCCCACCCGCGGCGGTCCTCTTGATGCTGTTCGAGGCCCTGCGCGGAGGCAGTCCGTGTCTCGACCTGGACCGGCACTCCCTGACTGCCTCCCTGGCCGTGCTGGTGCGTGAACCTCGCGCCGCCGCGGCCGATTTCCTAGACGCCCTCGCCGCGGAACGCTACGCTACTCTGATCGCACGGTCCCCGGCTGCGGACCGGCCCCTGGTATACCAGGCCAACTCTGAGGGAGCCCGGCTGTGGTTCCAGCGCCACTACCTGCTCGACCGCGAGGTGCAAACTCGGCTCCGCGTGCTGGCGAAGGACCTGCCCGAACACGACCCACTGCTGGCAACACTGGCCTCTCTCTCGCCGCAGGGACTCTCCGATGCCCTCGCTCCGGCGAGTTCCCTGGACCGAAGCCAGGCCCTGGCCATCGCCATGGCCTTACACTCGGAGCTGACCTTGCTCTCGGGCGGTCCCGGCACGGGCAAGACAACGGTCATCGGCGCGTTGGTCGAGACCATGCTCGGGTTGGGCCTAGTCCCCTCTGAAGTCGCCCTCGCCGCGCCCACGGGTCGGGCCGCCCGCCGCTTGGCCGAGGCCCTGGAACAGCGCGCCCACCGGCTCGACCCAGTCAGGGCCGCCCTCGTGCGCGCCGTGCCCACCAGCACCCTCCATGCCTTGCTGCACTACCATCCCCGCGGCGGCTACCTGCACAACCGCTACCACCCCCTTCCGATACGGCTGCTGGTGGTGGACGAGGTCAGCATGGTGGACCTGCCGCTGATGGCCGCTCTGCTCGAGGCCGTCGGCCCCGGGTGTCGACTGGTGCTCGTCGGCGACCCCGAGCAGCTCCCCTCCGTCGGCGAAGGCACGATCGCCGCGGACCTGTTCCCGGCCTCCCTCGCCCCTTCCTTCGGTGAGGCCTTCCTCCGCTTCGCCGGTCGGGTGTTCCCCTGCCCCCTTGAACTCCCGGAAAATCCCAGTGCAAACGCAACCCCTCAGAACTCGCGGGACCGCTTCGTACGCCTCAATCGCTCCCACCGCTCGATCGGCGCCGTGCAGGAACTCGCCGAGGCCGTGCGCTCCGGAGACCAAGCCACGATCCTGGCCCGGCTGCACAGCGCTCGGAGCGAAGCCCTGCCCGGCGATGACGAGGCCGGGGTCTTCCTCGTGAATCCCCCCCAACCGCTCCCCCTGCTCCACGACTGGCTGCTGCCGCTCCATCACAGTCTGACGAGCGCCGCACTGGCCTGGACCGCGGGAGGCGACCTCGCCTCGGCCTTCGAGGCTCTGGCCGGCCGGCGCGTTCTAACGCTCCACCGGACCACCGACCTCGGCTGCGACACCCTCAACCTTCGTCTCTCCCAAGCTTGGAGGCCTCCCGAGTGGCGCTCCGGGCGTTGGTGGCCTGGGCTCCCCTTGCTGCTGACCGTCAATCTGCCGGAACATGGCCTGGCCAACGGAGACCTCGGCCTGGTCGTCGCCGACGAGCATGGGTCCCCGCTCGCGGCCTTTGCCCGAGGCCCTGAACTACACCTCGGAGGGGAAGTCCTACTCGAACGCTGCGTCCCGGCCTATGCCGCCACGGTCCACAAGAGCCAAGGCTCCGAGCACGAACGGGTTCTCCTCGTACTACCCCGGGACCACGGTTCGGCGCTGCTTTGCCGGGAGGTGCTCTTCACCGCTCTGACCAGAGCCAAGCGCCAGCTCGTCCTCCTCGGCGACCCTACCGCGGTCGCCCTTGCCTCGGCCCGCTCGCTCCACCGCCTAGGCGGTCTCGAACCCTGGTACGGCTGACCAACCCGAATACGTGAGGCCGACACCTCGGCTACCCCTTCGCCCTCACCATGATGCTGCTGACCGTCCTCGGCTTCCTCTGGTACCTCCAAAGCCGGGGATCGGCGCCGTCTACCGCTTCCAGTGGCAGATTGAGCTTCTGTTTCGCGAACTCAAGGGCCGCTACCGCCTCGACCAACTGCCGACAAGTGTCCTGTTCTCCCGGCTACCCCACGCCTCGACCCTCGCAGACTACGAGCACCTCCTCCCCTTCGCGGTCAACAAGCAGTTCCTCGACACGGTTATCGTCTGATCTCGTCGACCGTTGCACTCAGCTCTGCTCGGGGGTGGGGGAGAATACCCGCTTTCAGAATACCCGCTTTCACAAGGTCAATCATGTTCTGCTTCAGGTAGTAACTCTTCAGTCTTAACGAGGTAAGGGGTCCTGTCACCTCTCACCCCCACCATGCTCATCCTTGCGCGTGGCGGGGGACCCCCGTCGGTGCCACCCCAATGTGGAGATAATCAACCTGCAATCCACCCAAGACTGAAGTCATACTTCAGGTATCCTGGGCAAGGGTTGATGACGCTGAGCCAGTTCCCAGGCTTCCAACAGCGCTGCTTGATGCCCGAAGATCCAGTCGGTTGGAGAAGTGGGTGAACTACGTCGAGGACCAGAGACACCCAGCTCAGCTCTTGGCAGGGACATGCGGACCTTGAGTCTCGAACAGCAATTGGTGCACGTTGATCCCGGGGCTACGCCGGGAGAGATGCAGCAACTCCAGACCCACGATCAAACCCCGCGCATCGTAGTCAGCGATCATGCCAGGGGCCAGTTCGACCGATTCCGTCACCGCGGTCTCATCGAGAGTCAAGTACAGCGCGTCGGCAGTCGTATCAACGATGAGCTTCATAGTGTACCTCGCAGTGATCTGTCAAAATATGCGGTAATAACTCTCACCGGTACAGACCGGGCATCGATAATTACTCGCAGCACTCTGTTTTCTCTCGTTTCGATGACACACAGGCGATGTTCCAAGGTCGGTTCGAAACGATCGACCTCGCAGCGTAGCGGTTGAAGAATGGCTCTCTCAACCCAAGAAAGGGCGATGGCGCGCTTCTCGAGGGCACGTTCGGCATGTCGGGTCAAGATAAAGGGGAGCATGGACGACCATTACACGAGTTCCCCAGAGAGGACCGTACCGCAGAAAGGTTGCGAAAGCGAGTCCGTTACCCCTTGTCGTAGACGTGCTTCAAAGTCGAGAGCATGGATGCTCGTACGTATCGAAATGTTTTCCCATTAAATGTTTTCCCATAAGAGCGAATCGCCTTTTCGAAATGGAACGATCACTTTCAAGCATACAATAAAAATAACAAGCTATTGCAACGGAAAATGGGTGGCCCGATTTTTCCATTGCTTCCCGCCCATGAGCCTGATCACCAATACCCGCGTCCGCCGCGACCTGCTACTCTCCGACGGCGCTTGCCTCCTGCCTGACAGGCCTGCTTCCTGCGGCCTGCTAGAGGGGTGCAGCCATGCACCCACCACGCCGCTGGAGGTCGGCATCCCTGCCGCCACCACGACGGCGCCCTGGTACATGCTTACTGGCAGTGTACCGACCACGCTCGGCAGTACCTCCT
>MGSU01000288.1 GCA_001799195.1 Deltaproteobacteria bacterium RIFOXYA12_FULL_61_11 | reverse complement strand
TGCTGGTCCTTGAAGCCTGGCGAACCTGCCCCTTTGATTTCGAGCACTTCTCTGCTTTCCTCAGACAACCTTTCCAAATTCGCTTTTCCTTCGACTCCTCCTGATCGGTACCGCGTGCTCAAGACTACCCCCCTTCGAAACCTGTACCCGCATTACAGCAAGTGCTCCCTTTTCGGTTCTTCAACGCTACCTCTGCGCCTTCTGTTTCTCTCCCCATCCTCCTTCCTTCTTCTCCTCCCCTGATCGCTCGTGAGTTCCTGCCTCTTGGTGCTTCGCTCTTCACTGCTGACGTTTTTCTTGGATGATTGACAGCTACTTCGAGAAAGGGAACAGTCCTAACCATGTACGCCGATCTGATCAGGATGTGATGGCGTCTCCCTTGACATCAAGAAGCCCTAAAAAGCTTCTTCCAGGTATTCTCCTGTTCTCTGGTTTCTTCTTGCTCTACCTCCATCTCAATCAGATCAGGGTCGCTAGTGTCTCTTTCTATGATCAGGCCTGTGGAGCCGACACGCCGGTCTATGTCAGAATAGTATCGGGGGCTCCCGATTCGACATGGTGGTCTTCGCGACACCCGCTCGTGCAGGTACTTCTGGTTTTGTATAGTTCATGGTATTCGCAGATGAGTGCCCTCTTGTCCCCGCTCCTAGCCCAGAAATTGCCTTTTGCCCTGTGTGGTGCGGGTTGCGTTGTTCTGGTGTATGCTTTGGGCCTACTGCTCGGAGGGGGGCGGCTTACTGCCTCTGCTCTGGCCCTGTTCTGCGGATGTTCGGGATCTTTCCTGTTCTTTGCTACTACCCCTGAATCCGGAATTGTCAGTACCTTTTTCTCCACTGCCTATCTGTGTTGGGTACAACATCATCGAGACCGGACGACTTGGGGTTCGATTGCAGGGGCGATCCTCCTGTATTGCTGTGCGGTTTTGAGCGATATCCTGTGTGCTGCCTTGGTCGTGATACCCTTGGCTCATGCCATGCAGCTCAGGAAGCGAAGTGTTCTCGTGGCCACGCGCCACGTATTGGCAGGATTTCTCGGTTTGGCCCTTGCTTATACGATGCTCGAGGGTCTCTTCCTCTTGAGAGGTGAGAACCTCTGGGCGTATTATTCCATGTTCACGGCCAAGAACTACTACTGCAGGTTGGTCACGGATCGGCCGTTGCAGTGCTTGTTCCTCGGGCTATTGGTACAGCCCCTCGCCCTGCCTTCCCATACTGTGGCCTTCGCCCAACCCATGTATCACCCGCCGTACTTTGGCTATTTCGAACCGACCATAACGACGTATGGTACTTCCCTGCCAGGAACGGTCTTCCTGTTTTGCCTCATCGTGGGCTGGGGGTTCCTCATTCTTCGTCTGCTTCGTTCATGGGATTGGCTCTCAGGCGCCTATTGTGCCATGCTCGGTGGCCGTTTGTGTGTGCTCTACGGGGTAGCCCCACATGAAACTTTCCTGGTTTCTGCCCCACTGCTTCCCCCACTTGCCGTTATACTGACCATGCCGTTGCTGCACACGCGGGGTTTCTCGGGACGTGCGGTATTCTTCCTCCTCGCGGTAGTACTAGCGGCATGCAACCTCCCATTCTTCATTCCCTGATCCTGAAATACCAAGCCACCCGCTTCATATTCTCTGCTGCCATCTACCAGATCTGTCCAGAGGCCAAGGGAAAGATGAAAAGTAGGAGGTTGTGTGCCCATAGGCCCAGACACAGCATCACGAGGATCGTTGTTCGTAGCTTTGCTTGTTTTCCTGCAAAGGGTTGGGTCAGGAACAGCCCTCCTCGACAGCAGAGCAACCACAGGGCAGGGGTATTCAGGATCGAGAACAGGAACGGCTCGTGGGGGCCCAACCAGAGGGCGAAGAGGAGGTGCGGGAAGAACCAGAGCATTGCGGCTTTGCGCAAGGGGTTAGCTGAGGGGGGCAAGAGGCGGGAGGGGCTACAAAGACCGGAGATAATCAGGGCGACGAGGGCAAGGACGAGTGGCCAAGCAAGGAGGTGGTAATGAGCTACATCTGAGAACCTCCCGATGCTGGTCGGTTCCGGAGGAAGTATTGAGAAGAGCACATGGTTGATAAACACTGCACTCAGGTTGTCGGGAGTGAAGTTTGAGAATGAACCCCATTGACCGGTGAGGACCTGGGGGCGTCGCATGCTGCCGAACAACCAGGGGAGGATCTCGGATGGTGGTACGTCGTGGATACTCCAGGCCAGGATCATGTAACCCAACCCACCTACGCAGATACCTCCGAGCAGGAGTGCGGTCAAGCTGGAGATACTCAAGCCCGAACGCCAGGGCAGCAGGACGATCAAGAACAGGAAAAGAATGCCATCGCTGCGGAAGAGAAAGGCCAACCCCAGACAGGTGCCCAAGGCGACGGCGAGGAGCCAAGACCTCGGTGCCTGTACCAACCTCAAGGTCAGGAAACAGGCAGAGAAACCCCATAGCAGACTTGGCAAGAAGGTTTCCACGGTCGAAGAGAAGTACAACACACTGGTGTTTCCCCCGAGCAGGAGAGCGAGAGCGAGTGCCAGGAATAGTCCTCCTCCGAGAAAGAGGACGAACAGGAAGGCAAGACTGACCAGAATCGCACCACTGCTCGCGCTCAGGTAGCGATGGAGCTCGACGACATGGGCCGGGGGGATGGTCCCCTGCCCGTGGAACAGATCTGCTATGGCATGGTAGAGCAGATGGTCGGCCTGGTTCTCCTTGATCCCCTCAAGGTAGTGCCGGACGATGTATTCGCCATCACTGCCGAAGAAACGGTGGTTCATTGCGTCGAGGTCGAAGCTAATGGGGAAGAGTGCTTGATAGACGAAGTAGCATCCTATTCCCAGGGGTAGGCAGAGGAAGGTTGATCTCGAACGTACTGCAATCATGGTAATTCTTGCCATACAGCGATCGGCGAGGTGGCACCGTGGTACCAGATGAAGGCTCTCGTCAAGCGTACCACACTCAGTTCGTAGAGCATGACGGCGAACGAGATAAAGCCGAGGATCGCGGGTTTCGAGTTCTTCTCGTCGCGGTCGTGGGTTGGTTGCAGGGAGGCTGGGGTCACTGGAGGTACCCGAGGGAACGCAGGCGTTCGTGCTCGTCCGGAGGCAGGGGAGGGGCCTCTCGCGGTAGCTGATGGTCTCGGCCGGCCTCCCAGTGTTCGGCCAAGGTACGCAACTCGGTCAGGAGTTGGGGCTGGGTTGCCGCGAGATCGCGAGTTTCACCCGGGTCCAGGTCGAGCAGGTACAGTTCTTCGCTCATGGTGCGGCGGCTCCCGGTACGATTGTCGTTGAGATACGTCAGTATTGCTTTCTCGTTCCTCCTGCGCACCGCCACGGTCTGTTGTTGTAGAGGGGTATTTTCCCAACCGCGGAAGAGTTTGGCGTAATAAAGCTCTTGCCAGCCGCTGGGATTGTCCTCGAGCAGGGTGCGTAGCGACTGACCCTGCATTGCCGGGTTGGCTTCGATCTCGAGGTAGTCGAGTATCGTGGGTGCGAGGTCGATCAGACCGACGACCTGATTGATTCGTCGCGAGTGGTGCCACCGCGGCGGTTTGACCAACAAAGGCACTGCCAGGGCGGCATGGTGGAGATATTCCGAGTGGTCGAAGAGGCCCCCGCGTTCGGTCAAGCCTTCGCCGTGGTCAGCGGTGACCACGAGCAGGAGGTCTTCGAAGAGGTTGCGACGCACGAGCTCGTCGAGCAGGCTGCCGAACCAACGATCGGCAAAGGCGAGCTCGCCGTCGTACTGGGCGATGAGTCGGTCTTGGAACTCGGGCCGGGCGAAGAGGAGGCCGCGGGCCTCGTGCCCAGGGATCAGGGAATGCAGGACGAAGGTCTCGGGCGCGTGGCCAGGATAATAGGAGGAAACTGCATCTCTCGGTGGTGCGTAATCGGCATGGGGGTCGAAGTAGTGGACCCAGAGGAAGAAGGGATCCCGGTAGATGGTTGCGAGTACCTTCAGGGCGGTGGTCGTGGTCAGTTCGGCGTTGCGTTCCTCACCGCGAAAGGAGTCCTCGTAGTGGTGGAAGTGTTGGCTGAGGTCGGTGAGGCGCGAGTGCAAGGTCCTGCCGCTGACCACTGCCGCAGTGCGGTAGCCCCGTGCGGCCAAGATCGAGGGCAGCATGGGGATCCCGGCAGGTATCGGGTCCGGGTTGGACAGAACCCCGTGGTTGGCCGGCTCGAGCCCTGAGAGTATGGAGACGTGAGCCGCGTAGGTCAGCGGGATGGGCGACATCGCATTGTTGAAGACGCCGGCGTGGCGAGCCAGGGAGTCGAGGGTCGGAGTGGTCGTGCGCGGATAGCCATGCAGAGAGAGGTGATCCGACCGCATGGTGTCGAAGGTGATCAGGACTACCGAGGTGCGCTGAGCTACCTTGGGGGGCGGTTCTGTGGAGAGGGATGGGTAGAGATAGAGGAAGAACAGCAAGCTCGAGCCGAGGAGGCCGAGGATGAACAAGCATGGCGCGAGCAAGCGGGAGGGCATATCGGGTAACCATCGGTGGGTTCTTGTCAGCCTAGCTTCGCGGCGAGACCGGGTCAATGCGTTTCAACGCTCGAAGAGGGTCACGGTTTCGACATGGGCGGTGCGGGGGAATTGATCCAGTGCTACCAGGCGAGTTGCCTTGAAGCCTTGGGAGAGAAGGCCGGCGCCGTCCCGGCCCAGGGCTGTGGGATCGCAGGAGAGCAGGATCACTCTCGGGACCTTTGAGCGGCCGAGTTGTTCGACCGTGCCGATGCCCAGACCCTTGCGCGGTGGATCGGCAAGCACGAGGTCGGGGCGTTGGCTTTCGAGGGCCGCTGCCAGCGTCTCCTCGACCTTGCCGGCGAGCACGTGGAGGTTGCCCAGGCCATTGGCTTCGGCATTGCGGCGGAGAGCCGTCACCGCCGCCGGATCGCTCTCGAGCGCGAGGACCTCCGAGTAGCGTGCGGCCAGAGGTAGAGTCATGGCCCCGACCCCGGCATAGGCCTCGAGGCAGCGTTCTCCCGTACCGGCAAGTTCCCCGGCCAAGGCGAACAATCTGGCGGCCGCGAGCGGATTGACCTGGAAAAAACTCTCGGAGCCGAAGCGGTAGGTGTAGGCCCCGAGGTGTTCGGTCACGGTCGAGGTACCGATCGTGTGTACGACCTTACCCGCGAAGACATTGCCTTCTTCCGCTCCGGTCGAGGCCAGGACGATACCGGTCAGTCCAGGCACGTCGGAAAGCAGGTTGTTTACCAGGGCTGGCAGAGCGGCAGAGGGCTGACCGATGGAGGTCAGCCGCAGAAGGAGCTGCTGGCCGGCAAGATTACCTCGGAGGGTCAGATAACGTAAGCCGCTGGCCGCCGGATCGCCCGCGACGCGCACGCGGGCTCGGCGCAGGGTGTACTCTATTCTAGCGATGGCTTCGGCCAGGTCCGGGGCGAGTATCGGGCAGCCACGGTTCGAGGTCACTTGGTGAGTGCCGGCGACAAAACTGCCCAAGGTCGCTCCTCGCGGGCCAGCTTGGAACACCTGTTTCGCCAGGCGTCGGTACCCGAAAAGCTCGGTCGGAATTTCGAGCTCAGGTACAGCGGGCCGTTCCGGCCAAGAAGCCAGGGCGGTCTCGATCCTGTGCAGCTTGAAGCGCTGTTCGAACTCCGGCGATGCGGACAAGAGCGGACAGCCAGTACAATGGAATTCGTGAGGACAGGGATGGCGATAGCGCTTGCCGCCCGAGAAGAGGAGCTCGTGAACGCGTCCTTGGATCAAGCCTCGCGAAACCCTGTCGACCTTGACGCGCACCTCGTCGCCGGGCAGGGCTTGCGAACAAAGTACCGCTCG
>MGSU01000287.1:2408-5724 GCA_001799195.1 Deltaproteobacteria bacterium RIFOXYA12_FULL_61_11 | reverse complement strand
CAAGGACGTGGCTGGGGCGGTCAACGTGGCGACGTTCAAGGACGCGATCGACCTGGGCTACACGTATCGCATCGTGGAACCAACGGAGGCCTCGCGGCTCCTGCCCAAGAGTTTGACCGACCTCGTGGAGACGCACGAGTTCGAGCCCGAGAATCCGGACAAGGTGGGTTGGTACGAAGAAGGGGTGCTCAAGCCCCGGACGAGCTATAAGGTCAAGATCGTGCGCATCCTGGACGGGGACACGGTGGCGGTGAAGATCGCGGGTAAGAAGCCGATGAAGTGGTACGCGGACGGGACGCAGTACGAGGAGTGGACCGTGCGGTTCCTGCACAACGACACGCCCGAGTCCGTGTTCCGGCCGAACAAGCCGCAGCCGGGAGGGAAAGAGGCGCGGCAGGCCATGGCCGAGCTGCTCGGGGTGGTGATCACGGACATGTCGACCGGGGATGACGAGCACGACACACGCAAGAAGGGTTTTTTCAAGGTGCTCAACCCCCAGGGTAAAGTGATTGGGTCCTCGATCGAGGGCACGGTGACCACCGGAGCCTCTGCCGTGGACAGTTACGGTCGGCTCATCGGCACGATCGAGGTGAGCAACAAGGGCGAGCGCAGGGGCAAACAAGGGACCCTGCTGCTCAACTTCGAGATGGCGGAGAGCGGGTTCGCCTGGCCGGTGTTCTACCTAACTCCGGGCTTCGACTGGAAGGAGTGGCGGCGGTACTCCGAGGCCTTCAACCAGGCCATCGCTACCGAGGCCGGGTTGTTCCAGCGGGAGCTCATGCTGCAGGGCAGTATTCACGAGACCCCGACCCAAAACCGGGCTCGCCTGAGCGGCCGGCCCTGTCAGCGCATGTTCGGAGTCCTGGGCTTCGATGAGGGCAGCGAAGAGCCGATCATCACCGTGTACCCGCCGCACCTGTGCGAGGACAAACGCTTCATGCCCCGGCCCGAGACCATCCTCGGCGGCAAGGGCAACCAGATCGACGAACCTTCTTTAAAGAAGCTGGTCAACGTGCGGCGGCGCATGCCCATGATCATCCAGGTCGGCGGCGAAACCCTGCTCGGCGCGGAGATGGCCCAGCACCCCGACCGCTACCGCCTCTCCCCGGAACTGAAAAAGATCATCCTCGACGTCCCCCGCGGAACCACCGTCGTCAGTTCGGCTCGCTGAAACCCGGGTTTCCAACGCTCAAGCCCGTCGGTATCCCAGTCGCATCTGAAATGCCCCAGACCTGGAATTCACCTCACCCCATGATTGCAGTCGTTTGGAATCGTTACCCCTCTCCCCATGGGGAGAGGGGTGGTTGTCGGCACGTGAGTCTCGGTTGACGGGGTGAGGTGGGGGCTCAGGTGCAGCGAAATTCCAGGCCGTGGGCCAGGGCCGCGTGGCCGAGTTGATGATCATGGGTCAGTACCTCGCACGCTTCACCTAGCTCGACGCTGAGCAGCAAGGCAGTTGCAAGATGGATAGCATCGAGGGTGCGTAAAGGGGTGGCAAATGCCTCGCCAGCCCGTTGTAAGACCGCTCGATCAAGGGCTACGACCTTCAAGGCGGCGCGTAATCGTTGCAGTGCGGTGAGCCTTGCCGCGATCACCGCTGCTGGGGGACCATCGAGCAAACGGACGCGGTCGAGCACCCTGGCACATTCGACGAAGAGGATTTCCGAGGTGTAGATGGGGCGCTCCAGCGGCAGGTCAAGCTTGCCGGGTTGGCCGAGAAGGTGGCGGAGTGCGACCGAACTGTCGAGATACGGGATCACCCTCGATCCTCCGCAAGGAGATCCAAGGGGTCAATGGTCGAGCGGGGCAGGTTCTCGAGCGAGCGCAGCACGGGACCCAGGTCGATGCTGGGGCCGGCGATCGTCAGGCCCGATCCCCGCTCGGCTTCGTACTTCACGACCCTGGCTACCGGGACCTCCCGTTTCATGACGATGACCTCTTCTCCGTCGATGACCTTGGTGAGATACTCACCCATGGCGCGTTTGAAATCGGCAACGTTGACCCTGGTCATGAGCAGATGATGATCACTTCTCCTGGTTTATTGATCACCAAGAGTACGCAATGTTGATCATGGTAGCAAGAAAAACCTCACCCCGCGGGTGTAATCATTTGCAATCGTTACCCCTCTCCTTGACCAAGGAGAGGGGTGGGTGTTGGCAGATGAGTCTCGGTTGACGGGGTGGCGGCAGGGAAGCCGACCTCCAGCGGCGTGCAGGAGGCAAACGCCGTCGGGGTGACGGCAGGGAAGCCGACCTCCAGCGGGCCGCAGGAAGCTGGCCCGCTGGGGTGAGGTCACTTTTTTCTTGTTGTTGTTTTTTTTTTTCAATCAAACTCCTTTCTCGCGGGCCGCCCGAACCCGGGCGGCCCGTTGCTCGTACCGAAGTCTGGAGGTGTTGCCATGTCGTGGTCGCTACTCGTTGTCTTGCTCGTGCTGGGGTTTGCTGGGGGTTGTGAACCGGGTGCCGAGAACACCTCCGCCGACGTGCCTACCACCGTTGGCGACCTCTCCGGCTACACCTTCGAGGAACTGCTCAAATTGCAGGAAGAAGGGGCGATCACGCAGGAAGAGTTGACCGCCGAGGTGACGAGGCGGTTGAAGGAAGACGAGGAGTTCTTGGCAGCGGTGAAGGGGCCGAAGGGGCCAAAGGGGGACCAGGGTGAGATCGGGCCGGAAGGACCGACCGGGTCTTCCGGGTCGAACGGAGCGGTGGGATCTACCGGGGTTAAGGGTGAACCGGGTGCGAACGGTGCAGATGGTCAGCCTGGTGAGCCGGGCCTTGCTCTCACCTGGCTGGGCACGCTTGCCGAGGACCCGATCGGGCCTGCTCTCAACGACGCCTATTATAATGATACAGACGGCGGGGCCTACGTCTTTGACGGCCTTGCCTGGCAGGTGTTGGCGCAGGACGGGGCCACCGGGGCTGACGGAGCGCAGGGTGAGACCGGGGCGCAGGGGCCGCAAGGATTACAGGGAGAGCAAGGACCTGCTGGGGTCGGGGTACTCGACGTACCGCGGATCGTGGCTCAAGCGCCCAGCGAAGTCGATACCAGCACGGGGTTGAGCTATCAGGTCGAGGTCGAGGGGGGCCTACCACCCTACCTCTACTACCCGTTGCTCGGCCCGGTCGGGTTTTCTCTCGACCGTTCGACCGGCCTGTTGCAATGGTTGCCGACCGAAGAAGACGTGGGTTCCCAACAGCAGCTTGGGCTGGTTGTCCTGGACAGCGCCGGGCTGATGGGTAGTCAGTGGTTCGAACTCCAGGTGATCGCATGGGTCGAACTGAGTGACGATGAAACAGAACCCGACGTCTCAGGC
>MGSU01000287.1:0-2396 GCA_001799195.1 Deltaproteobacteria bacterium RIFOXYA12_FULL_61_11 | reverse complement strand
CTGTTCGAGTGGTACTTCCCGCTGGTACCTACCGGTCAGACAGGTTGTTACAATGCTAACTCTAGCGTCGAATGCTCCACGGTGGGCGGTATTCCGCCCGTCTGTGGCGACGAGACGCCGCTCGCCTTCTGCGGCCAGGACGCCCAGTACGCCTTTATCGTCCCCGACCGCTTTACGATCAGCGGCACCAACCCGCAGAATCTCGTCACCGATACCGCGACCGGGCTCATGTGGCAGCAGGACCTCTCCGGCAGCACCTACACCTGGCAGGGGGCCCTCGACTACTGTGCAGGCCTCAGCTACGGCGGTTTCAGCGACTGGCGCCTGCCCACCCTGCACGAGCTGCTCTCAATCGTGGACAACGGCCGGTACGACCCAGCCATCGACCCGGTGGCCTTCCCGAGCATGTCGAGTGAATTGTTCTGGTCGTCGTCGTCCCGCGTCAACGACTCTGGCAAAGCGTGGTGCGTGTGGTTCTACTACGGCCATGTCTGCTCCAGCGGTAAGGACGACGACTACTTCGCCTACTACGCGCGTTGTGTGCGGCGGTGACTGCAGGGAAGCAGGCCTCCAGCGGCGTGCAGGAGGCAAACGCCGTCGGGGTGACTGCAGGGAAGCAGGCCTCCAGCGGCGTGCAGGAGGCAAACGCCGTCGGGGTGACTGCAGGGAAGCAGGCCTCCAGCGGCGTGCAGGAGGCAGAAAGCGCCGGTGGTGATCAGTTTTTGATACTTTGGTTTTCTTTCTACCTCACCCTGCGAGTGCAGGAGATTGGAATCGTTACCCCTCTCCTTGCCCAAGGAGAGGGGTGGTGGTTGGCACGTGAGTCTCGATTGTCGGGGTGAGGTGGGAGAGGGGTGGTGGTTGGTACTTGAGTCTCGGTTGACGGGGTGAGGTACCTCACCCCATGATTGCAGTCGTTTGGAATCGTTACCCCTCTCCCAGTGGGAGAGGGGTGGTTGATAGGAAGAGATTTTCACCCGATGGGGTGAGGTAGCAAGGAGGTCCTATGAAATACCTGGTACTGTTCGGTTGGTGTTTGTTCGCTTTTCCGGCTCTGGCCCGCTATGTCGAGACCACGGTCGAGGGCAAGGTCGTGGTCCTGGACGAGGCGACCGGCCTCTCTTGGACCTCCGAGTACGCTTCTGAGGTTACCTGGCAACAGGCCCTGGCCCACTGCGAGGGCCTCAGCTACGGTGGGCACACCGACTGGCGTCTGCCGAACAAGAACGAGCTGGCCAGCCTGATCCACTACGGGAAGTACGACCCGGCCTCAGATTTCCCGAACGCGGGGACGGGGTGGTTCTGGTCGTCGTCGTCCCTCGTCGGCGGCACCGACGACGCGTGGAGCGTGGGTTTCGACTACGGCTACGTCAGCTACGGCAGCAAGGATAGCAACGTCTACGCGCGTTGTGTGCGGCCGTGACTGCAGGGAGGCAGGCCTACCGTCGCTGCAGGGAAGCAAAAGCGCCGGTGATGACTGCAGGGAGGCAGGCCTACCGTCGCTGCAGGGAAGCAAAAGCGCCGGTGGTGATCAGTTTTTGATACTTTGGGAGTTCTTTCGGAAAAACCTCACCTCTCGACTGCAATTATTTGCAATCATTACCCCTCTCCCGATGGGAGAGGGTTGGTAGTTGGCAGATGAGTCTCGGGAGACGGGGTGAGATGGGAGAGGGGTGGTAGTTGGTACGTGTGTCTCGGTTGAAGGGGTGAGGTTGCCCCTTGGGATCGAGGTTCTGCTCTGCTGGTTGGGGAGTATGGATGAGCAGATAGGGGCCCTCGCACTGACTCGCGACCTCGGTGCGAATCATTGGAGTACGTGATCGACATTGCCCGAAGAAACCGGACATGGTATTCCTGACCCCGCCTGCGAAGAAGAAGCGAGAGGTGGAGGATGCTGCGGTTCCTGGTCGTTATGCTCTTGATCGGTGAGGTCTTCGCTGAGGGTTCCCGGGACGATCGTCCAATCTATTACGGGTTGAAGAAAATCCAATTCCTCGTCGAGGGAGTGGGAGAGGAGCTGCAGCGGGAGGGAGTCGATCGAGCAGAGGTGACTGCCATCGCTTTGAAACGCTTACAATTGACGGGGCTCGAGGTTCTGACCGAGCAGAAAGAGAAAGACGCACCGACCCTCAAGCTGAACTTGATGGCTACGGCGGTGAAGATGGCCGGGGCTAAAGAACCCATCGGCTATGCCGTAGCGTATCGTCTCGATCTGACCGAAATGGCGTCCCTGTTGCGCAGACCGTCGATGGGATTGCAGGTTGGCACGTGGACCAGGCACGGATTGATCACCGCACCTGCCGGTATGGTGCGGAGGGCCTTGAAGAACAACCTCTGGGGCGTGATCGACGCTTTTGCCGTGGAGTATGAAAAAGGGGCCCGCTGACCGGGGAGCT
>MGSU01000286.1 GCA_001799195.1 Deltaproteobacteria bacterium RIFOXYA12_FULL_61_11 | reverse complement strand
CGACACGTGCCGGTGATGCTCCTCTGCCTCACCGTGCTCTTCCAAAGTGCGGCCATGACCCTGGGTTGCATGGCCCTCTGCGACGTGCCGGTCAATGTCATGACCAATTACATCTTTATCCTCATCCTGATCCTCGGCACCTCGGACCAGCTCCACTACCTTACCCTCTTGCTCCATCCGCAACACAATCCCTACCCCGCCAAACGCGACCGTCTCCTTCATGCTCAACGTTTCTCGTTCCTGCCATGTTTCCTGACCTCCTTCACCACCGCGATCGGCTTCGGAGGGCTACTGGTCACCGGCGCACCGGTCTATACCCAACTCGGCATCTTTTCAGCCCTCGGCGTGGTCATTACCTTCGTCAACAGCCTGGTTTTCCTCCCTCTGTTGCTGCAGGTCCTGCCATTGCGCCTGACACCTCGCAGTCCAGCCCTCTCCATGCCTCACCAAAACCTGTTCTCCTGGATCGAGAAACACCACCTCGGTCTCACTGTCAGCTCAGCCCTGGCCCTTGCCGTGGCGGTGCTCCTACTGCCGGGAAACCGCTTCAACATCGACTTCTTCGAGAAGTTCCGCCCCGAGCACGATTTCACCCAAGGGCTGCGCCACCTGCTCGAGCGGTTCGACTACGGCGACGAACTCGAGGTGGTCCTCACCGCTCCGCAGGACCTGACGCGGGACCAAACACTAGAAAGCAAGATCAAAGCGCTAGCAACAGAACTGCGCAGCGTACCGGGGGTTGCCGGGGTGAGCCACATGTTCGACCTGGTCGATCACGCTCGAACGACCTATGCCATCGGCGCGGATAGACTTCTCCTCGACCGCCTGTTGTTCCGCTTCCTTTACAACTATGGTCCCCTGGGATCCGGATTGACCGCGGACCGACGCAAGATCGTGTTGGAGGTCAGGGTGAGGGCGGTGGATTCCGACGGTCAGCTCGCCCTGGCCCGTCGCATCCATGACGCCCTGGCTCGCCATGGGCTCACCGGCGGGATCGACGGAATAAAACGCCTCTGGCTAGAACACATCGACGCCCTCTCCGACGATCTCGTCCGCACCAGTTTGGTCACCGCACCACTGCTGGCCCTGAGCCTCTTCGTTGTCACCGGCCTATCTTGGTTATGGTTCCTGGCCGTGCTGGTTAATATTTTGCCCCTGGTCCTGGTCATGGCCTGCACCGCCCTCATGCACTATGACCTGGACATGAACATCATCGTCGTCAGCAGTGTGGGCATGGGCATTGCCGTTGATGATACCATCCACTTCTGCACCCACCTCCGACGCCACCTGCGCGTCGGCCTGGACCTGTCCACCTCTATTGCCAATGCCCTGCGCGATGTCGGCACAGCCATGCTCCATACCAGCCTTCTTCTCTCTGCCTGTTTCGCCGTGATCTGGAGTAGTGACTTCGCCGTGGCCAGCATGATGTCCGAGTTGTTCATTCTCTGCTTCGCCTTCGCCCTGCTTGGTGACACCGTCCTCCTGCCGGCCTGGTTGCTGACCGCAGATCGGTTCCGCCGGAAAGCGCGCTCTCGCATTGACATTCCCTAGCTCATCGAGTAAGGAGCAAAGCTGCACGGCGAGCCCCTGACACGTCCGGGACGCCCTCGCCGGGGTTCTCGCGGCCCGTTCTCGACCGCGGGAGCGCTCGGGCGTGCTTGCGCCCCCCCGCCTGCCCTGGCCTGTTCCCATTCGAGAAGTGCACCGAGGTTCTCACACGGAGGCATGGCATGACGTCCAAACATGAATGGATGACGATCGACGGTAACGAGGCGGTGGCCTATGTGGCCTACAGGATCAATGAGGTGATCTGTATCTATCCGATCACCCCGGCCTCGGCCATGGGCGAGTGGTCCGACGAGTGGGCCGCGAACGGCAAGCATAACATTTGGAACACCACCCCGTCGGTCATCGAGATGCAGGCCGAGGGCGGCGCTGCAGGCGCCCTCCACGGTTCCCTCCAGAACGGCGCGATCAGCACCACCTTCACCTCCTCCCAGGGACTCCTGCTGATGGTCCCGAACATGTATAAAATCGCCGGCGAGTTGACCCCGGCCGTCATCTACGTCGCCGCGCGTTCCATCGCGGCCCAGGCCCTCTCCATCTTCGGCGACCACGCCGATGTGATGGCCGTGCGCGGCACCGGCTTCGGTATCCTGGCGGCCAATTCGGTCCAGGAAGCCCATGACCTCGCCCTGATCGTCCAAGCCGCGACCTTCAAATCGCGCATCCCCTTCATCCATTTCATGGACGGCTTCCGCACCTCCCACGAGGTCGGCAAGATTGCCCTCATCCCGGACGCCGTCATGCGCGAGATGCTCGACGAGAACGACATCATCGCCCACCGTGGGCGGGCATTGTCCCCCGAACATCCGTCGATCCGCGGGACGGCTCAGAATCCCGATGTCTTCTTCCAGGCGAGGGAGACGGTCAATCGCTACTACGACCGTTGTCCGGAAACGGTCCAGGCCTGCATGGATCGTTTCGCCACGCTGACCGGTAGGCAGTACAGGCTCTTCGACTACGTCGGCGCCCCGGACGCCGAGCGGGTGGTGGTGATGATGGGCTCAGGCGCCGAAACCACCCACGAGACCGTCGACTATTTGAACACCAAGGGGGAAAAGGTCGGTTTGCTCAAGGTCAGGCTCTACCGCCCCTTCGATCAACGCTCGTTCTGCCAGGCCTTACCGGCAACGGCCAAGACCCTGGCTGTGCTCGACCGGACCAAGGAACCGGGCTCCGCAGGCGAACCTCTCTACCTCGACTGCGTCAACGCGCTCGAGTGCGGAGGACACCAGGGTTGGTTGAAGGGCACACGGCCCACGGTCATCGGCGGCCGCTACGGCCTGTCTTCCAAAGAGTTCAACCCGGCCATGGTCAAAGCCGTCTACACCGAGATGCAGGCCAAGGCCCCGCGCAATGGTTTCACCGTCGGCATCACCGACGACGTGACCAACCTCTCCCTGACCGTGGACCGCTCCTTCAGTATCGAGGGGCCGGAGGTCAAGCGGGCCATGTTCTACGGTCTCGGCGCTGACGGCACTGTGGGCGCAAACAAGAACTCGATCAAGATCATCGGCGAGAATACCCCCAACTTCGCTCAGGGTTACTTCGTCTACGACTCCAAGAAGTCCGGGGCCATGACGGTCTCGCATTTGCGCTTCAGCCCCAAACCGATCCGCTCGACCTACCTCATCGACAAGGCGGAATTCGTCGGTTGCCACCAAACCCAGTTCCTCCGCCGCTTCGACCTGATTGAACATCTCATCCCTGGGGGCGTGCTCCTGCTCAACGTGCCCTGGGCCAAGGACCAGGTCATGGCCAACCTCCCGGCGACCTGTCAGAAGAAGATCCGCGACAAGAAGGTCCGCCTCTTCGCCATCGACGCCACTGCCCTGGCCCGGGAACTCGGCCTCGGCAACCGCATCAACACCATTTTGCAGGTCTGCTACTTCGGTATCTCCGGTGTGCTTCCCCGCGACGAAGCCATCGCCGCGATCAAACACTCCATCGAGAAGACCTACGGCAAGAAGGGCGATGCGGTCGTGCAACAGAACCTCGAGGCTGTGGACCGTACCCTCTCGGCCCTCTTCGAGGTTTCGACCGACCACTCCACCGGAGCCGCTCCCGAGGTTACTCCGTTGATCCCCGCTTCGGCTCCGGCCTTCATCCGCGAGGTCGTCGGGGAGATCATCGCCGGTCGCGGCGACGAGCTGCCGGTGAGCAAGTTCCCGGCCGACGGCACCTACCCGATGGGCACCACGGCCTGGGAGAAACGCAACATCGCCCTCGACCTGCCCCAATGGAATCCCGAGCTGTGCATCCAATGCTCCAAGTGCACCACTGTCTGTCCCCACGCTGCTATCCGCCACAAGGTCTACGACGAAGGGAAACTTTCCGGCGCGCCGGAGACCTTCCGTTCGAAGCAGACCAAGGACCGCGACTGGGCCGGGATGCACTACACCATCCAGGTCGCGCCCGAGGATTGCACCGGTTGTGGCCTCTGCGCCGCGGTTTGTCCGGGCAAGGACAAAGTCAACAAAGACAACAAAGCGTTGACGATGAAGCCGAAAACTGAGCGTTTTGCCGCAGAACAGCGCAACTTCGCCTTCTTCCTCGAGCTTCCTGAGTTGGATCGTTCGCGGATCAAACCCGACCTGCTCAAGCAGCAACAGGTCCAACAACCCCTCTTCGAATTCTCCGGCGCCTGTGCCGGGTGCGGGGAGACTCCCTACCTCAAGATGCTGACCCAGCTCTACGGCGACCGCATGGTTGTGGCCAATGCCACCGGTTGCTCGTCGATCTACGGCGGCAACCTGCCGACCACCCCGTGGGCGGCGAATCGCGAGGGACGCGGTCCGGCCTGGGCCAACAGCCTCTTCGAGGACAACGCCGAGTTCGGCCTCGGCTACCGCATGGCCATCGACAAGCAGACCGAACACGCCCGCGAACTGCTGAAGGACCTCGCCCCCCGCCTCGGGGACACCGTGGTCTCCGCCTTGCTCGAGAGTCCCCAGGACGACGAAGCCGGCATCATCGCCCAACGCACCCGGGTCGCCGAGCTCAAGAAAACGCTCGCCTCTCTCGCCACGTTCGAGTCCAAGCGGCTGTATTCCTTGGCCGACTTCCTGGTCAAGCGCTGTGTGTGGATCGTCGGCGGCGACGGCTGGGCCTACGATATCGGCTACGGCGGTCTGGACCACGTCATCGCCAGCGGCCGCGATGTGAACATCCTGGTCATGGACACAGAGGTTTATTCGAACACGGGTGGCCAGATGTCCAAGGCCTCCCCGCTCGGCGCGGTCGCCAAGTTCGCCATGGGCGGCAAGCGCACCCCGAAGAAAGACCTCGGTATGATGGCCATGTCCTATGGCACCGCCTACGTGGCCCAGGTCGCCTTCGGCGCCCGCGACGCCCATACTCTCAAGGCTCTCGTGGAAGCCGAGCGTTTCCGCGGACCGTCCCTGGTCATCGCATACTGCCATTGCATCGCCCACGGTATCGATATGGTCGAGGGGCTCGACCACCAAAAGGCTGCGGTAGAATCCGGGCAGTGGCTGCTGTACCGCTATAATCCCGACAACCTCGCTCAGGGCAAACCCGCCCTCAAGCTCGACACCACCGAATTGAAGGTTCCTGTGGCAGAGTATTTCCGCTTGGAGAACCGCTTCAACATGCTGCAGAAAGAACGTCCCGAGATCGCGACGAAGCTCTTCGCCCAGGCTCAGAAGGACATTGAGAACCGCTACCGCTTCTATCGCCACCTGGAACAGTTCGGCACCCAGGGCTGACCCCACCTTCCCCCGACTGACCTCCCTCGTCCGCTCTCCTCCCAGCCCTGCGCTGAGACCTGTGGCAATTCTATCCCACTGTTCCAACGTGTGTATTTTTGTCTCGATTTTCGTTTGCCTTACCCTGATCCCGCGTGCTATGGGGTCCACCAACATGAACCGACCCTGGTGATGTTGATGGTGTCGCTTCTGAGACTTCTCCGACAACCAGGTCCGTTCGATGCTTCGCACCTACCAGTCCTCCAGCACAGGTAAGCCATGGACCTCTGGACGATAGCACTCTCGGTGATGGTGATGACCGGGCTCGGCATCCTTCTCTCGGTCACCCTGGCGCTCGCCAACAAACGCCTCTACGTCTACGAAGATCCGCGCATCGACGCCGTCGAGGGGCTCTTGCCCAATGCCAATTGCGGGGCCTGCGGGTTC
>MGSU01000285.1 GCA_001799195.1 Deltaproteobacteria bacterium RIFOXYA12_FULL_61_11 | reverse complement strand
CTTCTGCAGCGCGATGAACTCGGCGAGGTCGGCGTCGCCCAGCGGGTTGGTCTTACCCAGGTTGCGGCCGGGGTCGAGCTGGTAGAACCAGACCTTGCGCGTCTTCGTGCCTTTCTCAAAGAAGAGCACCACGGTCTTGACCCCCGCACCCTGGAAGGTGCCGCCGGGACAATCGAGCACGGTGTGCAGGTTGCAGCTTTCGAAGAGCAACTTACGCAGGCTGACCGAGGCATGGTCGGTGTTGGACAAAAAGGTGTTCTTGATGACCACGCCCGCCCGGCCCCCGGCCTTGAGCCTCTTGATGAAGTGCTGCAAAAAAAGGAAGGCGGTTTCGCCGGTGCGAATGGGAAAGTTCTGCTGGACCTCTTTGCGCTCCTTGCCGCCGAAGGGCGGATTGGCCAAGATGAGGTCAAAGCGGTCTTTCTCTTCGAGGTCGGCCAGGTTTTCCGACAAGGTGTTGGTGTGCAGGATGTTCGGGGCTTCGAGGCCGTGCAGGATCAAGTTCATGATCGCGATGACATAGGCCAGCGACTTCTTCTCTTTTCCGTAGAAGGTCCTTTCCTGCAGGGCCTGGTCTTGTGCGGTGGTGCGCTGCGGGTTGGTTTGCCGAAGGTAGTCGAAGGCCTCGCACAAAAAGCCCGCCGAACCGCAGGCGCCGTCATAGATGGTTTCCCCCAGCTTTGGAGCAACCACCTTGACCATGGCGCGAATAAGCGGACGTGGGGTGTAATACTCGCCGCCGTTGCGCCCGGCGTTGCCCATGCGCTTGATCTTCTCTTCGTAAAGCGCGGAGAGCTCGTGCTTTTCCACCTGAGAGCGGAAGCGCAGACCGTCGATGTGGTCGATGATCTCGCGTAGGTTGTAACCACTGGAAATCTTGTTTTTGATTTCCCCGAAAATCTGGCCAATCTTGTAGTCGATGGTGTCCGGTCCCGAGGCTCGCAGGGTGAATCCGTGCAGATACGGAAAGAGCTTCCGGTCGACGAAATCGCGCAGGTCGTCTCCGGTGAGTGCGGCATGGTGGTCGAGCTTGCCGTCTTGTCCCTTGGGCGCAGCCCAGGTTTCCCAGCGATAGGGCTGGTCAAGAATGAAGGTGTAGGGCTTACCTCCGAGGGCCGCTTCGTCGGCGCGGTCCTGCTCCAGGCCGTCAAGATACTTCAGAAACAGCAGCCACGAGGTCTGCTCGGTGTAATCCAGCTCGGTCGTGCAGCCCGCCTCTTTCCAGAGGACGTCATCGATGTTCTTGAAAACCTGTTCGAACATGAGTTCCTACCCCAATCGCCATCCATCTGCCGCCTTCGCGGCCTACAGCATACGCGAGCCCAAGAGGTCTTCCAAGTTCTCCTATGTTTGCGGTGTTCCCGAGGAGGGTCAAGGGATTTGGTCTCGCAACCCAGAATACTGCTGAAAGTATCTATTTAGTAAATCCACTGCGTAGCCAATAATGACATTGCCCCCATATCCCTGTGGGGTTCGCACGGTGGCAGCAGCCACAGACCTCCCTCTCAGCAAGCACACCCGAGCAGGAAACCTGAGAGCAAGCACACCTGGTCCGGATGGAGAAGGTGACAGGTCCCTTTGCCGCATCTGTCAGCATCGGCCGTCCACCCGTGTTATACTTACCAGCATCCATGCATCCCGGGGGTCATTATGGTCGAGGAACACACCACGATCGTCTTCCGCAGCTCCCTCGAGGGAAAAACCGCCCTGAAGAATGCCGAGAAGGCTCTGTGGGGGAGGAAGAAGAAACCCAGCAGTTACAAAGAACATGCCCTCTCCTTCCTCTGGGCGCGGGGAGAAAAAACGACCCTGGACATTTTCAACAATACCCTGAACGAGGACACCAATTTTCGGAATTGGACGATCACCTTGCAGCGGTTTGAAGACTTCCTTGCCTCGGGACGGTATACCCCGGCCCAAGAAATCCCCCTCTCCATCCTCGGCGAGCACAAGGCAGTGGCCCTCACCCGGAGTTGCAGCGTCTGCATTGTCTATCACTACGGCGGTGGTAACATCTTGGCCCATTACATCCCGCTACCTGACCGCGAGGTTCGAGAAGCGGTCTTTCCCCTCGACAGCACGGCCTGCACCACCCTTGCCGTCGGTACCCCACTCGTCGGAGCTGCGGTCATTCCCCACACCTCGCCGGTCCTCATGCTGGGCTACAAGGGTTCGCCAATACGAGAGGTGCAAGACGAAGTCACCTCCCACCAGAAAAACCTGAAGTTGCTTCTGCATTGATGCAAAGGGGCAGCAAGAAAGAGTAGGAAACCCTGCGCTCAGCCCTTGTGCCGGGCCCGAGCGACGTCGAGCAACTCGGCGGCCACGCTCAGGGCGATCTCGGCCGGCCGCTTGCCGCCGATGGGGAGACCGATCGGACAGTGGACGCTCTCGATCAAGCTCTGGGTAAAACCATCGGCGAGGAGCTCGCGGGAGAAGATCTTCCACTTGGTGCGACTGCCGATCATCCCCAGATAGACCATGGGCTTGCCCAGTACTGCCCGCAAGAGGCGGTCGTCGATAGCATGGCTGTAGGTCATGATCGCGACGTAGAGGTGCTCGGCCCGTTCGAGGGGGAGGAGATCGACGGCCTCCTCCCAAGGGAGACAGTGTCTTACCGTACCATGAGGCAACCCGTCGGTGCGCTCGTCGAGCCAGGCAGGCCGGTCGTCGAGTATGTGTACCTCGAAGCGGGTGCCGGAGAGAGCCTTGACGAGGGCGCGACCGACGTGCCCGCCGCCGAAGAGGTAAAGGAGTTCCGTTGGTTGCATGGACGACCTCAAGTGCCGGACCTCGGGAAGGATGGTACCCGCTTCCCTGCGGGCATCACTGATGGGGAAGGGACGGTAGGCGTAAACGGTTGCACTCGCGGGGTAAGGTCAATCGTGGCTGGTATCGAAGACGGCCTCGAAGTCGGCAAACTCTTCCCAGGACACGAAGTCATGCCCCATGCCCTCGGTGCCGATCAACTCCCACACGCCCTTGGTGAACTCGGCCGTCGACTTGTAGAAGGCCGCGTTGGGCGCCGTGGTGTCTTTCGCGCTGAAGGCCGCGGTGCGGCGGGTCGAGGCGTCCTCGATCTCGAGGTTGAAGTTCGCCTTGACCACGTCTCCGGCGATGAAGCGCTTGGCATATTCGATCTGCGCTCCGGTGATGGCCAGGGTCGAACCCTCGGGTTTGGGCGCGAATTCGCGGTTGGGCAGGATGGTGATGGTGTAGACATTGTCCGGCGTATTCTCACCAGCGCCGTCACCGTTGGACTCGACCATCGCGACCTCGGCTCCCATGAGGGTGTCGACGGCCTTCTGGACAGCACCCAAGGTGATGAAATCGTTCATCTCGCAGGTGTGCGGGGCGAAGCCGGAGGGCGTGAAGGTGATGACCATCTTGTCCTCTTCGATGAACAGGTCGTCCTTGGCGATATAGTTGTTGGTGATGGCAAGGGCCGCCTCGAGGACATCGTACTTGGTCAGGGTGGCCGAGCTGGGGCTCAGCACCATGTCATTGAGGTCCTTCAGCCCGCCGCCGAGATTCACGTTCTTCTCGGCATTGGTGTCGATGTAGGAACCCTCGGGCAGGGTCAGGGTGAAGACCGCGGCGTTCCCGGTCTCGGGGTTGACGTCCGTGGTGGCGACGTTGCCGCTGCCGTTCGCGTCCGCGCCGTTGAACCAGGCCACGATCGCGAGAGCAACTTCCTTGGCCCCGTTCTCCATCGGCTCGCTGAAGGTGAAGACGATCCGGTCGCCTTCCTGGAGCTGACCGTCGCACCAGACGTTCTCGTCGGCCGGGTCACTGCCCTCGGTCCCTTCGGTGCCCTGGGTCGCGGTCACCGTGAAGGTGGGCGGCTTGGGCGGATCGTAGACCAGGGGTTTGCTGTGGGCGCGGGCCAGGTCGATCTCGTGGTCGTCCATGGCATCGGTCTGGGCCTCGAGGGTGATGCGGATGCCCGCGGCCGAGGTCACCAGGTCGGTGGCGGCGGGCAGAACTAGGTTCCAGCACTGCACGGAATGGAAGGCCACATCCGGGGACACGTCGGCGTCATCGGTCAACCAGATCCCGTAGTTGGTACCGCCATCGGCCGGGCAGGCTCCAACGGTAACATCGCCCTCGGTGAGAGCGTTCTTGGCCGTGCCGGTGACCGCTGGGGAAGCCTTGATTGCCGCGACGATCGCCTTGCGGATCTCGGCGTCGGCGTTCTCCATGTTCTCGTCGAAGCCGAACTGGAGAGTATCGGTCGGTTTCGCGGTGTAGTCCTCGTCCAGAGTCACAGTGGTGATGACGCGGATCTCGTAGCGCGGAGCCGTGGGCGGATCGTAGGTCAGGGTTTGGTCTTGTGCGACCTTGATCAGGTTCACATCGGTCACCGTAGCCTGGTTGGCCAGGGCGAAGTTGACCGGGGTGGTCACGCCGTCCTGGTTGCAGGTCGCCGGGACCGTCGCGGTGAATACCGCGGCATTACCCGTGGGGGGAGCCACGTTGAAGTTCGTGCAACCCGAGGCTGTTTCGAGCACGTCGTTGATCCGGTCGGCGACTTCCCCAGCCGTGTTTTCCATGGTCTCGGAGAAGGTGACCACGATGTTGCAGTTCTCCTCGACCCGGTTGTCCTCGTCGATGGTGCAGGTCGCACTCACCGTATAGGTGGGTACGGTCACGTCGGCGATGAGGCAGCTCACCGCCTTGCGATTTCCCAGGCCCGAGGCCGAGCTGAGGGTGTAGGCCTCGAAGGTCACGGTCTTGCCGGCCGTGGCGGTCTTCTGGTTCGCGTGCAGTTCGAGCTCGCCGTCCACGGTTACCGTGATGCTGGTGGCGTCGGTGCGGAGGAGGGTATCCTCGATGTCCTCTTCGGCGTAGGTGAAGGGCGCGAGCTGGAGCTTGGCTTCCATCGCGGCGGCCAGACCATGCCCGTCCATCAGCACCGGCGTATCGTCCTCGTCGAAGAAATTGAAGGTAATGGTCGAGTTATCCGCGAGCGTGCCATCTTCCCTATCGGGAACTGCTCCGGCATCATTGACCGTGACCTTGCAGGTATAGGGTTCGGCGTCGATCCAGTCCTGGCTGTCCTCGAGCAGATACAGGAAACCGCCCAGGTTGGGATTGCCGTCGGCGTCGGTGAGCAGGCCCTCCGGCAACGGATCGATCAACACGCCCTCGTCGAGCTTGTCGCCCCACCCGTCCACGCTGATCTTCTTTTTGGCGGTGTAGAGAACCGCGGTCAAACCTCCGCCGGCGTCCTCGGTGCTGACCGTGAAGGCGCCTTCCATGTCGAACTGGGCGTCGAGATACGCCTCGATTTGCTCGAGGTCTTCGTCATTGAAAGCGGCATGCGAGAACCCGGACAGGAACAACAGGAAGAAGTCGTTGGGTTGGAGGAAGCCGTCGTTCAGGGTACTGGAACCGGTGCTGTGCGTACCGGCGCCGTAGTCGCCCTTATAGACGGTCAGAACCCGCTCATCGTCGTCATTGACCGTATAGCTCACGTCCGTCCCGTCCGTGGCGGCCTGGTCGAGTTCGGTCTGGTACAGGGTCTTCTTAAAGAGGAGACTGGTCTTGCTGAGGTCGGCGTCGGCGCTGAGGCCTTCGAATACCACGCGCACGGTCTTATTGGCGCCGTCATGCACCGCTTCGACGTTCAAGATGGTGTAGACGCCTGGTCCCTGCGGCCCCAGGGCTCCCGCAGCGCCAGCAACACCGGCAGGACCTTGAGCTCCCGCTTGACCCGCTGGACCGGCAGGCCCTTG
>MGSU01000284.1 GCA_001799195.1 Deltaproteobacteria bacterium RIFOXYA12_FULL_61_11 | reverse complement strand
CCAGGTGCGCACTCTCGAACTCGACCCGATCGAACGGAACTTCGACCTCTTCTTCCTGCGCTACACCCATCCTTTCGGCAAGGTCAGCGGTAACGGCGCACTCGCCACTCTGTTCTCCGAGCTCAGCGCCGGCGACTTCAGCCACCTCGGCGACCCCGACCACCTCGAGGCCCTCAGTAGCCTCCTCGAGCTGCGCACGTTCAAGCCCCGAACCAGCCTTTTTCGAGATCACCTGAGCGAGCTCGTCGCCCTACCAGAAACCGTGCAGTGTCATGCTCCGAGATTCTCCCCCGATGGTCGCTCCCTGGTCTACTACCGTTACCTCGACGGTCGGCAGAACATCATGCTGCAACCGCTCGAGGGAACTCCGCCCACCGTCCTGACCTCCGACCGCTTCGAGAACCGCGATCCGGTCTTCTCCCCGGAAGGTGATGCAGTCTATTACGTCTCGGACCGCAGCGGCATTTTCAACGTCTACCGTCGCTCCCTCGAAGACGGCACCGTGACCCAGGTCACCAACGTCATCGGCGGCGCTTTCTTCCCCCACCCCCACGCCGATGGTCTGTTCTTCACCTCCTTCTCGAGTTTCGGCTTCCGATCCTACCGTTTGGAGAACAGCGCCTTCCTGGGCCGTTCGGTCGAACCGATAGCGGAACCGACGCCGGAACCCCTATCACCAGACGTTCCCCCATCCCCGGAACCACCTCCAACCTCGGTTCGACACACGATCAAACCCTACTCTCTGACCTTGGTCCCGCTGCAGCTCATACCCGAGGTCAACCTCTTCGACGAACAATACGGTGCTGGTATCAACGTGTTGCTCATGGACTACCTCAACCGTCACGATCTGGTCCTGCGCGCCTATCTTGACCGCGACCAAGTCTTCTCCGTGTCCTACGCCTACCACCATTGGCTCGGGGACCTCTTTGCCGAGCTGCAGACCATCCGCACCAATTTTCAGGTCGAGAACTACCTCACCGAGGCCGGGGTGAAACAACTCGGGCTGGACACCAATCCGGGTCTCTACGGAAAACGCTACCAGGACAACCTGACAGTGGGCACGAACTTCTCGATCCTGGGTGGACACTATGAACTCTCGACCCACTACCGCGACATCACCGCTGAAACCAGCACCGTGCTCTTCGCCGGCCCCGACCTCCACGACAGCGAGTTCCAATTCGGTTTGGATCCCAACCGCGATTATGGAGACCTGCCCGAATTCAAGGTCATCACCAATCTCGGGGTCACCTGGCAATTCGAATACGGCACCATGTCCCGCCGCCGCGACGGAGACATCGATCCCGAAGGGTATCTCCTCTCCCTCGGCCTGACCCACACCTGGTCGGATATCGACGAGCGTTTCTCCGCCCTGGGCATGTTCGGCGGTTTCGAGGCCGGGGATCCACAAACAGATTATGATTTCAATACACTAGATATCCGCCTCACCCAGGACTTCCGCTTGACCGACTTCGGTCTTCGGGGGATGCTCGCCGCTCACTCCTTGGGCTACCAACTCCACCTCACCAGCCTCGACCGGGACGTTCGCATGTTCGATGAACTGTACCTGGGCGGTAAACAGATCTTCCGCACCTTCCGCGACGTGAACAACACCGTGACCTTCCCGGGGTACGACAGTTTCAGCCTGATCGGCGAACGCCGGTTCCTGTTCAATCTCCACTACCGTCTGCCGATCTACCGTGACCTGGCACGCCAGTACGCGTTCCTGCACCTCGACGACCTCTACCTCGAACTCTTCGCCGACGCTGGGAACGCCTGGGACTACGGTACAGCAACCTATTTCACGGTCGCGGACGGCAAGGGCGGGCTCGAGCGCAGCCCATCGGTCCTGTTCGACACGGGTCTCAACCTCGAGGCCAAGAACTTCGTCTTCTACAACTGGCCGTTGCACGCCTTTGTCACCATCGCCCACGGCTTCCAGGACCGAGAGGTCAGCTTGCTCCAGAAAGGCGCCTACGATGGCCTGCCCCTGCGTTTCTACGTTGGCTTGGGCGCCGGTCTCTGAGAGAGGCGAGGGGACCTCGGCGGCGCAGGCTCAGAACCCCAGGTCGAGGTTCTCCTGCTCCCGATGCAGCCCCAGCTCACCGAGGAATTCGCGGAAAGACGGATTGATCTTGAGCAGTTCAGCAATGTGCTGCTTGAGCAGGACGAGGAGCACCACGTCGGTCACGGTGCTGACATTGGCAGAACGCGGCGTGTGCATGATCGCCGACATCTCGCCGAAGATCTGGTCCTTGCCCAAGCGTGCGTACTCCTTGACCTCTTCGTCGAGACGCTCCCACACCCGGACCTCGCCGGCCAGGATGGCGAACAACTCCTCTCCGAAGGTGCCTTTTTTGAGCAACAACTTGTTCGGAGGAATTTCCACGACCTGGACCTTCTCGAGCAGATAGTGCCGTCCCCGCTCGTCCAGGAAGGCACAGAAGGGTATGCGCTCGATCTGCTCGATCAGCTCCGCGGTCAACGCTACTCGCTTCATCCTACTCCTCGCTCTGTCCGCGCAGAGGGACTTTTTCATCCAACCAGCGCAGGACGCGTCGAAGGGTCGCGGCTGCCTCGAGATCGTTGTGCAATTCGTGTCGGCCTCCGGCCACGACCTCCACGGTGAGCTCGGGAGCCTCGAGCAACCCGGTTAATTCCACCGTCCTGTCGTGATCGCACAACCCGTCGTCGTCCCCGTAGAGGAGCAAGGTCGGGGGCTCCAGGCGATGTGGACCGGAAAACGTCGCATCGATGCAACGCTTCATCGAGAAGAACCAACCGGGTGTGGTCGTGGTGAAGACCAGCGGGTCTTCGGTGTAGGCGGTCACGACCGCGGGGTCGCGACTCAGAGTATGCGGGTCCAGCCCGTTGGCGATGGGGAAGGTGGAGCGTACCGCGCAGAGCAGTTTCCCGAGAGTGGTCTTGAGCCGTGGCTGATCGCGCAGACCCAGGTAAGGAGCGAGAATGATCGCGGCGTCGAAGCGCGGTCTTCGGTGCAGTAAGTAGTGGAGGGCGAGGAGCCCGCCCATGCTGTGGCCGAGGATGATACGCAGACCCGCGGGGAGACTTGCGGTGATCAGGTCCAGATCATCGAGGTAGGTCTCATAGCGTTCGACATGTCCGCGGCGACCATCGGAGAGCCCGTGGCCGCGATGGTCGTGGGCCACCACGCCGTAGCCCTTCTCTCGCAACAGGCGAAAGACATGCGAATATCGACCTATGTGCTCGGCATACCCGTGGACCAGCATGACGGTCGCGCGATCCCCCACGGAGACGTTCCGGTGGACGGAAAGCCTCACTCCATCACTGGCGGTAATGTGGTGTCGTGGTAGCATGGAGGCCGTTGCACAGTTCCCAGATTATTTCAGCCTAACCGCTTTCACAGACCTTGGCAAGCAGAGGTTCAACCCGGGCCCCCCCCGGGAGTCCCCCTTGCAATGAATACCTAATTCGTTGACTAATAATGTTTATATCGATCTTGCCAGCGGATCCCGGGAGAACTTCCGCCTGAGGGAATTGCTCCCTGCCAAGGCCGAGGACTCTCGGGATGACAAGTTCTCCGGCTTGAGCGATAGTTCCCGGAGCAGACTCACCTGATTAGGAACTGTATGCCGAGGGTCGTGGTTATTGGTATTGACGGTGCCAGTCCGGAACTGCTCGCCGAGTATGCCGACCTCGGCGTGATGCCGAACTATGCAAGACTCAAGGCCGAGGGTTGCTCCGGGGTGTTGACCTCGACGATCCACCCCAACACGCCCCAGGCCTGGACTACCCTGTTCACGGGGGTCGATGCCTCCCGCCATGGCATCTTCGATTTCCGACGTTTCGACCTCTCCCAACGGACCTTCCACTACAGCCATTCCGGCCACCGCCTGGCCCCGATGGTCTGGGAACTGCCCGGCGTTCGGGAACTGCGCAGCCTGGTGGTCAACCTCCCCTTGACCTATCCCGCGACCAGCATCAACGGCTTGATGCTCACCGGTATGAACACCCCCTCGATGGAGGAACTGACCTGGCCTCCCGAGGCCTACCGCGACGTCCTGGCCCTGGAACCAGACTACCGCATCGACACGCTCTGGCGAACCTACCGCAACGCCGAAGAGCATTGTCTCGCCGCCTTGCGCATGGCCGAGGCCAGGGCGAGGTTGCTCGAACGACTCTTCTCGAGGGAATCCTACGACCTGAGCATCGGGGTCTTCACCGCGACGGACCGGATGCAACATCTCTACTGGCACCGCAGACACGACCCACGAGACATCGTGGCTCGCATCCACGGAGTCATTGATGCCTTCCTCGGACGTCTTGCCGAACAGCTCGGCCGCACCGGCGATCTCTTGCTCCTGGTTTCCGACCACGGCTTCACCGACCTGGAAGCCGACTTCTACCCCAACAACCTTCTGCGTTCACTCAATCTTTTGAAATTCCAAGGTGATCCGCATTCCATCCACGCCTCAGCGCAGGTCCGGCGCGGTTTCGAATTCTTGGACTGGGACCGCACCCCGGTCTACGCCTACGGTTTCTTCGGTTCGCTCTACCTCAACCATCTCATGCTCACACCCAAAAGCCGCAACAATCTCCGCGACGACCTGATCGGCCTGCTGCGCGAGGGATACCTCGACACCGGCTTGAGCGCGATCTGGGCCAAGGAGGATCTTTTCGAAGACCCTGCTTCCACCGTCGTTCCCGAGGTGCTCCTGATCCCTCGACACTACCGGGCCATGGCTCGCGACGGCAGCGAATTCCTGTCCCCGGCCCTCTACGACTCTCCTTCCCTGCCCTACACGGGCACCCATGCTCCCGAAGGACTCTACCTGGCCTGGGGCAAGGGGGTGCCTCCGAGCACGACCGCCCTCGACGCCCAGGACGTAGCCCCCCTGGTACTACGGGCTCTCAGCGTGGCAAAACCCTCTCTACTTCACGGTTGCGATCGGAAAGGTGGCTTCGACGAAACCGTGCTGCCCTGTCGCGGCAGCTACCCGACGGAAGCGACCCAGTACTTTTCCAAGGAACACCGCACGGCCGAACTGGACCATATCGGCGAGAGTCTGCGCGGTCTGGGTTATTTGTAACCGGGATCAGGTTCCGGTCCGGGCAAGCCCTTCGACCTCTGCGAGGAACGCTTTCAGATCCTCGCTCGGGAACACGTCAGCGTACCGTTCGACGAAACAGTGACTTGAAACATGCGCTTGCCCATCGAGCCTGCGCTGGCAATCCACCAGCAGCGCGATGATGCGTCGCCCGGCATCGCCGGCAACCACGTCGCCGTCGATCCCTTCCAAGAGACCTCGCTCCTCTTGCAACAAGGTCACCCCTTCGAGGACCGTGAGCGGGAGATGCTTACCTGCCCCCTCCCCTCGCCCAATTCCGAGAGAGAAGAGGATGAAAGCACTGAACAATATCTCCCTGAAGTCAGAATCCACACTACCCTTCTGCACCGCGGAGTCCAGGAGCTTGGCGACCAAGGGATAGGGCAATCCCGAGCGTTCGGTCTGTCGGCCCGGAGGTTCGAGTAGGCCTAGGAGTTTGGACATGAAGGTCCTGCGGGCCGAGGTCTGGAGTTGCCGCAGGATGAGGGCCAACTCCCCGGGAGCGATCCTTCCATCCGGGGAGGAGACCTCGTCCTCGAGGTACCCGACTACTCCTTTCCCGGTCTTCTTGGCATGGTACATCGCCAGATCGGCCCGCTCGATCAGTTCCGAGGGACTTTCCACTCCCGGGGTGACCATGGCCACTCCCACGCTGACCGAGATCGCGAGTTCGAGCTCGCGAGAACGGAAGGGCTCTCTGGAAACCTCTTTGACGAAACGCTCGGCAAAGACCCGCGCCCCTGCGACTTCGGTCTCGGGAAGACAGACGACGAACTCG
>MGSU01000283.1:774-5909 GCA_001799195.1 Deltaproteobacteria bacterium RIFOXYA12_FULL_61_11 | reverse complement strand
CCCCGGCAGGGCACCATCTCCCTCGCCATTGAAGCCATCCATTACGCGGTGGACCACGGTGCGCGGGTCATCAACAACAGTTGGGGCATCCGACACTCGGTCGACGGCTATCGCGATGTATGGGGCGACACCACCCCGCGGGCTCTGCGGGAGGCCGTGGAATACGCCAATGACCACGGAGTCGTCTTCGTCGCCTCGGCCGGGAATTTCCAGGAAGACAACGACAGCGTGCGCATCTATCCCGCGGGTCTCGACAACTCGAACCTCATCGCTGTGACCAGCACGGACAGCGACGATCGCTTCCACAGCGAGGTCAATCACGGCAATCTCACGGTGCACGTCGCCGCGCCGGGGAAGGACATCTACTCGGCCTGGATGAAGGGCGGGTACTCCACCATCAGCGGTACCTCGATGGCCGGACCTTTCGTCGCGGGTCTTGCCGCGCTGTTGCTCTCCGCTGATCCAGGAGCGACCCCCGAGGAAGTACGCTACGCCATCATGGCCTCGGTCGACCGTTCGGAGCACCTCGCCGATTACACCCTGGCCGGTGGGCGGATCAACGCCGCCCGGGCTCTAACCAAGGACTACAATCAAGAAGAGGTGGCACTCGACAACGGGACCTGCGATGTCCTGTGGGTCGATGCCGGCTGCAACGATGCGGTGAGAGTCGGCAACGAGGTCGCGGTCTTCGCCATGGCCCGTACGTGCAACGACGATTTCGCGGTCGACTGGACCTTCACGAAAACCCCGAAACAGGCCGAAGGGCAGGTCGAGGTCCTCGAGCGGGCAGGGGAGGCCATGACGTTCGTGGCCGAGCATGCCGGTACCTATGTCCTGCAGGTCTGCTTGCAGGGCGAACAAGGAGGAGCGGTCTGCGATGAACTCGAGGTCAAGGTCGTCGAAGCCGGAGAGGATATACCCGAAGTGAGTTGCCGTGGCGGCGGAATGTGCGGTGTCATGGGGATGACACCGGGGATGGCGAGCTGGCCATTCGTGCTGCTGCTCCTGGGCTTGGGGTTACGGCGCAGACATGGTTGAGAAGTCATCCTCCGCAGGGACGCAGAGCATCGCTCTGCTCCTCACCGACTTCCTGCCCGCAGAACGCGCTCCCCGGGCAGACGTGCTGGCCGATCATCATCACCTGTTGTCCTTCGACCTCGTACACACCCTTTTCAATACCGTGCCGAGCGTGGTGCTGATCCTCAACCCTCAACGGCAGATCATTTTTGCCAATCGAGCATTGAAGGGAATCCTCGGTCTTACAGACCTTGTCGAGATCCTCGGCAGCCGTCCCGGTGAGGCCCTCTGCTGTGTCCATGCGAAGGCCGCTCCCGGCGGTTGCGGCACTACACCCTGGTGTACGATGTGCGGGGCGGGCAAGGCCCTGGCCGCTGGTCTGGGCGGCAAGGCCGAGGTCCAGGAGTGTCGCCTCGCAACGCACGATGGCCGGATAGCCCTGGACCTGCGGGTCTCTGTCTCGCCGGTGGAACTCGAACAGCGGCCCTATCTGCTCATGGTCCTCGAAGACCTCAGTGCCGAGAAACGCCGAGCCGTGCTCGAACGGATCTTCTTTCATGATCTGCTCAATACCGTGGGCGGAGTGAAAGGGTACGCCGAGCTGCTCGACCTTGCCGACGAGACCGAACGCGAGCTCTTCACCGGTCGCTTGAACGAGCTGGCCGACAAACTCATCGAAGAGATCAACGTCCAGCGCGAATTGAGTGCAGCCGAGCGAGGAGAACTGACCCTCTCCCTCGAACCGCTCGATCCGGCCGAGGTCGTAGCCTCGGTCCTCAGGAGTTATGAGCGGCTTCGAGTCGCCCGCGGTAAACATCTCCACTTCGACCGAACCGACAAGGTCGGTTTGGTGGCGGGCGATAGGACGTTGCTGCAGAGAGTGTTCGGCAACATGGTCAAGAATGCCCTCGAGGCCGTTCCACCCGGAGCCACGGTCCGTGCAGGAGCCGAGCAGGTGGAGCACGAGGTCCGCTTCTTCGTGACCAACCCGGGGGTGCTGCCTCGCGAGGTCGAACTCCAACTCTTCAAACGGTCTTTCTCCACCAAGGGCGAGGGTCGGGGCCTGGGTACTTATTCGATGCGGCTGCTCGGCGAACACTATCTCGGCGGCCGGGTCGGTTACCACAACGGTTCGGAGGGCTCGGTCACCTTCGAACTCACCCTGCCGGTCTGGGAGGGGGTAACCCTGAGGGACGGTCAGCGTTTAGAACACGGTTTCTCTGCCGCGAGCAGTATTGTATGAATGACCCCATGAATACCACGTTTCCCTGCAAGAAGGTCCTGCTCGTCGATGACGACGACATCATCACCACCATTTTCAGGATCTTTGCCAAGAAACAGGTTCCCGACCTCGAACTCCTGACCACCAACGACAGTTCCAAGGCCTTTGAACTCCTGCGCGAGTTCCGGCCCGATTTACTCCTTATCGACCTTTTCATGCCTAACCTCGATGGCATGAGTTTGGTCAGAGCGCTGAGGAGCGATCCGGAACTGAGCACCCTCCCCGTGATCTTCTTCACCGCGGCTTACCGGGATCCGCAGTTACGGACCATGCTCAAGGATCCCCAGGTCCTCGGGGTCATCGGTAAACCCTTTTCGCCGAAGGAAGTCTTTGCACAAATAGCAGAGCTTTACCGAGAGTACCTGAAACGCTCGGTCGAGGCCGAGGTCAAGGAAGTAGGTTGACCCCCTCGGGCTCCAATGGCCAGCAACGGCGCAGGAACGCGCGGCTCTCGTCGGAACTGCACCCCAGGAAACTGCGATAGCGCAGTACGAGCTCGTCCGAACTGAAATACTGGCGTTGGACCGTGAGCATCCTGCTCATCCTGGAAGGTTCGCAGAAGGCGGCCAGGATGCGGTTCTGGGCTCGGCGCAGGTTCTTCACCGGTACGAAGTTGTCCTCGCTGCGTATCCCCTCCCAACAACCAAGGGCGAGGTCGGCGTGACGTTCGAGCATGGCCTCGGGATAGCCGAGCTCTCTGGCCAGGGTGTAGAGTCTCGTACCGCGGAAGGCCCTGACAATGGCGATGTACGGGAAATGGAGGTGGTCGAGGTTGGCGATGGCGAGGTCGGCCGTGGCGAGGAGTTCTTCCTCGCGTTCGCCCGGGAAACCGAGCATGAAAAAGGTACCCACGATCAGACCGCGGGCCGCACTGCGTTCGATCGTTCTCTGCACGGCCTCGAGGTTGAGACGCTTACCGAGCAGCTCCTGCAGACGTGGTGAGGCGGTTTCGAGGGCATAGACGACCTCGACCGTCCCGGCTGCGACCAGGAGGTCGAGTAGTTCTTCGTCGACGCGGTCGCCTCGTAACCCGTTGGGAAAATACAATCTGAGCCCGAGCTTGGCCTTGGCCACAGTCGCGAGGACGTGTTTTGCCTCGCCGAGGTCGAGGTTGAAGGCGTCATCGAGCAGGACGATATCCTCGATGCCGTGTTCCTGGCGCAGGGAAGTCAACTCGGCGAGGAGGTGTCCGGCGCTGCGCCGGCGTACCTTGCGACCGAAGAGCTGATGGCAGTATGCGCAGGCACAAGGGCATCCGCGCGTAGTCATGAGGAACGCATGGGGGCGGAGCAGGGCGGGGTGGGCGTGTTGACCGATGTAGGCCCGGAGATTCAGGTCCTCGAGAGCGGGAGGTGGGAGGAGGTCGAGGGGGTCGACCAGGATGGCGGTGCCTCCATCGAGGCGGCCACCGGCTGCGGTACGGCCGAGCAAGCCCGGTACGACCGGAAGCGGGCGGGGCAGGTTGCGAAGTGGGAGGAGTATCTCGAGCAGGGAGATGAGGGCCTGTTCGCCCTCGCCTGGACAGACGAGCTCGAGATGGGGGTCTGAGAGTAGAAGGTCAGGTGAGGCGTGAGCCGCGGGACCGCCTGCGAGGATCGGGAGTTCGGGCCGCAGAGCTTTGAGGGTGGCCGCGACCTGGTGCAGGAGGGCTCGAGTGGGAGAGAGGGCGCGGAGACCGACGATCCAAGGTTCCTCGGCGACGATGGAGCTGGCCAGAGTGGCACTATCCCTCGCCTCCAGGGCAGCATCGAGCACGTGCACCCGCAAAGCCCGCTTGCCGAAATGAGCCCTGAGGGTTGAGGCAAGAGAAGCAAGACCCAGCGGAGGGTAGACCATGGCGGCCCCGTTTTGCTCGACGGCCAGACCGTTGCCGAGTTCCACGAGGAGCAAGAGAGGTGGGCCGTTCGGCGAAGTCACGGAGTTGCCCGTTCCAGCAAGGCCGCGGTGAGCGTCCTGTCGGTGCCGAGGTAGGTGCCGTATTTGAGCAGCAATTCATCCTCGGTGAATAAACGGCGTTGGAACGGCAGGAGTCGGCGGAGTCTTTCCGGATCCAGGAAATCGAGGGTTACCCGGCTGCGGATGCGGCGGAGTTGCTCGGCGGGTAGGAAATTGTGCTGCGAGAGGATGGCTTCCTGGAAGCCGTAGGGCATCATCGCATGATCTGCCAAGAATTCGGGATTGAACCCCTGAGCCCTGGCCAGAGCGCCGAGTTCGCTGCCATCCCAGGCCCGCACGATCTGCAAAAAGGGGAAATGGACCTGCTCGCGCAGGGATCGCAGCACGGTCAAGGTCTCTTCTATTTCTTCTTGGGTCTCACCGGGGAAGCCGACCATGTAGAAGGCATTGACCATGATGCCTCGCGCGCCGGTGCGCTCGATAGCCCGGCGGACCGAAGGCAGGTCGAGGTGCTTGCGCATCAGCTTCTGGATGCGCGGGGAGGCGGCTTCGATAGCGAAGACCACCTCCACGGTACCCGCGGCAGCGAGCAGGTCGAGAAATTCCTCGTCCCAACGGTCTCCGCGTAGCCCATTGGGAAAATAAAGTCTCGAGCGGAAGGGGAGCTCCGCGACAGCGCGCAGGGTGGCCTTGGCCTGGAGGAGGTTAAAATTGAACATATCGTCACAGAAGAGGAAGTCGGACAGCCCGTGGCGTTGGTGGAGGCTCTGCAGTTCGGAAGCCACGTTGGCGGCGCTGCGGTAACGGACCTTGGTGCCGAAGATGTTGTGACAGTATATGCAACGATAGGGACAGCCGCGGCTGGTCAGGATGACACCGTAGGGCCGGAGCACGCAGGTTGCGGCGTGCCTGCTCGAGTATGGAGAGAGATCGAGTTCGC
>MGSU01000283.1:0-661 GCA_001799195.1 Deltaproteobacteria bacterium RIFOXYA12_FULL_61_11 | reverse complement strand
CGTTTGTTCTTCCTGAACTCACTCTCCATTGCCCACAGAATGGTCTCGTTCCAATGAAAGGTGGCCTGTCGGCTCTTTTCCGGAGAGGCGACCACGTAGACCGTCCGCCACGCTTCTTCCATCAGCAGCGACATTTCCTTGTGGGGCAAAGGTTTGAGAAGAACAGTGCCTGCGCCCTTGTTCCTTTTGACGAATCCCCTGTCCTCCAGGCGGCGCATCGCCCCGTGCACCGCCATCCTCCCCAAGCCAAGCTGCTTGGCCAGTTCCATTTCCGTGGGCAGTTTCGTCCCCGGCTCAGGCGCGCCATCGGCCAGCCGCTCGACAATCCGGCTCAACACCTCTTTCGACGTCGACTTCATTTGTGTTCCCTATGCGGGTGCTCCTGTTGTTGCGGGGCTGTGCCCGCGATGCAAGGCGGAGCCTACCCGCTCATTGCCACAAGTTGAACTTCCCCTCGTTCCACACTTGATTGTAGTCGTCGGAGAGGATGAGCCACAGCACATGGCCGTCGCAGAAGCTGTAGTTGTCGCCACGGAGGTGCAACTTCCTGTGGTCGTTAGCCCAACAGGCTGCCGTTGGTCTCAGCATGCGCTGATAGCCGTCGCCGATGATGATTTTCCCGCTTGGGTTCGCGATCATCTCCATCCTGAGGGGGGCGCGG
>MGSU01000282.1 GCA_001799195.1 Deltaproteobacteria bacterium RIFOXYA12_FULL_61_11 | reverse complement strand
AACAGGACCGTGCCCGGCATCACGGTGTCGAGGTCGATCAGGCAGACCGCCCTGCTGGTCGTGCGATCGAAGAGTATATTGTCGAGCTTCGTGTCGTTGTGGACAAGGCGTCGCGGCACGAGGCCCGAGGCGAGCGGGGCGGTGAGGGCTTCACGCAAGGCATTGTATCGGGCGACGAGTTCGAGTTCGGTCGCGATCCCCACGGCCCGGCCCACAGGATCTAGGGCCACGGCCTCGAGCAATTCCCGGTGCCGCCACGGAGGATCGTGGAAATGCGTAAGGACGATGGTCACCGCCCCGCACGGCAGTGAAGCCAGAGCGGCATGGAACTCGGCCACGATCCTGCCTGCCTCGGCTGTCTGCTCAGGACCAGCGGGACGGGTGTGCGTTTCGGTGTTCTCGACGAAGCGGCTCATCCTCCAGATTCCGCCTTGCTCGTCACGGATCCAATACCGAGTCCCGGGAAGCGGTGGCACCAACTCGAGGCCCCGCTCACCCGCTCCTCGGCTGTACCGCAGGTGCCGCGTGACCGTGGCTACGTTCTCGACCACCGCGACCGGGTCTGGGAAGACGCGTTCGTTGATGCGTTGTAAGAGGTACCTGGCTCGGTCGCTCCGATCGGTGACCAGATAGGTGCGGTTGATGTGCCCCCGGGGATACGACTCGCAGTCCAGGGGTCCGGCACCGGGTAAGAACCGCGCGGCGATGGATCGTGGGTCGTCGACGCTCACGGATACCCTCGTGTGATGCACTGGGTGCTGTCTAGCTCAGAGGCTGCTTCGAGGCCAAGGAAAAAATCGGAGGAAGGGGAGAATCTGGGGGGTATCAGTCGAGGTAGACCTTGAAGGCCAAGGAGCTAACAATGTTCATCCCGTTGCCGAAGGTCTGGAACTTCACCTCGTCGACGAGGTTCAGGTTCACGCCGATGCGGGTTTCGAAGGAAACCTTCTCGTGGATGAAGTACTCGGGCTGCAGACCGCCGGCCACGGCGAAGTAGAAGTCCCCAGCGTGGTCGAGGTTGCCGATGCCGCCGCCGTACATATGCAACTTGAACTTGTCGTCCCCTTGGAGCATCGGGAAGGGCATCAGGTAGAACGCGGCCATCCCGAGGGCGAACTTGTCGCTGCCGAGGCTGTTGTCGAAGTCGAGGCCGAGGCCGAGGTCGAGGTTATTCTCCCCGAGGGCCTTGCGCACCGTCAGCATGCTCAAACCGCTGTCATAGCCGACGGCCAAATCCTTGGCCTGGGCCATACCACCCACCATTGCAAAGAGCGCGATTACCGTCACCACCATAAGCTTCTTCATCGTACCTTCTCCTTCGTTGCGTTGTAACTATCTGTTTACACTAATGAAACCTATACAACCCTTCACAGGGTCGTTCCTGCTCATTCTTCTTCGTCGTTGTTGGCAGATCCCCCGCAAGGGTTTTGCCCCGTCGGGTTGGCCATGATCGTGGCGAGTTCGCTGGCGCTCACGGTGCATTTCTGCCCGTTGACGTCCATCTCGATTTTATCGCCCTTGACCTCCATGGAGATGTTGACTTGGCCGCCGACCGTATAGGACACCTTCTTGCAAGTCACGGTTGCTCCATCGGGAAATTGTTCTGCGGACACATAGTCGGATAGGCAAATGTTCTCAAGAGCGGCGGATACCTGGCCTTCCGTCACCACGAAGGATGGCTTCGTAAAGACGCTGCCGAACCTCGCCAGGCCGAATTGAGGCATGGAACCGAGCGCCGGAGTACTCATGGTCGATCCGATCGTCGGGGACTTGAAGGTGGTGGGCCGGAAACCAAAGGATGGGCTTCCACCGAGGTTCCCGAAGGCATTCGCCATGCCATTGTCACCGTTGTCCTCGTCCTTGGCGGCTTCCGCCTCTTCATTCTCCGCCGATTTGTCGGCGGCCCCTTGCTGCAAGGACGCCAGGTCTACCCCCGCAGCGGCCAATTGCTCGGCGACATCGGCGTCCTCGTCCGCGACCAGGAACATCGCAGTGCCGATGTCGTCCTGTACGGCGCGAGTACGGTCTTGGTCGCCGCCGCTGCACGCGAACAACAACGCGAGCAGCGCGATCGACAATCTTTTCATCGGTTCGCCTCCTTCTGCATTCGTTTTCTTACCCGGTCTTGCGGTCCAACCTCGAGGTAGAAGACCCTCGACCGGATTTTCCCAGGGCTTGATCTAGGAACTGAGGGGCACGTTGTCAAATGAAATTCGCCAAGAACAAACCAACGTAATGATAATACATGTCACTATGAGACTATTTCCACAGTTTTTCCACTTCCTCGCGCAGAACGATCAATCGGGGGGGGTAATCGGGACCAAGCTCCCTGGCAAATCGTTCGAGAACCTCTTCGAAGGTAACTACCCGGGTACCGAAAACCAGGTTGTCAGCGTGGGCGACGAGCCGCTGTTCCGGCGTCAAGGGCACATAATCCGCCACAGGCAGGGCCAACCCCTGCCGCACCACGTCCTCGGCGGTAATACCGGCGCCGACGTGTCGTTCGGCGATCAGTGCGACCTCGGGGTACCCTTCCCTCCTCAGGAGTTCCGCTCCTACGAACCCGTGCTCGGCGCGACCCTGTCCCTTGGGGAATTGGAAACGGCCTATATCATGGAGGAGACTCCCGGCCTCGAGCAGAGCGAGTTGAATATCCTTGCAGCGGTGGGCAAAACCGAGGGCGAGGTCAGCCACGACCAGGGAATGGGAGAGGACAAGTTGAAACCTGCGCCGATCGGGAGCGTGGTGCTCGAGCAGAGCCAAGGCCTCGGCTCGGTCAGGTATGCGCGAGCCTCCTGGGATCGGGTTCTCGCCGGACATAGTAACCTCGACCTCGGGGCTTCGCCCGACCGTTTCCTGGGAGTACTGTACTCCAAGCCGGAGGCAACAATACAGTCGATTTTCTCGTCGTACCTGACGACGCACCTCCGACTTGTCTGCAAAGCCGGAGCGCAGTACTGTCGTCGGCGGCGTCACAACCGGCACAGAGGTCCCGTCCTGCCTGGAACTCGACTCCCCTATCGCGTGGTACTCTTTGCGATCCTCGGCCTCGCAACATGGTTGCGCCTGCGCGGGATCGGCTTCGGCCTGCCTTGCCTGGAAGCTCGGCCGGACGAGACCATCGCCGTCTTCGAGGCCTTGCGCTTCGGTACCGCCGACCTCAATCCGCGCGACTTCCACTGGCCCACCCTGTATCCCTACCTGCTGTTTCTGCTCTACGGGTTCCATGTCCTCCTCGGTCTCGGGTTGGGCTGGTACGACGGGCTCCTCGGGGTACTCGAACGGGTCCAACAGGATCCCGCACTGTTCGTGCTCACGGCCCGAGTGGTCTCCCTGACAGCCGGGGTGGGGTCGGTCTATGCCCTGTACGGGCTCGGACGCAGGGTCCTCGGCACTTCCGGAGGATTGCTCGCTGCCCTGTTTCTCAGCGTCTGCCACCTCCACGTGCGGCAATCCCAGGCAGGGGTCCCTGATTCTCTGATGATCTTCCTCGCGATCGTCGCGGTCTGGCAATTCCTTCGTCTCGATGCAGAGCCGAGCAAACGCAATGCCCTGCTCTCAGGACTCCTGCTCGGTCTGGCAACCGGCACGAAATACAACGCCGGACTGTTATTCCTTCCCCTCGTCTTCATCTTCCTGCGTCGTTCCCGGCACAAAGGCGAGCGGCAAGCCATGCTCGTCAATGTGTCTATTGCGGCAAGCACTGCCCTCCTCGCCTTCACCCTGACCACACCCTATTGGCTCCTCGATCCCGAGACGTTCTTCGGCGACCTCGGGGCCGAACTCGAGCATCTCGGCGAGGGTCATCAGGGGCTTCTGCTCGAACCGGCCTGGCTCTACCACGTAACGACGTCTCTCTGGTACGGCTGCGGTTGGCCCCTCCTCCTGCTCGGCCTGCTCGGGCTCGGTCCCACCTTCGCCCCTCGCACGTGGCCTTGGCTGGTGGTCCAAGTCTTCCCGGTCGGTTACTACGTTTTCACCGCTTCCGCCAAGACGGTCTTCACCCGGCACGCGCTGCCTCTCGTCCCCTTCTTGCTCCTGGCTGCAGCAGCCACGACGCTCGGGCTGTTCCGACGAAGGCCGCGTTCCGCTGCCGGCAGTTCTCTCGGACCACCGCTCCTGGGCTTTCTCCTGCTCGTGATCCTGACCCCTACCCTCGTCAGCATGTTCCGTGCAGGGACCTTGCTCGGCCGGGAGGACAACCGAGTCCTGGTGGGACGGGCGGTGGACCGACTGCTGCCCGCCTCGAACCATCTCGGAGTGGGAAGCAGTTATTACGGCAAGCCTCTTCTCTCGAGGCGCTCCCTGGACCTGAGAACCTTGGTCGCCACCCCTCATCCCCTGCCTGTTTTGCCCGATTGGGCTTTGATCGAGCGCTCGCCGCTCCGACTCTACAGCACTCAACCCGAGAGACTTGAGGAAGTGTTGAAACGCTGCTATCGCCTCGCACGCGATTTCCCGGCCACTGTTCCCGCAGGAGATTGTTCTACGGTTTACGACCAACAAGATGCCTGGTACCTGCCGTTCTCGGGCTATTGTCCCGTCTCGAGACCCGGGCCCTCTTTCCAACTCTATCGGCTGCTCCCCTCTTGCCACCGCGAAGGTCCGAACCTGGACAGCCCTCGAGCACCCGAGTAGAGTGTGCAACCCGAACGTTCCTCACCCGCGGAGACGACTTCGTGATGCCAGAACCTCATCGAACCCCTGATCCCGCTTGGCTGGACCGCGGCCGGTATCCTTTCAGGTCGAGGTACCTCGACCTAGCCCTCGGCCGCCTGCACTACGTCGACGAGGGGCAGGGACGACCGGTGGTGTTCGTCCACGGTAACCCGACCTGGTCGTATCTCTTTCGACACGTCATCATAGGGTTACGCGAGCAATATCGCTGCATCGCCCTCGATCACCTCGGGTTCGGCCTCTCCGACCGGCCTGCGACCCTGCGGGGCAGTCCAGCCGAGCACGCGCGGAACCTGGCCGCCCTGCTCGAGCACCTCGAACTCGAGGACCTGACCCTCGTCCTCCACGACTGGGGAGGTCCCATCGGCCTGCGGTTCTGCCTCAACCACCCCGCTCGGGTAAGCAAGCTCGTGATCAGCAACAGTTGGATGTGGCCGGTTTGGAACGACCTGCACTTCGAATTCATCGGACACCTCCTCGGCGGTTGGCTCGGCCGCCAAGCGACGGCGCGGCTGCCGTGGCCGATGAAGCTGTACCTCAGTAGGAGTCTCTGCCGCCGCATCCCTTCCGAGGAGCTCTCCCACTATCTCGAGCCCCTGAAAAAGACCCTTGACCGCCGGGCCGCGGCCGTGCTGGTTGAGCACTTCACGGCCTCCTCGGACTGGCTGGCCGACCTCTGGACCACTCGAGCCTCCCTGCGCGACAAGCCTGCCCTGGTCCTCTGGGGAATGCGCGATCGTCTGTTCAGGAAGAAAGAACTGCGCCGCTGGTTGGGGGTCTTCGACGACTGTAGGACTATCCGTTACCGCGAGGCCGGGAATCTCGTCTTCGAGGACCTCGGGGCAGAGGTCGTTCCGGTGATGCAGGACTTCCTGTCCCGTTGAGATCCGTGACGATGGTTCGAGCGGCGAGCAGGGCGGTGCTCCAGGCGAGATGCAGATTGAACCCACCGCTGCGGCCGCACAGGTCGAGGCAGTCTCCAAGGAGATGGCAGCCGGGGTGGAGCGAGCTCTCCAGGGTTGTCGGATCGACCTGTTCCAGGGCCACGCCGCCCCGACTCACCTGAGCCTCAGCCAGACCGCGGGTTCCCGTGCAACGGAGCCGCTGCCGATAGAGAGATGCCAACAAGGTCGAGATTTCCCTGGGTTGCAGGGTCCGGCTCGGTCGGAGAGGATCGAACCCGAGCAGCATGCACCACGCCTTGGCCTGGGGTTCGGGAAGGTAGAGGG
>MGSU01000281.1 GCA_001799195.1 Deltaproteobacteria bacterium RIFOXYA12_FULL_61_11 | reverse complement strand
CAACGAGGTGCGTTGGATGGTCGGCGAGACCCTCGTCGAGACCCCGGTAGCGTACCAACTCAGGGTCTCGGACGGTCGGGCCAGCGTGCTGGAAGCCAATAGCCTGATCGCGGTGCCGGTGAACGATCCGCCCAGCCTGACCATCGGTCCGTGCGGCCCTGCCCTGGTCGGCCAACTCTTCACCTGTTCGCTGGCTGTGAGTGACCCTGACAGCGAGGCCTTCACCTTCACCGCTCGCGCGCCGGCCGGTGCGACGGTCAACCAGCAGACCCACACCGTGAGCTGGCTGCCGGCCTTCGCGGACCTCGGCCTTGTGACTTTCAGGGTTTCGGTCAGCGACGGCAGTGCCGAGGACAGCGAGACGGCCTCGGTGACCGTGCGCAACCAAGACACCGGCGGCACCTGCGACGAGTGTCAGTATGTCCCGCCTCCAGGGGTATTCTCCCCGGTGGTGGAGTGGGCGATCGACACCTTTACCCTGCACCCGACCTACAACCAGGTCATGTCCACGCCCATGGTTGGCAATCTCACCGATGACAACGGTGATGGCCGGATCGACCTGGAAGACACCCCCGATGTGGTGTTCGCTACCTTCACGAGCAACCAGTACTGGGTCGGGGGCGTCCTGCGAGCGGTCCATGGCGATGGTTCCGGAGAGATCTTCGCGACGTCCCCCGGTCTGGTGAAGGCCTCGGCAGCGGTGGCGCTCGGGGATATCGACCATGACGGTTTTCTCGAGATAGCGGTCGAGAAGTACAGCGGAGGAGGACTCATCGTCTTCGAACACGACGGGACGGTCAAATGGCAGGTCGATGGTCCCACCTTCGGTCACTCCGCGATTGCGATAGGAGACCTCGACCAGGATGGCGAACCCGAGGTCGTGCATGGGGATATGGTGTACACCAACACGGGGACCCTCTTGTGGCAGACCGGGGATCATGTCGGTGGCGCCCTGCCCGTGCTGTATGATCTCAACGGCGATACCAAACTCGACCTGCTCGTGGGCAACAGGGCCTATCGCCATGACGGCGTACTCCTCTGGCAGAACGTGACCATACCGGCCGCTAGTTTCGCCGGGGTAGGCAACTTCGACGCCGATCCACAGCCGGAGGTCGTCTTTGCCGCGAATGACGGCGCGATCCACCTGACCGATCATCTCGGACAGATCGTGTGGCGGTACAGTTTCTACACGGGCTGCACCACCCCGGCGAAGCTGGGATCGGGGGCGCCCAACATCGGTGACTTCGACGGCGACGGCGAGGCCGAGGTGGCGACGGCCACGGCCTGTGCCTACATCGTCATCGATACCGACGGCACCTTGCTCTGGGAAGACCGTACCACCAAGGACTGGAGTTCGCATCGCACCTCGTCCTCGATCTTCGACTTCGACGGCGATGGTAACGCCGAGGCGGTCTATGCCGACGAGTTGCGTCTCAAGATCTATGACGGCGCCTCCGGGCAGGTCTTGTTCGAGACGCCGAACTCGAGCGGGACTTTGTACGAGAACCCGGTCATTGCCGATGTGGACAACGACGGCAATGCCGAAATCGTGCTCATGAGCAATGACTATGTTTCCTGGGGCACTCACACCGGCATTAGGGTCTTCGGCGACGAACGCGACAACTGGGTGCCGACACGGCGGATCTGGAACCAGCACTCCTACCACGTGACCAACGTCGAGGAGAACGGCACCATCCCGCGGGTGGAGCCTTCGAACCTCGTACTCTACAACAACTTCCGCCAGAACGTGCAGGGTGAGTTCTCGGAGGACGTCTTCGACGCGCCGGACCTCCGGACGGTTTTAAGCTGGGTCGATCGCGGCGGTTGCCCGGGCCGGATCGTCTACGAGGTGCTGCTGCTCAACGAGGGCGAGATGCAGCTCGGGTCCGGTGTCCAGCTCGGCGTCTATGGGGTAGACGGAGCCGGGGAACGCTTCTTGGTCTCAGCCCTCTCCGAAGAGGGCATCCCCTCGTGCAGCCAAACCCTGCTCCGGGTCGAGTTGGCGAGTAGCGCCCTGACCGGGCTCCAGGAGGTCATCCTACGCGCCGATGATCCCAGCAGGCACAACGAGTGCAACGAGAACAACAACGCCGTGCGTTTCACCCCCCCCCGCTGTCCCTGACCCTCTGCTCGCTCCTCAACCCCGCTGCCCGAAAGGGGGCCGCAACCTCGGCAGGACAGGTCACCCTCGTCGGGGCAACACCTGTGACTATTCTGCAGGGATGCTTCAATTGCCGCGCAAGGAGTTTAATAAGTACACAAAATATGCAAATAGCATATTGAAATTATGTATATCACATATATAAAAAATATGGCACAATGTTTGCTTAATATTCGCACATCATGCTTCGGTGAGGTGGTTCATGCGCTATGCGGTGCTCTTCGCGATCCTGGGCTCGGTTGCGGTGACAACCGAGGGTTTGTCGCAGAGCCGCTTGGGCATGGCCGAAGAGGTGATCGCGGCCAGTCTCCTGGCAAAAGGGGTGATCGTGGACTTCGATAGGGCCGAGTACCTGCCCGGCGACCTGGCCATGAGGTCCGAGGTGGTGCAGCGTTGGGCGGCCATCGACCGACTGCTCAACCGCCGTGGAGTTCGGCTGGTGGCTCCGTTGACCGTGGATTTTCGGTTCGCTTCCGCTGAACCCCGACTGTTGCGCGCCGGTGGCAAGGACGAACCCAAGCTTGTGTACCGGGTGCGCGCGTTCGGGCTCGTCTCCGATGATGCCAATTACCCCTTGGCCGCCAAGGTCGCGGGCAGCATCACAACCTTGGCCAAGAGTCAGCGGCAAGCCTTGGTCCGGGCAGCCCAGAAGCAGGGCGCTTCCGTCGGTCGTGACGACCTGGTCCTGGCCGATTGAAGCGGAGTTCCTTCTTTCCGGCTCGAGCTGCGCAGGGTTTTACTACGGCTTCTGCAGAGAACAGGATAGTTACCGTTCCGAGGACCCGGTCACGGTTGCGTCCATGCGACGTCTGAGTCGTCAAAGGGCATGATATTGGACCAAACCTGCGTCGGACAGGTGGCAACCTCTCGTAACATTCCACCATCATGCTGCGTAGTATCCAGAAAATTCACATATCCATTGCGGATTATCTACATCATAGAACGAACCCTCGATCTTCGCGCTTTGCTGGAACAGCTCGTGCTTTCCTCCGACGATCCCTTCTTCAGCGGAAGAGGTCTGCATGCGCCCCGGTTCGTTCGAAGATGATCCGGGATGCTTCGAGCAGATAGATGAGCAGCCAATCGGGTTCGATGTGACATTCTCTGCGGCCGCGGTAGTTCCCGAGGAGTTTGTGGTCGCGGTGCTTTTCGGCGAGGGGCCTCTGCTCGATGAGCTCGCGCATGACCGATTTGATTTTCGAGGGATCTTTGCCGCGACGAAGCATTTTTGTGAGGTCGCGTTCAAAGCTGCGGTGATAGACCGGCGTAAGCACCGTCAGAGGCCGAGCTTGCCGAATACATCGTCGGCATCGGAGCACTCGACCAGATTCTCACCGGCCTCGGTTTCCTTGAAGATTCGGCTCGTTTCCTCATTCGGGAGTTCGATTTGGAAGGGGATCCCCCGCCGTAACCGGATCTGGGCATAGAATAAATTGATCGCCTCGCTCGGCGTGAGGCCGAGCTTCTGCAGGATGTTCTCGACCTCAACCTTGAGTTGTTCGTCCGTACGGGCACGAATCATCGCTGATCTGGACATGGTCACCTCTCTGGGGTTTGGCTGATTGTATCTCAATTGGGAGACATAAACAAGCTCGGTCGGTGACTCCACAAGGTTGCTACCTACCACCATCGGGGCACGGCGCGCCGTGCCCCTAGTGTGTTCGAGTGAAAACCGCCTACTGCTGATTGGTTGGCCAACCGGCCGAGAAACGACGCGTAGAGGGAGCCTCGGCTCCTCAAGAGTCGACCCGGAGAGGATTACTTGATCAAGACGGGGAGCACTTCGTTAGCGGGTGAGTTCAAGGTCCGGGAAATAGGTCTCGAGCACCTCGGAAATGCCCATCGGCCGCTCGGGTATTACCACCGGGGTTGAGAGCTTATTGGCCGGACGATCCTCGTCGAGCACGGTTTCGAGGTCTTGCTGTAGTGCATGTTGCATTGCTGCTACCTTGGCCGGGTTCTCGAGAACCTGGTCGAGATCAGTGCCGGCGGTGAGTAGGCCTTGACGGCGTAGCACATCGCCGACGTAGAACTCGATGAAGGGTATACCGTCATCGACCTTGACCCACACCGGCAGGGCAGGTCCATGGTACCGGGCAGGCGATGCCGGTTGAGTCGGTTTGGTATGTTCCAGCACTCCTCCGAGCTTGGTCGCGAAATAACGGAACACATCGTCCTCGAGTTCGTCCCAGCGGTTGGGGATGCGGCGGGTGCCGTCCAAACCTTCGAGCAGGGCCCACCCCCTGCGTTCCATCTCGTTCCAAAAGTCCTCCTCGTCGAGCCGACTGAGGTCTTCGACGATTCTCACCGGCCGGTACTGCGCACCGAGATACAGACTGACCAGCATGCCGTGGTGCCCATCGAGGAGGTGCAAACGGTTTCCCGGACCGATCACCACCTGTTCGGTTTCCTCTTCCGGGTGCAGACTCTTGCCCCCGCAATACTGGAACTCCCAATACCCGAAATCCATGAACCCGTTCGTAGAGGCGAATTCTCTGAAGGTAACCCCAAAGCGATTGCTGTCTGGATTCTTGATGTAATCCAAGATCTTGGCGATGTTCTTGAAAGAGAAACGCACCTGGGAGGGATACAGATCGGCCATGGGCACGAAGAGGATTGTACGAGTTGGTTTGGTCCGCCAATGGGCGAAATAGGAACTATAACTAGCATGCAAAGCTTTTTCCGGATCCCACGGTCTCATGATGTGGTGGGGGTTGCGCGAGGATTCGGAGAGGAGTTGACCGGGCTTCAAGACCGTATTTCGCTCCATGGTCCTCCCCCCCAAGGCGCGCAGTTGCGGGGCGGTTATGCTGGTCTTCCCAGCAGACTCGGGGAGGTGAATGGCATTGGCAGGGAGCAGGGTATGGTCGTACCTCTCCTCGCTCTGCTCGAAGGAGGCGAGTTCTATACGGAATTCCTCCAGCGTGGGAGCGAGGTTCTGTTGCCGTACCTTTGCAAAGAGCAGGCAGGGAAGCAGAAGCAGGAAAACCAGGGTAGTGCGAAGCGACATGGTGGGCACTCCTCGGTTGTGTCGTTCCCAAACAATGGCGATCGGGCTCCCTTGCAGGAAATGGGCCGCGCCAGCCTTGCGCTGAAACCATCCATCAATAAGATTCTATTATTCTTATTGAAAAATACCCCCAGGGGGGACAGCACCGATTGCCCTCCCCCTGCCACAGGTTCCCGTCTTTGTGGGTGCATCGAAGGATCTTTACAGCGACGAGGCATTGCCGAGAGGTTGTGCCCGATTGACACTTAAGTCGTCAAATGGCATGATAAATGACGAAACCTGCGTCGGACGGACCTATGTATCTTCCCAGGAAGCTCGAACTCGCCTCGATCCTCGAACACAGGTCCTGTTTCCTCTTCGGCCCGCGGCAATCGGGCAAGACCCAGTTGGCCCGGCACGATTTCGGGCACGCCTACTTCGTCGACCTGCTCGACAGCGATGTGTACCGAACGATCAGTTTCAGGCCGAGCTACCTCCGCCAAACCGTACCCGAGAACACTGCCGTGGTCGTCATCGACGAGATCCAGAAGATCCCGGAACTCCTAGATGAAGTGCATCTCATGATTGAACGTTCGGGGCTGCGCTTCTTGCTGACAGGCTCCAGCGCGAGGAAATTGCGTCGCGGTGGGATTAACCTGTTGGGCGGACGCGCCCGTTCACGCTACCTCCATCCTTTTTCCTGGAGCGAGTTGGGACGGCAGTTCGAGCTCACCAAGGTATTGAATGTCGGTTTATTGCCGCCGATGTACCAATCCGAGGCCCCGGAGGACGAC
>MGSU01000280.1:3518-5891 GCA_001799195.1 Deltaproteobacteria bacterium RIFOXYA12_FULL_61_11 | reverse complement strand
GGATTGAATCGAGCGCGGCCGCGCCACTCCTAGCGTCTCACCTCGACCTCTCCCGCGGCCGTCCATGTCGTGAGACTTCCGACCGCCGGGCCGGTCCGGTCCGACCGTTCGGGCCAGCCCGAGGAACGTCATGCCCTTTTCCCCGCTCGCCTTCTTCCGCACTGGCCCCGATCAACCCCAGCGTCCCCTCGACCCTCCGGAACTCCGCAAGGTCTACGAATCGATCCGGTTGCGCGCCTTCCTCGCGATCACCATCGGCTACGGTTTCTTCTACATCTGCAGGCTGAGCTTCTCGGTCGCCAAGAAGCCGATGCTCGACGCCGGCGTGCTCGACGCGAAACAGATGGGGCAGATCGGCTCGGCCCTCTTATTCGCCTATGCCTTCGGCAGGTTCACCAACGGTTTCCTCGCCGACCGTTCCAACATCAAGCGCTTCATGACCCTAGGCCTGGTCGTCTCGGCCGTGCTCAACCTCGGTTTCGGACTGACCAGCAGCTTCCTCCTCTTCGTCGTGCTCTGGGGGTTCAACGGCTGGTTCCAATCCATGGGTTCCGCCCCGAGCGCGGTGGTCCTCTCGCAGTGGTTCAGCAACCGCGAACGCGGGACCCGCTACGGCATCTGGAGCCTCTGTAACAACATCGGCGAGGGCCTGACCTTCATCGGCACCACCGCGCTCATCAGTTGGCTCGGTTGGCGTTGGGGTTTCTTCGGCCCCGGGATGATCTGCCTGCTCGTGGCGGTGATCATGTACCGCAGCCTGGCCGACCGGCCGGAGACCTACGGTTTGCCCCCGGTGGCCGAGTACAAGCACGACCTCGTCGAGCAGCGCAGCGCCGAGGTCCCGGTGGGCACCCTCCAACGCGAGGTCCTGTTCAGCGGCGCCATCTGGGTCCTGGGCCTCTCGAGCGCCCTGATGTATGTCGCTCGGTACGCGGTCAACAACTGGGCCGTCCTGTACCTCCAAGAGGCCAAGGGCTACAGTCTGACCGCCGCGGGGTCCATCGTCGGGGTGAACACCATCGTCGGCATGGCGGGCGTGGTCTTCTCGGGCTGGTTCTCCGATCGCTGTTTCGGCTCGCGCCGCAACCTGCCCTGCTTCCTCTACGCCCTGCTCGAGGTCGCCGCCCTCGTGCTGTTCTACCTCACTCCCCCGGGCGAGCCCTGGCTCGACACCCTGGCCATGGGTATGTTCGGGTTCGCCATCGGCGGCCTCATGGTCTACCTCGGAGGCCTCATGGCCATCGACGTCAGCTCCAAACGTGCCACCGGCGCAGCCATGGGCGTGATCGGTATCTTCAGTTACCTTGGCGCGGCCGTTCAGGACTGGATCAGCGGCTCGCTCATCCAGGCATCCAAAACCATGGTCGACGGCGTGGCCAGCTACCGCTTCGACCAGGCCTTCATCTTCTGGATCAGCGCCTCGATCGTCTCCATGCTGCTGCCGCTCACGATCTGGAACGTGCGGCACCGCGATTGAGGGACCGGCGATGAACGCGGACAGCTCCGCCCTGCTGCATCGCTTGACCACGCTGAGGGAACGCCTCGGACCTCCCTGGAAGGTTCCGCCCCCGCCGACCACGGTGGACCTGCAACCCACCCTGCGCTGCCCCTTGCAATGTCGTTATTGCGACCTCTGGAAAGCCGACCCGTCGAACGAACTCGGCCTCGAGGACTGGATCAACGTCCTGCGCGAGCTGGCGGCTTGGATCGGCCCCTGTCACTGCATCCTCGGCGGCGGCGAACCCCTCATGGCTCCCTTCCTGCCCTCGCTGATCGCCGAAGCGACCCGGCTCGGGTTGCGCACCACGGTGGCCACCAGCGGCCTGCTTCTTTCGCCTCCGCTGCTCGAGGAACTTGCCGCGGCAGGCCTTTGCTGCCTCTCCCTGTCGCTCGACGCCGTGGGGCCAGTGCATGACGAACTGCGCCGGCGACCCGGGCTCTTCGCCCATGTCTCTGCCATGCTCGACCACCTCGCCGGCATGAGGTCGCGTCCCTCGGTCCACACCGTCAGCGTGCTGACCGCAGTCAATCTCGAAGAACTCCCGGAGTTGGTCCACTGGGTAGGAGCCCACCCCGTGGTCTCCTCAATGCGCCTCCAGGCCGTGGCCCAACCCTTCTTCGCTCCCTTTCGGCCGGATTGGTACCAGACCAGCGAACTCTGGCCACAAGATCCCAAGGCGGTCGATACCCTCGTGGACACCCTGCGCCGGCAGAAGGCCGCGGGTCTGCCGCTGTGCAACGAGGTCCACCAACTCGAGTTCTTCCGCCTCTACTTCCGCGACCCGAACCAGTTCGTCCGGCACCGCTGCGCGGTCGGCAGCACCAGCCTCTCCATCGGACACCTCGGCCAAGTCTCATCGTGCATGAACCTCG
>MGSU01000280.1:0-3508 GCA_001799195.1 Deltaproteobacteria bacterium RIFOXYA12_FULL_61_11 | reverse complement strand
CAATGTCCTCGAACACAGCCTGGCCGAACTCTGGGCCTCACCGCGAGCCGCCCTCTTGCGTCAACGAATCCGGGAGTGCTCGCTGTCCTGTAACCTGCCGGTCAACTGCAACTTCGAACCCAACGCCGAGCTGGTCTTCGGGCCCGACTGGCGTTCTCGCGTCGGCTCTTGGGACGCACCGTCTCAAGACGAGACAGCGGCGGCAACTCCTGGGCGGCGCAGCAACTCGTAGCGACAATTAATGGTGAAATTGCAGACCGCGGCGCAGTGGGCAATGGCAACCCGCCTGCGTCCCGCCTCCTCCCCACCGAAAATTTCGCGCAGGGTCTGCCGCTTGAGGTTGCCGACCGGTTCCAGATAGGGACAGATACGCACATCGCCCCAGCTATCGCATCCCAGATACACATCGCCGATGTCGCAGCGGTGCACGGTCTTCTCGAAGTGGAGCGGGTCGCGGAAATACTCTTTCCAGAAGCGGAGCTGTTCCGACGAGTTGGAGCGGTGGGGCGGACGCTGCTGCGCTCGCTCGAGGAGCTGATCGAGGACGGCCTCGACCGAGCCGAGGTCCCTTGGCCAATACGGGTTGGCCTCGAACCAGGAGGTCTCGAGACTGCTGTTGAAGTCGTGGCAGATGGCCTGGAAGGTGACGTGGTCGGCCAGGTCTTCGGCCTCGAGCCAGTCGAGGAAGGCGGGCAAACCCGCCAGCGTGGGTTCCGCCACGAGGGTCTGGACAACAATCAGGATGCCGCGGTCGAGCCGCCGCAGATTGCGCAGACAGGCCTCGGTCTTGTCAAAGGCGCCGGGGCCGCGCAATGCGTCGTTCCCCGGCTGGAGACCATCGAGCGACACCACGATCTTGCGAAGACCGGTCTCCACCAGACTGGCGGCATAGGCCTCCTCGGCCAAGCGGTACCCGTTGGTGGTGATCACGCCATGCACCCCGGCCTTGCCCGCCGCGCGGAAGATCTCGGGCAGGTCCGGTCGAATGGTCGGCTCTCCGCCGAGGAGGTTGACCTCGACCGGTAGGACCGCCCATTCCCCGACTTGCAGCAGGAAGCTGCGCACGTAGCGCAGGGCCAGATCGCCGCGGGTGTTCTTCCAGTAGGAGCAGTGCCGACAACGAGCGTTGCAGCGCGCGGTGAAATTGAGGTCGAAGGAGGTCGGCGGAGGAGGCTCGGTCGCTCCGGGGCGTTCCAGGGGGCGGACCGCGGTCTCGAGCAGGGGACGGGTCCGCTCCCGCAGCTCGGACCGCACCGCCCGGACTTGCCCGGTCAGCTCGCCGAGTTGCTGGGAGAAGGTCTCGAGCCGGTCGGCGAGCTTTGGACGCGACGTCGCGGAGGGAACCGACGAGGGAAGCATAGACCCCCGGGTCAGGAAGCGTGCCGTTGCTAGAGCGCCGCGGAGCAGGGCTAGCCCCCGCTGCAGGGCGACGCTCGCCTCCCGCAGCAAGCTCCCCTCTCCATGACCTACCACCGTATACCGCAAGGGCAGCAGGGACCTGCCGAGGCCTCCGAGCGGATCTTCGACGGTCAGGGTGAATTCGTGCTGGAGCAGCCCCGGAGCGTCGTGGCGACCATGCTCGAAGACCCCGAACTCACCAAAGTAGAAGCCCGGCGGCAGGTCCAATGCGGGTACTTCGACGACGTAGTCCAGCCTGCCGGCATAGCCCTCGAGGTGCAGGTTGTGCCGATAGGTGTTGGTGCCGAAGAGGAAGAGCTTCTGCAAGGGGTCGTCGAGGTGGAGCTGCAAGCGCAGCAGGGGATCGCGCAGCGGCCTGGGCAGCAGCAGGCGGAAGCGGAACCGGCACGGTTCCCCGCGACGAAACAGCGGTGGTTGTTCCCCCTGGCTTACCGGGTCCATCTCGAGGAAGGTTGGTCGCTCGAGGTTCGCCTCCTCGGCTCCGGGCGTCCCGAGAAACCGCAACTCCTGCCGATGCCGTATGGCCAACAACCCCCCACCGAGGCTGCGATCGCTCATGATCTTGAGCGGCAGGGTTTTGGCACTGTGGGGATAGTACCTGACCAGATCGCCCTCGGCTTGGGCCACGCGGACGTGCAAGGCGGGCCGGAGTTGGTCGGTCAGGTGCAGACCGTCGATGCGCACCACCACCTCGTGCTCACCCTCACCGGACTGGACGAGGTCCTCGAGCGGCAGATAGGTCTCGGAGACGGTCTTGACCGTGTGTGGGTCCACGGTGAAGAACAGGTGGAGGCAGGGGTGGACCGAGCGGGCCTTCACCTTCATGCGGATCCGGACCAGGAGAGGTACCCCGGACAGGATCATGGTCCAGCGGTCGCAACGCTCAACCGGATCCAGGAGCTCGACCACCTCGAGTTCGACCGCCGGAACCCCGAGGAAGGCGGCCTTCCGGTCGCGGTCCTGGAAGCGGGCGAGGCCGGTGCGCCGGAGGAACTCGAGGACCTCGGCGTTGAAGTTGTGGTTGTCGCAACAGCGGCAGAAGTCGTTGTCCAGGGTACGGCCGTTGGCGCACTCGATGTTCACGCGAGGATCGATGAACTTGGCGTGTTGACGAAGGAAGCGATAGCGGTCCGAGCGCCACAGCCGGGTGAAGTCCAGCTCGTGGGCAAGCATGGAATCGACCTCTTTGATACCGCAACAGAACATGATCTCGCTCTGGTAGCTCTGGTAGGCGAAGTGCCAGCCGACCAGGCAACCGTGCCGATACATGAAGGGCGACCAGGTCCCGGCCTCTCCCTGGAGGTGCTCGGCCTGCGGCTCGATGTAGGTCGCCCAGTGGAGCCCCCGGGTCTCGGCCAGAGCCTTGGCCGCGGCGAGACGTTCGCCGAGCAGGGCGGTCTGGGCCGGGGTGAGCTTGAGGAAGGCGTTCCAGTCATCGACGTGGAGCATCTGGAACCAGATCGAGTTGAAACCCAGCTCGGCCGCCAAGGCGACCGCGGCTTCCAACTCGTGGAAGTTACGCTCGTGGATGGCGAAGAGGAAGATCAGGTGCGGATAGGTTTGCCCCGCGGTGGCCCGGTACGAGACCAGGTCCCGCAGGTTGGCCAGCAGGATCGGCCATTTGTCCCGATTGCGCGGGTGGACCCGTTGGTAGGTCTCGGCTGTGGCGGCGGACACGCTGACCGTGATCGACTGGAAGACCCCGGCATCGACGATCGCACGCACCCTCCGGTGGTTGAGCAAGGTACCGTTGGTCGACATATCGGCCGCAAGCCCCTGGCGGGCGAGTTCCTCGCAGAGGCGCTCGAAATAAGGCACCGTGGTGGGCTCGGCGCCGCCGACGACCGAGACGCGGCACACCTCCAAGGCCTTGGCGTGCTGGAGGAGCGCAGCGACCGTGGAGAAATCGAGGAAACGGGTCCGGGCCGAATGCGGCCGGGCCTGGGGATTTTTGTGACTGCTGAAGGTGCGGCAGTAGACGCAGTCGAGATTGCACCAAGTCGAGGGGTCGATCAAGATCCGGTACGGGCCGGTGAAGACCTCGTCGCACACCACCCCGAGGGCCACCAACAGCTCTTTGCGCTGGTGA
>MGSU01000279.1 GCA_001799195.1 Deltaproteobacteria bacterium RIFOXYA12_FULL_61_11 | reverse complement strand
CTTCACAAGAGACCCAGCTCCGGACGTACGGTACGCCCGGCCAGCCGCCCCTCCCCCTCCCAGAGAACCTCGTAGACCGTACTGCGGTAGGTCAGTCGCGGCTTCCTCCGGAGCGCCAAGAGGAGCGGATCCTGGCTCATCAGTCCCAACAGGAGGAAGCGAAGCCCGCGTTCTGCCGCCAAGCGTTCCAGGGCAGAGAGCAACGCTGCCGCGATATCGGGATCATCGCCCGTAACAGCAACATGACCTACTACGGCCTGGGAGAGCAAGGAACCTTCGGGCGGTAAGCTCGGCCAACCAAGGGCTCCTGCCAAGACGTTGAGGCCGGGACGCAGCACCCCCAAGATCCCACCGTACGCACACAAGCGGTACTGTTTGCAGGCTGTCTGGTCCCACAACGAGGCGGTCCCCACCAACTCGCCCCGGCGGAAGGCCAGGACGAAGTCGTCGGGCCTCGGCAGCAATCCGTCCCCGCCGTCCAGTTCGGCCTTGGTCCAACAGGGAGTCAAGTCGTGAAGGGGCAACTCGGTCGCGAGGAAGCCGCAGAGAGGGTCAGGCCAACCCGGACCACCGCCTCGAACGACTTCGACCGGACCTTTATACCTCTTCGGTTTTCGACGTACCGGCAACACCGAGGTCGTGTATTCTCCCAGCTCCACATAGCGCGGCAAGCCGCAGCGACCGCTCGTCAAGAGAGCCCTGGCCTCGGTATTGGCCGACACGATGGTGCTGAAATACCGTTCTGCCCGGCCATCGCCGTGCAACTCCCGCAACAAAGCGTATCCCCTTGCCAGGGCGGTGCCGCGACGGTAGGGCTCGGCGATGCGCAGGGCCGAGAGGTATCCCACAGGTCGAGGCACCCCACCTACATAGTGCAACCGCACCGAACGGGTGGCCAGACCGACGACCTCGGTACCCGCGCGCAGCACCAACACGTCGCAATGGGGTCCGAGCAGCCTAGCCGAGAGGAAGAAGTCCGGCTCGCGTTCGTAGGCGACGCGGAAAGCACCGGGCATGGGAGAACCCGCCAATAGCCCGCGCAGGGCTCCCTCGTCCTCGGCTCGGGCCAACTCGACCCGCAGGGGAGCACTCACCGCAAACCGAGGCGCATGCCTTGCTTGCGGAAGGTCTCACGCCGAAACAAGGGGTTATAAGCCCAATAGAGGGCGAAGCGATACGGAGAGCGCAGGGTAGTTGCCGGATCGAGGGAGCGGTAGAGGATGCTGCCGAGGCCGTTGAAGCGCTTGCGGGCCTCGAAGCACGCCTCGGTCAGCTCGTCGGCACTCATCTTGGCAGGCCGGAAGGGAGCATGGTTGAAACGGTACTCCGGATGGAGCCACCAACAGCCCTCGTAGAGCAGCCGACCTTCTCGTCGCAACCTCTCGTAGAGGGGCGTACGGGGATACGGCACCAGCAGGTTGAAGGCGGCGAAGCAGAACTTCTGTTCTATGGCGAACTCCACGGTACGGCGCACCGTGTCCACGGTATCGTGGTCATGCCCCAGGGTGAAAGCAGCCCAGAGTTGCAAGCCGAAGGAACGGATCACGGCGAGCTGTTCGGCATACCGGCCCTTCGACTGCCGGAGGTTGGGGATCTTCCGCATGGAACGCAGGCTGGCGGGCTCCAGGCTCTCGAAACCCACGACATGGCCGAGACAACCGCTCTCGACCATCAACTCCATCAACTCCAGGTCTTCGGTCATGTCGATGCTGGCCTGGCTGACCCAACGTTTGCCGAGCGGTTTCAGCTCGCGGCACAACACCTTGGCAGCCTCTCGATCGGCGACGATATTGTCGTCCACGAAGAAGATCAACTTCTCGGATACTGCTTCCAGCTCGGCAATCAACTCGCGGACCTGCCGCCGGAAGTGGGTCGCGCCGAAGTAGGTGCTGATGGCGCAGAACTCGCAGGTGTATTTGCATCCCCTGCTGAACTGGGCCAGGGCAATCGGCAGGTAGCCCTTACCATGAAAGAGTGCGCGTCTGGGGACACTGCCGGTCTGGGGTGGCCCCGGCAAGGCCCGGTAGAGCGGTGCCAACGTTCCCTTCCTCGCATCCCGCAGCACTTCGTGAAACCGCTCTTCCGCATCCCCGAGATACAGGGCATCGGCATGAACGGCGGCTTCCTCGGGCAACAGGGTCGGGTGCATCCCCCCGAGGATTACCTTCACCCCCCGGCTCCGGTAGTCGTCGGCGAGCTCGTACGCTCTCCGCGCGGTGAAGGTCTCCACCGTGATGGCGACCAGGTCCGTGGGTTCATCGAGGGGGATGGGCTCGACCCGGTCGTCATACAGGCGCACCTCGACATCCTCCGGACACAAGCCGGCCAAGACGCCGAGCTGCAAGGGCTGCATACGCCCCTCGTCGACATAGAGGCTGTGTTCCAAACGCCCGATGTTGGGCTTGATGAGGGTCAGGCGCATGAGGTCTCCTCGGCCTCGCCCAATCCAAGTCCCTGTTTGTGCAGGATTTCCCGCCGCGACACCAGGTTGGCAAGGGCGAACAGACCGAACTGTCGGACCGACGAGTAATTGGCCCGGTTGGCGAACGCACGGCGCGCCATGGTACTCAGGCTGTTGAAGCGCCGTCTCGCCCTGAAACACCCCTCGGTGAGCTGATCGGGACTCAGGCCGACCGGCCGGAAGACGGCCTGACCATAGCGGTATCCGGGTTCCAGCCACCAGGTCGGGGAGAGCAAACGTTGTTCTGCTTCCAGCCGGCGATACAGCGCGGTGCCGGGCATGGGAGTAAGCGGATTGAAGTTGGCCAGGAACAACCCACTGGAAACGGCGAAGTCCACGGTGGCCTCGAAGCAGTCGGGCCTATCGTGATCGTAACCGAAGACGAAGGTACCGTAGACCATGATACCGTGGCCGGCGAGTTCGGCCACGAGCTCGGTATAGCTCCGTCCACTGCGGTTCCAGGCCTTGCCCATCTGACACAGGTTCTCGGGTCGGAGCGATTCGAAGCCGAGGATAACCACGCTGCAACCGGCCGAGGCGAGCGTGGCTCCCAGCTCCGGAGCCTCGAGGGCATCGAGGCTGAGCTGGCAGGACCAGCGGCGTCGCAAAGGGATCAATCCATCGCACAGCTCGGCGAGCCAGCGCGGATCGAGGGCGAGGTTGTCGTCGACGAAGAAGAGGTGGCGCCGCGGCAGGAGTGCTAGCTCGGCCACGACCTCGGCCACCGGGCGTCTCGCCTTGGTCTTGCCGTACCAGGCGTGGATGGAGCAGAATTCGCACACGTGCCCGCAACCGCGGCCATACTGGACCAGGTCGATCGGACCATAGCGCAAACCGTCGAACACCCTCCGGTCGTACTGCAACCCGTCCATCGTCCCGCCGGGCGGAGCTTCGTAGAGCGGCTGGAGGTTTCCTGCCTCGGCCTGGGCGAGGAGTTGCGGCCAGAGCTTCTCGGCATCGCCCCGGACCACGGCATCGGCATGGCCCGCCGCTTCTTCCGGGACTACCGTGGGGTGGGGTCCGCCGAGCACCACCGGGATACCCGAAGCCCGATAACGGTCCGCGAGTTGGTAGGCCCGACGCGCGGTATAGGTCTCTACCGAGATCGCAACCAGATCGGCATCGGTGACGGGTGTGAGCGGGGCAAGGCGCTCGTCCTGGACCACCAGTTCGACACCGGGAGGCGTCTGCCCGGTCAAGAGGGCGAAGGCCAACGGAGTCAGGGCATCACTGGAGCGGCGGGGAGCCAAGTTGGGGCGGACGAGGAGGACCTTCATGCACTCAGGCCGACGTTGTCCTCGGGAACAGGTACGAGACCGAGCTCCGAGGGAATGCGTTCGGCTTCGCGTTCCAACCTGCCGACATAGAGCCGGTAAGCCAGGTTGCCCATGAAGGTGATCGGGAAACGGCCGCCCGAACCAAGGGTCCGGCGCAGGATGGAACGCAGGGTGAACGTCGTGCGATAGGCCCAGAGGAACCCCTGGTCGAGCTGCTCGGGAGTCATCCTGGCCGGTCGGAAGACCACGTGCTGGGTGTCGTAGTAACGCCAACGCTGGTGCAGGAGCCGACCCTCGGTCAGGAGGCGGTGGAAGGCCTCCGTCCCCGGGTAGGGCGTGTAGATCGCATAACGGGGGATGTCGATGCGCACCTCGTCGACAAAGGCGACCGTTCGTTCGAAGACCTCGGGTTCGTCCTCGTCGATGCCGAAGATGAAACAGCCCTGGAGAATGATTCCCTGCTGGTGGAGTAGCCGGACCACCTCCCGGTATTCCTCGACCTTGTTGGCGCCCTTCTGGATGGCCTGCAACGACCCCTGCGAGAGGGATTCGAAGCCCAGCAACAGGTAATTGCATCCACTGCGCCCGAGCAGCGCCAGCAACTCCTCGTCGCGGACCACCCGGGTCGAGGCCAACCCGCCCCAGGTGATGCGCAGGGGAACCAGGGCCTCGAGCAGCTCCTTGGCGTACTCGGGGTCCTCGTTGAGGTGTACATCGTTGAAGACGATGCGCCGAGCGCCGCTGGCTCGGATCTCGTCGATGACCTCGCCTACCGGGCGGGTCTGCCAAGTCTGCCCCGCGGCGGGCACGCTGCAGAAATCGCAGCGGCTGCGACAGCCTCGGGTGGCGAAGAAGACGGTCGGAGCCATATAGCCGAGCCGTCGTTGCAGCTCGCGGCGGGGCTTGGGGAGCTTGGCGGGCAAGGGCTGATCGTCTTGGTAGCGCGGAGCCATCCTCCCGGTGGCAAAGTCGCGCAGCAGTGCAGGCCACGTCCGCTCGGCAAAACCGAGGACGATGGCGTCGGCATGGGCCGCGGCCTCGTCCGGCCGCAGGGTGACGTGCACGCCTCCGAGGACCACGGTGGCGCCGCGAGAGCGATAATGGTCGGCCAGTTCGTAGGCTCTTTCGGACGCCCCGGTGATGACGCTGATCCCGACCAGATCGAAAGGCCGGTTGAGGGGGATCGGGCCGATGCTCTCGTCGGCCACTTCGACCTCGAAGCCGAGTTCCTCGGGTACCAAAGCCGCGAGCAGGGTATGGGTCAGCGGCGCCTCACGGAAGGAAATAGCCCAGCGGGCGAAGCGTAAACAATGGATGCGCCCATCGGGCAGGAGCAGCAACAAGCGCATGGATGTCCCGGCCTCCGGGGAAACGCGTCAAGCGACCATACGGCATCGAACCGGAGCTTGGCAAGAGCACACCTTCCCAACGGGCATTGTCTTTTTCCCCTCCCCGTGGTAGGAACCGGACGGTAATCGGTCAAGCATGGAGGGTTCCATGTCGCGTCTCGTACTGATCCTCGCCCTGGCAAGCTGGACCTCGGTCCTTGGCCTCGAGTCCCTGCCTTGGCGCGCCGAGCACAGAGAGGCCTCGGGCCAGCGGGTGGTACCGATCTCCCTCCAAAATCCCAAAGCCTTGCTGCGCGTCCACGTGCGGCTCCCCGCGACCAGCATCACGGCGTCGATCGTGGTCGAGGGCGACCGGGCCTACTTCGGCACCCAGTGCTTCGCGCCCGAAGCCCGCAACGCCATCGTGAGCTTCGATCTCCGTGCCGGTAAAGTCGCCTGGCGCGTGGACCTACCCGACAACACGGCTTCCAGCGCGACCTTGGTCGAGGATAAAGTGGTCTTCGCCACCGATCGCCGCCTCCTGGTCTTCTCGGCCAAAGACGGTAGGTTGCTTTACGAACGTCCGATCAACATGGTCCTCAAGGGCCGCCTCCCCTCCCCCCTGCCCTACGGCAAAGCCGTGGTGTTCGCCGAAACCGACGGCACCATCCACCTGACCGATCTGACAACGTACAACGACCGTTGGACCCTCAACCTGTCCGACCAGCTCTCAGGTACACCGAGCATCGCCGGCAACGAATTGATCGCCTTGACCGCCTTCGGCATGGTCAACCGCATCAACCTCGCCAAGGGCACCGTGACCCACCGCTTCGGCACCGAGCAGTCCTACGGTCCCCCGCTCGTCTATAAGGATCGCATCGTGACCAAGAGCAACCGCGGCAG
>MGSU01000278.1 GCA_001799195.1 Deltaproteobacteria bacterium RIFOXYA12_FULL_61_11 | reverse complement strand
GCTTTGATTTCGTCGACGTTGTAGCCAAAGAAGTAGAAATTCTCGGCACCGACCTGCTCGCGGATCTCGACATTCGCGCCGTCGAGAACAATCCAATCCCAGGTCGGACTTCGAAGGATTGAATCGGCTTCGCGAATCCTGACGCGGGAGGAATTTCGGTTTCTGAAGAAGTTCAAGATCCTATGTATACCGACCGCTAGGCCTCGAATCTGCTATGCCCCTCGGTCATGAACCCAAAAGGGATCCTGGTCCTCAAGAGAGCGAAAGGGGTCCCCGCGGGGTCAGGTATGCCCCTCGGGCGGGCACAGGGGGACCTCCTGGGGCTCGATCCGCCAGATGCGCTGGGCGTACTCGGCGATGGCCCGGTCCGAGGAGAACATGCCCATGCGGGCCACGTTGAGGATGGCCCGGCGGCTCCAATCGTTGTGGTTGCGCCAATCCTCGTCGATGCGTTCCTGAGTCCGGAGGAGGGAGCGGAAGTCGGCGAGGACCATGAATTCGTCCCAGCCGACCAGGCTGTCCAGGATCGGTTGGAAGAGTTGTGAATCCCTCGGCGCGAAGGTCCCGTCGTGCAGGGTCAGGAGCACCGCCGCGAGTTCGGGGTCTTGAGAGACCAGTTCCCAGGGACGATAACCCTCGGCGCGCAGGGCTTTGATTTCGTCGACGTTGTAGCCAAAGAGGTAGAAATTCTCGGCACCGACCTGCTCGCGGATCTCGACATTCGCGCCGTCGAGAGTCCCGAGGGTCAGGGCGCCGTTGAGCGCCAATTTCATATTCCCGGTGCCCGAGGCTTCCTTCCCCGCCGTGGAGAGTTGTTCCGACACTTCGGCGGCCGGGTAGATGTGCTCGGCGTTCTTGACGTTGAAGTCAGGGTAGAACACCACCTTGAGCCGGTCCCGGGTGAGGGGGTCGTTGTTGACGACTTCGGCCACGGCGTGGATCAGTTTGATGATCAGGCGAGCCATGGCATAGCCGGGCGCGGCCTTCCCCGCGAACAGGATCGTACGGGGGGCCGCGTCGTACGAGGGATCTTGTCGCAGCCGCAAGTAACGGGCGATGACGTGGAGGATGTTGAGGTGCTGCCGTTTGTACTCGTGAATGCGCTTGATCTGCACGTCGAGCAGGCTGTGGGGGTCAATGACGGCCCCGGTGACGGACCGGACCCGTTCGGCCAACGCCTGTTTATTGAGGAGTTTGACCCTGGCGAAGGCCTCTTGGAAGTTCCGATCGCGGGCCAGGGGCTCGAGGTCGCGCAAGCGTTCCAGCCTGGCCAACCACCCCTCGCCGATGACCTCGGTGATCAGGGCGGTCAGGCCGGGATTGCAGAGCCCGACGAAACGGCGCGGGCTGACGCCGTTGGTGACGTTGGTGAACTTCTCCGGCCACAGGGCGAAGAAGTCCTGCATCAAGTCGCTGGTGAGCAAGGAGCTGTGCAGAGCGGCAACGCCATTGACGGTGTGGCTGCCCACGGTGGCCAGGTTGGCCATCCGCAAGGAACGCTCACCGCTCTCGTCGATCAGCGAGAGGCGCTGGATACGAGCCTCGTCGGCTCCTCCTGCTCGGACCTGAGCCAGGAAGCGACGGTTCAATTCGTAGATGATCTCGAGGTGTCGCGGCAGGACCTGCGCGAACAATTCCAAGGACCAGCATTCCAGGGCCTCGGGAAGGAGGGTGTGATTGGTGTAGGCAAAGGTGCGTTCGGTGATGGCCCAGGCAGCTTCCCAGGTGTAGCCGTGGTGATCGAGGAGAATGTGCATCAATTCGGGAATGGCGAGAGAAGGATGGGTGTCGTTGAGTTGTACCGCGTATTTGCGATGGAAGCCGTCGAGGTTGCTGGCCCGCTGCAGGTGGATGCGGACCATGTCCTGGAGGGCGCAGGAGACCAGGAGGTATTGCTGTTGTAAGCGCAGGAGCTTGCCCGAAGCTTGCTTGTCGTTCGGGTAGAGGACCTTGGTCAGGTTCTCGGCCGCGGTCTGCTCGATGACGGCTCCCCAGAAGTCCCCGTGGTTGAAGGCCGCGAGGTTGAAGGCTTGATACCCTTCCGCCGTCCAGAGCCGCAACAGGCAGGCGGTATTGGTGCGGTAGCCCAGGATGGGGGTGTCGTAGGCGCGCACGCGGACCGTCCGTTGGGGGAGCCAGCGGACCCGGTAACGGCCGCGTTCGTCATGGCCGGAGAGCGTGTGTCCCCCGAAGGATACGGTATAGACCACGTCGGGACGTCGCACCTCCCAGGGATTGCCCAGTTTAAGCCAGGTGTCGCTCTCTTCGACCTGCCAGCCGTCCTCGATGCGCTGGTCGAAGATCCCGTACTGGTACCGCAGACCGTAACCGATGGTGGGGAGGTCGAGCGTGGCTAGGGAATCGAGGTAGCAAGCGGCCAGCCGACCCAGGCCACCGTTGCCCAGCCCCGGCTCTTCCTCGAGTTCGGCCAGGGTCTCGAGGTCCAGACCGAGACCGGTGAGGGCCTCGCGGACCGGTCCCTCGAGCCCGAGGCAGAGCAGGTTGTTGCGGAGTTGGGGACCGAGCATGAATTCGGCCGAGAGGTAGCAGACGGTGCGGGCCTCTCGTTGCAGGTAGGTCTGAGCGGTCGAGGTCCAGCGGTCGAGCAGGAGGTGGCGGATGGTCGCGGCGAGCGAGAGATACCAGTCGTAGTTGGTGGCGACCTCGGGGAAACGAGCCAACTCGTAGCGCAGGTTGTCCAGGATCTCTCGTTGCAGGGTTGCAGCGTCCGGGACTCGGCAGTGACAGGTGGAGTTATCGCCGCAACCGGAGCGCGCGCGCCGGCCTGCCGTAGAGGAAGAACCTTTGGAACGAGGTGGTGCGGCCTGGGTATCGCGGGTCATGGTCGTGCTTCCTGGATAGGGTGGGAGATGGTCGGGCCTCTCGGGAGGTGAGTGACGATAGCGGGGTTGCGTCGGGGGAGTCAAGACCCTACTCGGCGGCTTCGCCATCATCCTCGGGTGGTGCTTCTTCTCCGGTCTCCGCGGGTTGGTCCTGGTCTACTTCCGGCGTGCCCTCCGGCTGGGTTTCTTCAAGAGTTTCCTCGGTATTGTCCTGGGGTTCGAGGAGCCCGGGGTCTTCGTCGCTCTCCGGGATTGCTGCCGCCTCTTCCGCTTCTGTCTCTGCTTCTCCTTCTTCCAGCTCTTCTGCGGCAGGTTCTGAGGACGAGGGATACAGTTCTTCCTCTGTCGGAGCTTCTTCTCCGGGCGGAGGTTCCGACTCTCCGGGGTATTCTTCCTCGTAGATTCCTATGACTTCAATGGCTTCATTGCCCGGTTCAGCCCCGGCAGCGGGTTCTTCCTGCGAGAGGGGTTGCTCGCCGGTACTGGGAGCTAGCTCCTCGAGTTGGTCGGCGATCCCCGTGGGTCTGAGGGTACAGGGACCTTCCGGGAGATCGTCCTCGACCCTCCGGACCTCGACCTCTTGGCAGTCGCTCCAACCTAGGGCCATGCGCTCGAAGAGTTCCCCCGCGACGAGGGGGGACACATCGAGGATCCTGCCGAGACCGCAGTATTTCCGGGCGTTGTCCTCGACCCAGGTGGCGGGACCATTGTCCAACACCGTGGCGATCACGCAGCGGTCGCCATTGCGGATCATGATCTTGGCATCGCAGCCCCAACCGTAGACCCCGGTCGCGTAGTAGGTAGTGCCGTCGGCGAAGGTGCCGCAGGCCGTGGGTTGTTCGTCGTCCGGACCGCCGAAGGTCGTGAGGATGTAAGTTCCGTCCGGATAGGGCCGCTGGGGACTGCGGCCTCGAGGTTTTCCTGGGGGGGGCCACAAGGTCGAGAGCACCCCCGTCTTGCTGAGAGAACGGGGCAGTGGCGGGATCGAGAAGCTCATGCCCGAGGGAGGAGCGGTGAGGGTGTTGTCGGGATAGGAGTGAGGAGGGGGAAGGGGAGGGGGAGGGGTCAGGGTACATGTCGGATCGCACAGGAAGAGGCTCGCGAACAAGAGCCCGGGAATACCCCATGCCCGGATCGGCCGGGACCACAGCATCGGAACCCCCCTTGGGTCGAAGATCCTCTAGTGTACCATATTCCCGCTTTGGTCTTGACGCGCTCCGGCCTCCCTGCGATGAAGACCTCAGAGAGATGATCGGCAGGACCGAGGAGAACGGGAATGGAAGAGCGGCGGGAACTGGTGGTGATCGGAGGTGGTCCGGGGGGGGATGTCGCGGCGCTCCGCGCGGCGAGGTTGGGGTTGGGGGTCACTCTGATCGACGAGCGGGAGAATCTCGGTGGGACGTGCCTCAACATCGGTTGCATCCCCTCCAAGGCATTGTTGGACCTCAGCGAACACTACCATTTGGCCAAGAACGGCTTCGAGAAGATGGGCATCCGCACCGGTGGGGTCGAGGCAGACCTCGGCGCGATGATGCGTTGGAAGCAGGAGGTGGTTAAACGCAGCACCCAGGGGGTCTCGTACCTGTTCAAGAAAGCGGGCATCGAGGTCGTGCGCGGCCGTGGCCGGTTGGCAGGACCTGGGCTGGTGGAACTCGTCGGTGCCTCGCCGGCGAAGCTCGAAGCGAAGCACGTCCTGCTCGCGCCCGGGTCGATCCCCACCGCCGTGCCGGTACTCCCGACCGATGGCCGGCAGATCCTGACCTCGACCGAAGCCTTGGCGCTCGAGGCAGTGCCGGCCTCCATGCTCGTGATCGGCGGCGGGGTCATCGGTCTGGAGCTCGGTTCGGTCTGGGCTCGCTTGGGGACGAAGGTCACGGTGGTCGAGATGCTCGATTCCCTGCTCCCGACCCTGGACCGCGAGTTGGGCAGTGCGCTCCAGCGCAGCTTGAAGAAACTGGGTATCACCTTCCACCTCTCGACGACCATCACCGGCCTTGCGGAACGGAAAGACTCGGGGGTCGTGCTGGAGGCGAACGGGGCGCAGGGGGAACAAGTGCGTCTCGAGGCCGAGCTCGTGCTCGTGGCCGTCGGCCGCAGGCCGAACACCGCGGACCTCGGACTTGCAGAGACAGGCGTTCTGACGGATCCTGCCGGCCGCATCGTCATCGACGAGCATTGGCAGACCACGGTGCCGGGCATCTACGCCGTGGGGGATGCCGTGGCCGGACCGATGTTGGCGCACAAAGCCTCGGAAGAGGGCGTGGCCGTGGCCGAGACCATCGCCGGCAAGGTCGGGCACGTCAATTACACCACCCTTCCTTCCGTGGTCTATACGTGGCCCGAGGTCGCTTCGGTCGGGCAGAGCGAAGAACAGCTCGCGGCCTCGGGGCGCGCCTATCGCAAGGGCGTCTTCCCCTTCCTGGCTTCGGGGCGGGCGAGGGCCTCGGGGGACCTCGAGGGTTTCGCCAAGGTCCTCTCCGACGAGCAGAGCGATGAGATCCTGGGGGTGCATCTCCTGGGTGCCCGATGCGCCGACCTGATCGCCGAGGCCGTGGTAGCCATGGAATACCGGGCCTCGGCCGAGGATCTCGGTCGCATCGTCCACGCCCACCCGACCTATTCGGAAGTGCTGAAAGAAGCCTCCCTGGCGGCGGCCGGCATGCCGTTGCACCTGGCCTAAACACCCGGCATGAACGCGCGACCCCCATTTCTCGACCGATGGAGTTCCTCATGACGGGACAGCTCGCTCAGACACGTGGGATCATCCTCGGTTTGATCTTGGTGTGTAGCTCGAACGGAACGGTGCGAGGTCAGGTCGAGGAGGGGAAGACCTTGGCCGAAGCCTTCACCGAAGCGCAGCAAGCGCTCGAACGGGAGAGCGGCCTGCCGGTCGAGGAGGTTGCCGAGCGGCGCAAGCTCGTGGCCGAGATCGCAGGCCAACTCGAGGAAGCTGCCCGTTTGCGGCAACGTCGCCAGGCTTGGCGGACCCTGCTCCTCGAACTCGATCAGCACCACGTCTGGACTCGCGAAGCGGAAAAGCTCGAGACCGAGGCCTTGCCGGCAAAGAAGCTCTCGCTGGAGGCTTGGCAAGAGCTTGCGGCCGCCACCGAGGAGCGTTCGAACGAAGTGGAAGCCTTGCTCGGCCGCATGAACGAATTGGAGGTCGGCACGGCGGATCGCATGGGAGCCTTGCCCGCACAGCTCAAAGAGGCTCGGGGGGTTCTGGGAGAGCTGACGGGCAAGGTAGGGCGATTACAGCCCCCCACTCGAGGAGCGGCGCTGCAACTCGATGATCTGCTGGAGTTGGCTCGGCTCGAGCAAGCCCGCGAACGGGTCGAGAGCTTGGCCCTGGAGGTCGAGTTGCGTGCGGAACATGCCGAATTGCTGGCCGATGGTGCCGAGGTGTTACACCGTCTACGAGAAGGCTTGCGCCTGAGACGGGAAGATCTCGCGGACACGATCGCCAAGCTGCAACGTGAGCAGGTTGAGGCGGACGAAGCCTATTTGGAGGACCTGCGCAGGCAGGCCGAACAAATCCACCCCGAAATGGGCAAGCTCGCTGCCTTCAACCTCACCGTGGCCGAAGAACGCAGCGCGGTGAGGGCTCAACAGGTTGAACAGCAACGGCGTTTGATCG
>MGSU01000277.1 GCA_001799195.1 Deltaproteobacteria bacterium RIFOXYA12_FULL_61_11 | reverse complement strand
AGCGACCGCGCCCGAGAAAGTGCCGTCAACCGAGGATTTCAAGAACCTCGAGGGAGCTACTCTCGCCGATCTGCGCAAGGCCGGTCTCGACCGTCTCCCGCTGCCCGAACGGCGACAACTCCTGCTCGACCTCGGGAGCAAACGGTTGGAAAGCAAGCATTTCGCCGAATCCCTCGCCTTCCTGGAGGCCGCCCGCGCCCTCTACCCCAAGGGAGAGGTTTCGACCGTAGCCCTCTATCATCTCGCGGTGGTGCTCCTGGAACTCGGCAGGAAAGGTGAGGCAGCGACAACGGCCAGGACCTGCCTTGCCAGAGGTGACGCTGCCCAGAGCAAGAACTGTGAAGAGCTGTTGCGCGAAGCGGAACGCCCGGCTGCCGCTCTCCCTGCCCGGGGTTCCGTGGAAGATCGTCTCCACGAGCTCCTGAGCAAGGTGGAAAACCTGAATTGCCCGGCTCTGCTCAGCGATAAAGACTACCTCTCCCTACCCACGCACATGCAACGGGACGGCCTGGCCGCCGCGGGCAAGATCTATCTCGGGCGCTCCTCCTTCCGAGATGCCGCAGCAGCGTTTGAAGCCGCGCGCAAGCTGAGCGTCAAGGCATCCTTGCCGATACCCTGGGAAGTACACTACGGCCAGGCTCTCGCCGCGGTGGAGTTGCGGGAATGGAACCAGGCAAAGACCTCGATCGGGCGTTGTCTCGCACAACCCATGCTCGGCGATCAGGCTCGCGCTCAGTGCACCGAACTCCGAGCCGAGATCCTCGCCGGCAGCACCGCCAAGAAACCCTAAGAGAGGCACCGCAGGTCATGGCACCCCTGATCGATATCCATTGCCATCTCGATGTCTTCGAGGCCAGGGGGGAGCTCGATGCTCTCTTGGAGACGGCGAGAACACAGGGGATCGGCACCTTCGTGACCAGCGGCACGGATCCAAGGGCCTGGAATCTCAACGCGACTGCTGCACGACGGCATCGGGACCTCAAACTCTCGGTTGGTTGGCACCCCCTGTATCTCACCTCCTGGAACACCGGCATGCTTGAAGAACTGCATTCTTTCTGCCGGCAGAACGAGGTCGTGCTGTTGGGAGAAATTGGCCTGGATCGCTCGAAGCACTCGCCGCCCCGAGAACTTCAAGAATACTCTCTGCTCGATCAACTGGACTTGGCCGAGGCTCTTGCGCTGCCGGTCCTCTTCCACGGCAGAAATGCCTTTGGTCCCTTGCTCGAACTCCTGGAACAACGAGGTCCTCTGCGCCACGGGGGGGTGCTGCATGCCTATAGCGGTAGTCCGGAACAGCTACCGCGGTTCGCGGCTCTCGGTTGCCGGTTCTCCTTCTCCGGCAGCTCGACCTGGCCGACCAACCTCCGCGCCCAGGCCAACCTGGCGGCCGTGCCTCTGGACAGGTTGCTGCTCGAGACCGATGCTCCGGACATGCCCCCGGCTTCGCGCAAGGGTTTGGAATGCCGACCCGAGGATCTCCGAGAGACCGCGCTCCGGGTCGCGGAACACCGAGGTCTCTCGCTCTCCGAACTCACGGCTCAGGTGCAGCGTAACGTCGAGGCCTTGCTTCCATGATCGATCCCGCCAGCAGCGCGCGTACTCGTTTGATCCTCGGCAACGAAGCCGTGGAAACCCTGCAACACAGTTCGGTGTTGTTGTTCGGCCTGGGCGCGGTTGGGGGGATGTGCCTGGAAACCCTGGCTCGCAGCGGCATCGGACGCTTCTACCTAGTCGATTGTGATCGCATCCAAGCCAGCAACTTCAATCGGCAGATCCTGGCCACGAGCAGTACCCTGGGTCGGGAGAAAGCCCAGGTGGCCAGAGAACGGGTACTCGACATCAACCCGGCAGCCATGGTCGAGGCCGTGGTCGATTTCCTCGACGGCACCTCGGTGGAGCGGTACCTCGACCTGCGGCCCGACGTCGTGATCGATGCCATCGACAGCCTGGGACCGAAGATTTCCTTGCTCTGCGCCTTGCACCGCCGAGGTCAGGCCCATGTGTCCTCGATGGGCGCGGCGAACAAGATCGACCCGACCATGGTCCGGGTAGGAGATCTCAGCGAGACCAAGAACTGCAGGTTGGCAAGGTTCGTGCGCAAGAGGCTCTCCGCCCGCGGTATCCACAACGGCATCCGTTGCGTGCATTCCCATGAATTGCCCGGCAGAGCCTCCTTACCGTGGCATTCCCTGGATAGCGCCCTCGACCAAGAACCCTCGGTACAACGCGGACGCGAACGGGCGGTCAACGGCACCTTGATGACCGTGACGGCGGTTTTCGGCTTGCTTGCCGCGAGCGAATGCCTGCGTCTCATCCTCGGAGAGCTGCGCCCCCAGGGGCTGCGCTGCACACCAGATGGCAACGGCAAGGGCCATGCGAACCTTGAACCATAGAGAAGCTAAGACCACCCACCTCAAGCCTCACGCCCAAGCCTCGTATTCCTTCAGTCTTGGGGTGGATTGTAGGTTGTTCGTCACCGCATTGGGGTGGCACCGACGGGGGTCCCCCGCCACGCGCAAGGATGAGCATGGTGGGGGTGAGAGGTGACAGGACCCCTTACCTCGTTAAAACTGAAGAGTTACCAAGCCTCACGCTTTCCCATTGACAAAAGCGATCGGACTTCCAATACTTAGCCTGATTTTTTTCTGGTGCCCGCCAGCCAGGCCGGTGATCGCATGAAGTTCAGTGCCCTCAGTCGTGACGACGAACTCCCGCACCGGGGCAGTCTCGATCATTTTTCGGCCTTCAAACTCATCGATATACTCCTCCGCCGCTCCGGCACCTTCCGGCTCACCCTCACCGATTTCAACCTGCGAAAACAACTGATCTTCCACGAGCGCTCACTCCTTACCTTGTACTCGGAAAAACCCGAAGAGCGTTTCGCCCACTACCTCTGGAAACGAAACGTCCTGACCAAACCGCAAAACGAGCAGGTTTGTCTCCTGCTCAAGACCAAGGGGGGCAACGAATTCGACACCGTTCGTCGGCTTGGCGCCCTCCCCACCTCGCAACTCGAAAAACACTATCAAGAGCTGCTCCGCTTGCGCTACCTGAGTTGTTTCCTGTTCAGCGGTGGCGCTTTCCAGATAGAGCTTCTCGACCAGGTGCCACCGATCGAACCGGCCGAGAAGTTCGAGTTGATCTCCGCGTTCGAGAGTTTTCTCAAGGTCATCCTCGAATACCTCCCCGAGAAAGAAGTCCTCGAGGTCCTCGAGGGACTGCGGGAGCACACGTTCAGTTTCCGCCGGGCGACCGTACCCCAGACCAGGAACGAAAAACTCAACGACATGATCCGGAGCCTCTGTCTGCGGTTCAAGACCCCCAGTCTGCTTGCCGCGGTCTTGCCCGAGAAGGAGAACAAATACCACAACATCCTGAATGCGCTTCTCTATCTGCTCATCGAACTGCAGGTCCTGGACTATGAGTTGTCGGCTCACGAGCGGGAACTCATGGAGAAAGTTGAGAAAACTCATCAGAAGCTCGGAACCATCGATAACGAGAACTACTTCGAAGTCCTCGGCATCACTTCCAAAGCCAATGCGGTCGAGGTGAAACGCGTCTATTTGGAACTCGTCCGCGAATACCATCCCGATCTCTACAACTCCCGGGTCGCGATTGGATACAAGCGTCACCTCGAGGATTATTTCGCCCGTATCACCGAAGCCTTTCACCGGCTCAGCTCGGACGAGAAGATCTACGAGTACAAGTTGCATCTCGAACTCAAGCAATCGGGCAAGAGCGTCGAGGATTTCGTCCAAGGGGTCATGGAGGCCGAACAACACTACGCCGACGGGCAACGACATCTCTTGCGCAAGAACTACAAACGGGCCATGACCTCGTTCCAACGTGCCCGGGATTGCTATCCCGAGGAGCGCGACTTCGAGGCCCATCTGCTCTACTGCCAGTACATGGTCAAGAGCGAGGAACAACCCGAGACGGCCCAGGAGAGCCTCGACCGGTTGGAACGTCTGGCCCGGGAGGCCTCGGCTCCTCCGTCCGTCCATCTCTTTCTCGGCCGCTTGTTCAAGGTCCGCAATAATCCCATGCTCTCGCGGCTTTACTACCAGAAAGCGCTCAAGCACGACCCGGAATGCAAGGAAGCCAGGGAAGAATTGCACGGGGCTGCCTGAACCTGCCTGCCGAGTCCGAGGCTGCTTCCCATTGTTTCCGAACCCCTTGAGGAGGTCTTCAGCATGCAAGCGCGCAGGGTTGTGGAGAGCGTCGACTGGGTTGGTGCGATAGACTGGGACAGAAGGCTGTTCGACGCCTTGATTCCACTCCCGGACGGCACGAGTTACAATGCCTACCTGGTACGCGGGTCCTCTGGAACTGCCTTGCTGGACACGGTCGACCCGGCCTGCGCCCAGATCTTGTCGGCTCGCCTCGCCCACGCTGGGGCGGAACATATCGATTTCCTCGTCGCCCACCATGCCGAACAAGACCATTCGGGCGCAATTCCCCTTGTCCTGGCGGCCCACCCTGAAACCACGGTGCTGGCGACGGAGAAGGGCAAGACCATGTTGGTGGACCACCTCGGCGTTCCCGCGGAGCGAATACGAGCGGTCCGGGACGGCGAACGCCTCAACCTGGGAGGCCTGACCCTGGAATTCCTCCACTTCCCCTGGGTACACTGGCCGGAGACGATGGTGACCTGGTTGCCAGAACGGCGCATCCTCTTCACCTGCGATCTGTTCGGCTCGCACCTCGCCACGAGTGAGCTGTTCGCCGGGGAAGACGCCGGGGTCCTCCTCGGTGCGAAACGGTACTATGCCGAGATCATGATGCCTTTCAGGAACTTGATCGAGAAGCGCCTCGAACGGCTCACCGGCTTACGGCCTGCCTACATCGCCCCCAGTCACGGACCGATCTACGAGCGACCCGAGTTCATCCTCGAGGCCTATCGGGAATGGTTGACCGCTCCGCCTCACAACCTGATCGTGGTGCCGTATCTTTCGATGCACGCCAGCACCCGGCGCATGGTCGAGGTCTTCGTCGAAGCCTGCATCCGCCGGGGCATGCGCGTCGAGCAGTTCGACCTGACCGATCCCGACCTCGGCAAACTGGCCATGCTCCTCGTCGACGCCGCCTCCATCGTGATCGGTACTCCGGTCGTACTCGGAGGGCCGCATCCCAAGGCAGCCTATGCCGCCTATCTCGCCAATCTACTCCGCCCGAAAGCGCGCTTCCTCTCGGTCCTCGGGTCCTATGGTTGGGGCGGTAAAATGGTCGAACAGCTCGCGGCGATGATCCCCAACCTCAAGCTCGAGGTCCTCCCCCCGGTACTGTGCAAGGGGTTACCGGGAGCCGACGATTGCGAGTCCCTGGAAGCCCTTGCGGCGACCTTTGCCGAGCGACACGCGCGCCTGACGACGGTCGGGATTCCTTCGTAGCAGCGCACGGCCGTGCGCTTATGCACATATCGAAAGGTAAACGAGCTTGATCCCGAAGAATCGCCTTCTCACCGCGCTGCTCGTGCTCGTGTACCTCGGCGCCAGCCTCTGGCTGATCCTCCAGATGAAAGACCTCCGCTTCGACTATGGGTTGGAGGTCCTCTTCGAGAAGACCAGCCCTCACCTGGCCCGCTACCACGAGTTCAAGCAGGACTTCGATCGACCCGAAGAACTCTATTGTCTGATTACCTCGACTAACCTACTCCGACCTGACTTTCTCCAGGCCGTGGATCGCCTGAGCTTCGAGGCCAAGAACGTGAAGGGGGTAACGGCGACGTCCTCTCTGCTCACGGCCACGGACGTGACCTTCGCCGAGGGCCGTTTGACCTTCCGCGACGTGGTGCAACAACCCGACTACTCGATCGAACCGGCCTTGCTCGACGAGCTCCATCGTAATCCCTACTTTTCCCATACCCTGCTCTCGCCCGACGAACAGGCCTTGCTCCTGACCTTCGTCCTGGACAAAGACCTTGCCGCAAGACCCCTGGCCGAGTATGCCACCGCCGAGGCCCTGGCCCGCT
>MGSU01000276.1:29100-29595 GCA_001799195.1 Deltaproteobacteria bacterium RIFOXYA12_FULL_61_11 | reverse complement strand
AAGTGGTTGGAGGGAAGATTACCCCGGGACAGTGCACGGTCAGCACCCCCGATGCCCGAGAGGAGATCGCCGGGCTCTTGGGAGTCTCGGCCGGGGCCGGGATCAAGCGCGTGGCGAGATTGGCCTGTGCCGGCGGTACCAACGTCGCCAGACAGCGAGCCGTCTACCAGGGGTTGCCCACGTGCCGAGCAGCGAATCTCGTCGCGGGCGGCGGAAAGGGCTGCGCGTGGGGTTGCCTCGGTCTCTCTGACTGCGCCACGGTCTGCGCCTTCGGTGCAATCACCATGGACCCCCATGGTTTGCCGGTCGTGGACCTCGATCGCTGCACTGCCTGTGGGGATTGCGTGGACATCTGCCCGAGGCGCCTCTTTTCGCTGGAATCGGTCGAACAACACCTCTTCGTCAGGTGCAAAAACGAGGCGTTCGGAGAGCTCGCCGAGCAGGAGTGCGAGGTCGCTTGTACCGCCTGCGGCCGCTGCGCCGCCGACGCGCCCT
>MGSU01000276.1:0-29075 GCA_001799195.1 Deltaproteobacteria bacterium RIFOXYA12_FULL_61_11 | reverse complement strand
CCTCGCTGTCATTTCCGGCGAACGCCTCGGGGAGCAGAGCTTCCAGGCCATCCAACGTTGTCCGACCGGCGCGATCGTCTGGTTGGACGGCGGTACGATCGTGAAAGGCAGAGCGGCGAAGAAAATCGTACGTACGACTGCTTTGCCCGTCGGGTGAACGAGGACGATCCACGCGGGCTTTCCGGAACGGGTTGTCCAGCAACCCCTTCGCGGCTGCCCGCGGACCAAGCATGAGGATGAGCATGGACGGAAAGAAGAAATACCCCTTCCCGGGTCGGCGTATGGCCATCAACGGCAGCGAAGCCCTGGTCCTGGTGGAAAGGGCTTGCAGTGACCTGCTGGTCGCTTTTCCTCACCCGGCCACGGCAGAGGTTGTCCGACGCTGGACTTCGGCCCAAGACCAGAGCCAGGCAACCTTCCTTCAGGCCGATGCCGATACCACGGTCCTGCCCATGGCCACCGGCGCCTGTCTCGCCGGTCAGCGTGTAGCCGCGGTTGTGTCCGGTGAAGCCGCCCTGGCAGGGGTGCAGGCCATGACCACCTGCGCAAGCCGCCGTTCCGCTCTGCTCACCCATTTGATCGCTACCGCTCCAGGAACCACCTCGGCGACCGGGCACGAAGGTTATTATGCCCTCGCCGGGAGTGGAGCTTTCCTGCTCTTTGCCCGCAATGCCCAACAGGTCGCCGATCTCACCGTGCTCGGCCATGCACTAGCGGAGCGTTCCCTGGTACCCGGTCTCCTGGCGCAAGATGCCCTGCTCACCTCGCATCAGACCCAAGTCCTACACCTGCCCGAAGATGAATTGCTGCAACAGTTCCTCGGTTTGCCGAGCCAAGACCTCGAAGCTCCCACCAAGGCCCAAGAACTGGCCTTCGGAGCCCAGCGCCGAGCCATTCCGACCTTCTGGAACACCGAAGCCCCCTTGCAGACCGGGGCCGAACTCTCTCCACGGGTCTATGCAAGCACTGTGGTGGCCGGGGAGGTGTTCTACGCAGACCACCTCGTTCCCCTGGCCGAGGAGACCTTCGAACGTTACCGGGAATTGACCGGTAGGCACTACCGTCGCCTCGAGACCTATCGCACCGAAGATGCCCAATACCTGCTCGTGACCATGGGTAGCACCGCCGACCTGGCCATGGCCATGGCCGACCATCTGCGCGAGACCAATGTCTGCAAGCTCGGAGTGGTCAATGTGACCATGTTCCGGCCTTTCCCCGAAGATCTGCTCGGACAGGTCCTGCGCGACAAAGCGGGAGTCGTGGTCCTCGAACGCTCTGCCAGTCCCCTGGGAGGCAATCCGCCCTTGCTCTCCGAAGTACGGAACACCATGGCAAAATGCCTGGAGAACGGCCGAGTCCGGGGCAAGAACCTCCCCCACCCACAGTGCGATGTTTTCAAACGGGCCGAGCAAACCCCTTTCCTCTCCTCCGGCTTGGTCGGGCTGGGCGGTCTGGAACCGGAACCGGAGGCGATCCTCGGTGCGGTGGAGAACATGTTGCCGCAAGGGAAGCAACGCAGCTCCTTTGTCACCTCGATCAATTTCTTCCTCGACCGACCAACCACCCCGAAAGAAGAGATCTACGACCAGACCCTGGAAGATACGTACCCCCACCTGCATGAATTGGTAGTGCGCGGTAGTTCCAACCCCTCGCTCCTCCCCCCCGTGGGGTTGTCCCTGCTCGTCACAGCAGTCGAAGGCCGCGACGACAGCGGCGTCGCCGAGGAATTCGGCCGCCAGCTCTTCGCCATCTTCGGCTACGATGTGAAGGCCTTGACTCTGCCCTTCGGCCGTAAACGCGGTCACCTCGCTCTCCACCACCTGGCAGCTTCACCCGCCAGATTGCGCGCACCTTTGCACCTGAACGCCCTCGACCTGTCGGTCTTGATCGATGGCCACCACCGTCCTCAGCACGATCCTTTCGCCGGTCTGCGCGAAGGAGGCACCGTGCTGGTGGTAACCGACGGCGGAGCTCCCTGGGACCAGATCCCACCACGACATCGCAAGACTCTCCACACTCTGAAGGCGAAACTCTTGGCCGTGGACCTCCGGCCGCTCGCGACCCAGGTGCCTTTCCAGCCCGGTGAGCGATCCGCTGCCCGCGACTGGGCGCTGCTCGGAGCCCTGTGGTCCAACTCGCAGGTCCTCGCATCCCTCAAACTCGAACCAAAAGCCTTCTTCAAATTGGTTCGCGCCTACCTCGAAGAACATCCCTCGCCTGCCTCGGCCTTGAACTGGTTGCGCTTCGGTTTCGAACAGGTCAGACCCGTTGCGGAACCGACCTCGATCGGAACCTCCCCCAACCTCTCTGACGAGCGCCTCCCCGCCACTCTCAAGGCCTTGCCCGAGCATCCCTGCCCCGCCATGGACCTCCACCATTTTTGGGACCGCACCGGCAGGTTTTACCGCAAAGGCGACTTCGGACACGTCCTGGCCGACCCGTTCTTGGCCACCGGCACGGTCCCGGCCCACACCGGTATTTTCCAGGACCACGCACCGATTCGGACCGTACTTCCCCATTGGCACCCTGAACGTTGCACGGGCTGCGGCAAGTGTTGGACCTTGTGCCCGGATTCCGCCCTGCCCGGCCTCGTCAATACTCCCTCGGCTTTCTGCGAAGCGGTGCTCGAACGGCTCGAGCGCCGCGGGGCGACGTTCAAACACCTGCGCAAGGCGATTCGCTCTCTCGACACTACCTGGCGGCAGAACCTCGCCGAAGGTACAGAGGTCAACACCGCCTTGACCGCCGCGCTCGAAGCCTTGCCCCAAACCTCAAACCTCGGCGAATCAGGCGTTTCGGAACTGCGCTCCGAACTCGAGGTCTTCTCGACGCAACTCCGATCGCTGCGTTTCTCCGCTGCCAAACCCTTCTTCGCCGCACCCGAGGGTTCCGGAGGACTGCTCACGCTCAATCTCAACCCCTATGCCTGCAAGGGTTGTCTGACCTGCGTGGCCGTTTGTCCCGAGAAAGCGCTGACCGCCTCGGAACAAACTCCCGGCCGCCTCGAAGAACTGCGTTCCACGTGGGAGTTGTGGCTGGACCTGCCGACCACTCCTGTCACCTACCGTAGCGAACGCGCCGGTGGCCCCACCGCGCCCTTCCTCCTTGATAAAGAGACCTATGCGGCGATGAGCGGCGGCGACGGAGCCTGCCCTGGATGCGGCGAGAAGACCGTCTTGCACCTCTTCACCGCCACGGTGACCGCTTCGATGCGCGAACGGGTGGCCGCTCACCTGGAAAAGGTCGAAGAAGTGATCGACAAGCTCGAAACCCACGTCAAGCTCAAGCTCGCCGTGGACATCGACGCGACCGAAATGATTGAACAGACCTTGCGCGAACTCGGCGGCCAGGACCTCACCTTGGTCGAGTTGGCCACCAGGTTGCAGCGTGACCAGCGCCCCATCGACCCTGAATGGCTCGACCGAGTGACCTCGATCCTCGGGGGCCTCAAACGCCTGAGCACGGCCTATCGCGGCCAGCAGGGGCAGGCTCCTCGAGCGAACCTCGGGATGATCAGCGATCGCGGTTGCCCCAGCGCCTGGGGAGCTTCCTGGCCATACAATCCCTTCCCCTTCCCCTGGACCGCGCTCGGCTACACCGACGGCCCTGCCGTAGCGGCCGGGATCTTCGAGGCCCATCTCTCGGCTATGACCGAGGGTTTCAAATGGCTCCGCCTTGCCGAATTGGAACTTGCGGGCACGTATGTCACCCGCCAGCACTCGTCCTTCTTCGAACACTTCACCTGGCGCGACCTGACGTCCGCCGAACTCCAGCTCTGCCCTCCTCTGGTGCTGGTCGGCGGCGATACCGCACTCGGAGGGAGCGCCCTGCAAGGCCTCAGCGCCATCCTTGCCAGCGACAGGCCCATCAAGATCTTGGTATTGGACACACAGGGAAGCTCCGAGGCCGGTGCAGGCGCACCAGACACCTCCTTCGGCCGCAGAGGAAGGAAAGAAATCGCCCTGCTCGGTTTCGCTCATCGTCACTGTTTCGTGCAGAACGGCAGCGTCGCGGCGCTCGACCAACTCATCGCCGGCTTCCGCGAAGGGCTCGACCACGCGGGACCTGCTCTCTTCAATGTCTACAGCAGTTGTGTGCTGCGTCATGGTATCGCCGAACATGCCGGTCCCGCGAGGGTCGAGCAGGCCGTCCGTTCCCGTTCCTTCCCCTTGTTCAGCTATAGCCCTGCCCGCGAGGGCACTCTGGTCGAACGCTTCCGCCTGGACGGCAACCCGGACCCATGCCAACCCTGGTCTACCGATACCCTTACCTACCTGACCCCCGAGGGGAACCACGCCGAATTGGCTTGCACCGCGACCCCGGCAACGTTCCTGGCCGGCGAGGACAGGCATCCCGAGCTGTTCGCGGCCTTGCCCTCGGACCTTCCCGACTCGGTCAGGACCGAGCTCCTCGACTATCTCGAACTCACCGATGAGGAACAGCTCGAGGCTGTCCCGGTGGTCCAGGTCGTCGACCCCCGCGGGACGCTGCTCACCCGCCGCGCCACCCCGACCTTGGTCGGCCTGTGCCGCGATCGCCGCGAGCTCTGGGCGCTGTTGCGCGCTCTCAACGGTCAGGAGATCGAAACCGTCGATGTCGACGGTCGAGTCGCCGCGGCCAGAACAGCGCTCCTCGACTCCCTGACCGCCAAGCTGGTCGAACTCTCCGGGGGGTACCGCAGCACCCTCCCCGCCCCCCTCTTGACCCTGCCGGCCGTGGAAGAAAAGAAGGACGGTTCGCTGAGCTCCCCGGAAGCTCCTGCTGGAGTAGAGACGACTCCCGACCTCGGCGAAGCCAAGACCGAGGGGATCGCTCCTTCGATCGAGACCGCCCGCTGCGAGCCCTGTGACCGCTGTATCAATCTCAACCCCTCGGTCTTCGGTTACGACTCCAACCGCCAGGCCATTTTCCTCACCAACCGGGCGCCTTACCGGGATCTGGTCAAAGCCGCCGAACTCTGTCCGCTGGGTATTATCCATCCGGGGTTACCGGCCGAGCTCCAGGAACAGGGCATTGACAAATGGATCGAGAGAGCGAGGAAATTCAATGCCTGAATTGGCACACCTCTCGGCGAGCAAGACCTTCTCGCACGGTATCCACCCGGAGGAGCACAAAGAGCTGACCTCAGCCAGGCCGGTACGCCGATTGCCCTTCGCTCCCCACTATATCGTGCTAATGGCCCAACACCTTGGGAAACCTGCCCTTCCAGTAGTACGGAAGGGCCAAGAGGTGATCCGCGGCGAACTGATCGCCAGGGCCGATGGTTTCGTCTCCGTGCCCATGCACGCCCCGGTCACCGGGGTGGTCACTGAAGTCGGACGCTCATTGGATTGCGACGGCAGGATGGTGCCCTCGATCACCCTTCGGCCCTATCCCGGCGCGACACAAGAGGTCTTGGCCGGAGAACCACGAACCCTTGAGAACCTCTCGGGTCAGGAGATAGTCGCGGGCATCCAGGCCATGGGCATGGTGGGACTTGGCGGAGCGGCATTTCCTACCCACGTCAAGCTCTCCCCACCAAAGGGCAAGACTGTCAACGACCTGATCATTAACGGCTGCGAGTGCGAACCATACCTGACCAGCGATCACCGGGTCATGCTGGAACAGGGCGAAGCCATTCTGCTCGGCACCTCGTTGGTGCAAAAAGCCCTGGGAGCAAAACGGGCGGTCCTTGCCATCGAGGACAATAAGCCCGATGCCTTGGCCGAATTCTCCCGGTTAGTCCCCCCCGGCTCGGCGATCACGGTCGCGGCGGTCAAGACCAAGTATCCCCAGGGTGCGGAGAAAATGCTCACCCGGGCTCTCCTCCATATGGACATTCCCTCCGGCGGGTTGCCCGCGGACATCGGGGTGGTGGTCTCGAACGTGGCCACCGTGGGCGAGGTGGGCACCTTGCTGCCTCGAGGCCAGGGCTTGATCGAACGGGTCGTCACGGTCACGGGCCACGGCATCGACCGACCTGGCAACTATCTGGTACCACTGGGAACCCCGTTGGACTTTCTGCTCGAGCAGGTCGGTTTCAACGGTTCGGCCAGGCAGGTCCTCTTCGGCGGCCCCATGATGGGAAAATCCGTGGCGTTCCTCGACACCCCGGTGACCAAAGGGGTTTCCGGGATCGTGGTCCTGGCCGAGGACGAAATTTCCCCACCGCGCAAAACCTACCCCTGTATTCGCTGCGGGGAATGCGTCACAGCCTGTCCGATCCATCTCAATCCCTCGCGCCTGGGGCTCCTTGCGCGCAACAGCCGCTTCGAGGAGATGGCCTCGTCTTACAACCTCATGGACTGCTTCGAGTGCGGTAGTTGCGCCTACGTCTGTCCGTCCAACATTCCCCTGGTCCAGTTGTTCCGCCTGTCCAAGGGCATCCTCAGGGAAAGGAGCACCAAGCGGTGAAGTCCAACTATTTGTCCATTGTCCTGCGCACCTCTCCCCATCTCAGTCGCGGTCTCTCGGTCGAGACGGTCATGAGACAGGTGATCTATGCCTTGTTGCCGGTAACGGCAATGGCCATCTATACCTTCGGTCAGAGCGCCGCACTCTTGCTGATCACAACAACCCTCACCTGCGTCCTCACCGAGTGGATCTACACCCGGCTCGGACGGCAGGAACCAACCATTGGCGACTGGTCTGCAGCACTCACCGGCCTGCTGCTCGGACTGACCCTGCCTCCTGCTTTCCCGCTCTGGATGGGGGTGATCGGCAGTATTGTCTCGATCCTCGTCGGAAAAATGATCTTCGGTGGGCTGGGCTGCAACATCTTCAATCCTGCCCTGGTGGGACGGGCTTTCTTACAAGCTTCCTTCCCGGTTGCGATCACCACCTGGTCCGAAGCCTTCGCACCGGACCGCTTCCAGTATTGCGCTTCTTCGACTCTGGCAGCCCCCTTTCTCAGACCCATGGTCGACGCTGTCAGTGGAGCCACTCCTCTAGCCGCGATGAAATTCAGCCACCAGACGACCATCGTAGGTGACCTTTTCTTCGGCCTGACGAGCGGCTCAACGGGAGAAACCAGTGCCGTGCTGATCCTGCTCGGTGGCCTCTATCTTGCCTGGCGGCACCTGCTGGACTGGCGCATTCCGCTGGCCATCATGCTCTCGGTGGCCCTGTTCAGCGGAATATTCTGGCTCGCAGCTCCCGATCGTTATCCAGATCCACTCTTCATGTTGTTCTCCGGGGGGTTGATGCTTGGCGCGGTCTTCATGGCCACGGACATGGTCACCTCACCGTTGACACCGCTGGGAGTATGGATCTACGGAGGCCTCATCGGTCTCCTGGTAGTGGTGATCCGTTTACTCGGCGGTCTGCCCGAGGGAGTCATGTACGCGATACTCCTGGGCAACGCCTTCACCCCCTTGATCAGCCGGATGACCGGTACCAAGGTCTACGGCACCAATCGCAAGCTCTTGAGTTGGAAGTAGGTCAGGCATGGAAGAACGTGAGAAAGGAACATCGAGTCTGGTGATGATTAGGACCCTGGCCGGGATCTCCGCCCTGTCCGGTCTGTTGATCGTCGTAGCCGTCCAAGCGACGACCCCCACTATCAAGCTCAACAAAGCGGAAATGCTCAAAAAATCGGTCTTCGAGGTTCTGCCCGGGATTTCCTCCTTCCAGACCTTCAAACTCGAGGACGACCGGCTGATTCTCCTCCAAGGCGAGGACGAGAAAGCGGTCAAACTCTTCATCGGCTACGATCAAGACCATGCGTTGAAAGGCATCGCCGTAGAAGCCTCTGGTCAGGGTTTCGCCGACGTCATCCGCGTACTCTACGGTTATGACCCGAGCAAGCAGGCCGTGATCGCGATGAAGGTCCTGGAGAGCAAGGAGACCCCGGGGCTTGGGGATAAAATTTACACCGATGCTAACTTTGCGGAAAACTTCAAAGCCCTTGATGTCAAACTTGATTCTTCGCACACCCATCTGGCAAACCCCATCGAAGTGGTCAAGCATGGGGAGAAACAGAACCCCTGGCAGATCGATGCGATCACCGGCGCAACCATCTCCTCCAAAGCGGTCGGAAAACTGCTCAACCAGAGCGCCCAGGAGAAACTCCCGATCATCGTCAAGAATATGGATACGTTGCAAGGAGGCGGACGATGAACGAACCGATCTACTCCGCTTCAGCCAAGCACGAGAACTTCGACTGTCTCGTCCGCGGACTCTGGAAGGAGAACCCGGTCCTTGTCAGTTTACTAGGCTGCTGCCCGACCCTGGCCGTCTCCAACTCGGTGATCAACGCCGTCTCGATGGGCTTAGCAACGACCTTCGTGCTCATCTGCTCCAGTGCATTGATCTCGATGCTGCGCCGTTTCATCCCGAAAGAGGTCCGCATCGGCACCTTCATCGTGATCATCGCAACGTTCGTCACCGTGGCCGACTACCTCATCCAGGCGATCAGCCTGGAAATCCACAAGGCCCTGGGCGCCTTCCTCGCCTTGATCGTGGTCAATTGCATCATCCTCGGTCGGGCGGAAGCCTTCGCCTCGAAGAACACGATTGCGAAATCGATCCTTGATGCCATTGGTTCCGGTATCGGTTTCACCCTGGCCATCGTCTGCATGGGGACCATCCGTGAAATTCTCGGCAATGGTTCCTTCGCGGGGATCGACCTCTTTGGTCCGAGCTTCGAACCCTGGGTGATCATGATCCTCCCCTGCGGTGGCTTCTTCATCTTCGGTACCCTGATGCTGGGCGCGAACATCGTGAACACCCGGCAACGGGCGAAAGCCAAACTGGGAGCGTGACCCATATGAACATGGAATCCCCGGGCTTCATCTTCATCAATGCCTGTATCATCAACAATTTCATATTCAGCTATTTCCTCGGTATCTGCCCCTTCCTGGGTGTTTCGGGTAAATGGGAAACAGCCTCGCGCATGGGCATTGCGGTCACCTTCGTGATGATCATCTCCTCGACCTGCGCCTATGGCATCAATCTGCTCCTGACCTGGCTCGACGTGCAATTCCTGCAACTGATCTGCTACATCGTAGTTATCGCTTCAACTGTTCAACTTGTTGAAATGTTTATGAAGAAATATAGCCCGGCCCTCTTTCGGGCCTTGGGCATTTTCCTGCCCCTCATCACCACCAACTGCGCCATCCTGGCGGTAGCCCTTTTTCAAACAAACCGTCAATACAATATATTACAATCGATTGTCTTTGCAATCGGCGGTGGCCTCGGTTTCACCCTGGCTCTGGTCATTATGTCCGGTATCCGGGAGGAACTGGAATTGTCCAAGGTTCCCCCGATGATCAAAGGCGCGGCCTTGACCCTGATTATAGCGGGCATCCTGTCGCTGGGCTTCATGGGTTTTGCGGGTCTGGGCGGCGGGGGTTGAATACCGAGTACGACAACGAAGGCACGAAGAACTTTTCGGAGTAACAAAGAGGAAGGTCGACCATGACGCAGAAAGAAACGAAGATCGTCAGAGAACACATCATCGAGATCGTCTGCGACTCCGGCGAGGGCGCGCAGAAGGCCGGCGTCTCGCTGGCCCGCTTGTTCGCACTCAACGGCAACGGCCTGTGGACGGTGGAGATCATCCCGGCCGAGATACAACCCCCACCGCACACCACGGGCAGCACCAGCGGCATCCGGCTGCGCGTCTCCGAGAATCCCATCGTCACCAATGTCGGTGACTATGCGAACCTCGTCTTCGCCTTCAACGAGATGTCGCTCCTGTCGCGTATCGAGGTCAACGTCGTGGCCAAGGACGCCACCGTCATCATCGACAACATGTGGAAGAACCACGAGAATCCGGAATATCGCGCATCCTACGCCCGCATCACCGAAGACTTCAAGAAGAACGGCGGCACCCTCATCGAGGTGCCAGTCGAGGAACTGGCGCTCCAGATCCTCGATGATCCCCGACGCGGCAAGAACATGCTCGAACTGGGCTACCTGACCTACCTCTACTCCCTGGACTACGAAGAGGCGCGCAAGACGATTATGGCCACCTTCGCCAAGAAGGCCCAGAAGGTCATCGACGCCAACCTCGCCCTGCTCGAGTTGGGGTACAAGTATGCCGACGAACACCTCGACTTCCGCTTCCAGATCCCGGCCAAGAAGCACGACAAACCGATGATCTCGATGAACGGCAACCAGGCCGTGGCCTTCGGTTCGATCGCCGCCGGCTTCGAGCTGTGTTCCATGTATCCGATCACTCCGGCCACCTCGGCCTCGTTTACCCTGGCCGACCACTTTGAGGACTTCGGCGGCTTCATCCACCAAGCAGAGGACGAGATCGCGGCCATCGGGGTCGCCGTCGGTGCCTCCTATGCAGGCCGTCGCGCCCTGACCATCACCTCTGGCCCGGGCATGGCCCTCAAAACGGAATTCCAAGGTCTTGCCGTTATGACCGAGATCCCCTTGGTTATCGTCGACGTCCAGCGTGGCGGTCCCAGCACCGGTCTGCCCACCAAGATCGAACAGTCGGACCTCCTCCATTGCCTCTTCGGCGCTCCCGGCGATGCCCCCAAGATCATCCTCGCCGCTTCCTCGATCGAGGAATGCTATTACATCATGGCGACCGCAAGGCAGATCGCCGAGGAATTCCGGATGGTGGTGATCGTGCTCACCGACGCCAACCTCGCCACCGGGGTACAGCTCTTCCCGCGCCCAACGGTCACACCCGACACCTTGCCGCCTCCGCTCGACCTCTCTCCGGTACCCCCGGGCACAAAACCGTTCGACTGGGACGAGCAGACCGGTCTGTCGCGCCGGATCATTCCCGGCCAACCCGGCGGCATGAGCGTCACCACCACCCTCAACCACACCGATGCCGGCAAGGTCGGGTATGACGCTCCCTCGAACCAGCGCGGCCATCGCATGCGCAGCCGCAAGTTAGCAGCCTTCCAGAAGACCCTGAAAGTCCCGACGGTATACGGCGATCAGAGCGGCGACCTGCTCATCGTCGGTTGGGGCAGCACCAAAGGCTCCATCGTCGAGGCCATAGACCGAGTCAGGGCCGAGGGACATTCGGTGTCCTATCTCCACCTGACCTTCCTCAACCCCTTACCGCCCGGATTGAAAGGGATTTTCTCGCGTTTCAAGAAGGTCATGACCATCGAACTCAACTACAGCGATGATTGGGGGGATCCCCTTGTCGACGAGACGACCCGGCGTTACGCGCAACTCGCCTATGTCCTTAGGGCGCACACCTTGATGGACATCGACTGTTGGTCCCGCGTGCTCGGCAGACCGTTCATGCCTCGCGAGCTGCACGAAGTCATCAGCCTCGAGGTCGGGAAACTCAGCCGCGGTTGATCTCGGAGAATTGGAATAGCAACCATACGGAGCCGCGGAAACGGCTCCGAGCAGGAGGAGCAATGAAGGCAGAGGAATTCGAAGAGTACATCGAGTGCGAGGGTTTACACAACACCTACGGATTGTCCGACTACGAATCGTCCAGCGTACCGCGTTGGTGCAAGGGCTGCGGCGACATGTCCATCCTGTCGACCGTACAGCGCATCCTTCGCGACGACCAAACCGATCCCGAGAAGATCGTCTGCGTCTCCGGCATCGGTTGCAGCAGCCGCTTCCCCCATTACCTGCGCACCTTCGGTTTCCACAGTATCCACGGCCGAGCCCTGCCGATCGCCACTGGCATCGCGTTGCAGCGGCCAGATCTGCACGTACTGGTCATGTCCGGCGACGGGGACTGTTTCAGCATCGGCGGGGGGCACTGGTTGCATGCCATGCGCTACAACACCAACCTCACCGTCTGCGTCTTCGACAACGAGATCTACGCTCTGACCAAGAACCAGGCCTCGCCGACCTCCCCCGAGGGCACCAAGTCGAATACCACCCCGCGGGGTTCGTACCTCAAGGCCCTCAATCCCTTGAGCGTGATGATGGGCATCACCAACATCAGCTTCCTGGCCCAGACCGCGACTTGGCTGCCCTCGCACATGGAGCAGACGATCTATCGCGCTTGGCACCACAAGGGCACCGGCTTCGTGCGCATCCTGCAATACTGTCCGGCCTACACCGGTTCCCTCTACGGCAAGGGTGGTAAAGATTACCCTTTGTACTTCCTACAGAATCCCGAAGGTATCGCGATCGATCCAGCCTTCTCCAGAATGGGGGAGACCGTGGTTCACGACCATCGCGACATCCACGCGGCCCAACGGGTAGCTCTGTCCGACAAACCCGCGCCGATCGGGTTGATCTATCATGACCCGAGCGTACCGACCTATGATGAGATCCGCCGCCAGCGCGCCGACAAGATCGACCGCCCGACCTATCTCAAGCGGTTGGAAAAGCTCCTCGACAAATACACCATCTGAGCGAGGAGGTCGCCAATGATGAAAGACAAGGTCACCGCGATCATCGAGACCTTCTGGCAGGGCAGGAAGAAGTCCTTGATCCAGATGATCACGGAACAAACCAAGGCCCTCGACGATATGCTCACGGTCGAGGACCACTACCGCCAGGGACGTTCGAATGCCCAGCAGTTGCAACGGTCGATGGGCGATTTCGGCGGTGGAACCATCGATACCACGGCCTTGGCCACCCTGTTCAGGAAGGCCGACGATCACGGAACCAGTCCGGCGGCGCGTCTTGCCAGGATGAAAGCGCTGCAAGCCGAGCTGCACACCCTGCTCGGAGCCCTCGACACCCTTGTACCCGGGTATGAAATGGTCACGCTCCAGGGCGAGAAGGCCGACGAAGTGGTCACCGCTTACGATCGTAAGATCGCCCCCGTGGTACGGGTGTTCTCCGTCCTGCGCAAGGTCGCTCTCGAGTTGCGCGGCAAGTACGACCCACGCAAGCACGATGCTTTTTATTCGACTTTCGACTGGCGTAATCTGAACAATACCGAGATGGCCCTCTGTCCACCCTACGTGGTGTTGGCAGAGCCCGAAGAACTGACCGGCCATTTCTTCGGCCAACTCCTCCAATTGGTCTCGACCGGAAGGCCGATCAAACTACTCGTTCTGCAAGGGAAGGTCTCCGGCGATCCGGGCGAGATCGGCAGAGCCGCCGCGACCAAACTCGTGGCCGATATCGGTTTTCTCTCCATGTCGCTCCGCCATGTTTTTGTGCTCCAGAGTTCCCTGGCCCTGCCGGAGCACCTCCACCACGGTCTCCTGCGAGGTCTGGTGACCCTGCGGCCCTCGATCTTCTCCTTGCTCTCGGATTACTCCCGCAGTAACCGCCCCCTGGAACAACGCGCCATCGATGCGTTGCGTTCCCGAGCTTTCCCGCACTTCATCTTCGACCCGGATCAATCCCTCGACTTCGTCGACTGTCTCGATGTCACCGGCAACCCCGAGACCGACCGCCACTTCGCTACCTCGGAACTCGTCTATGTCGATGAGAGCGGGAAAGAGCAGAAAGCCCCTCACACCATGACCTTCGCCGATTTCATCGCAAGCGAAGGCATTCTCGGCGACCACTTCACTCCCTTGGCACAGCACCTCGACGAAGCCTCGATCATGCCTCTCGATGAGTACTTGCTCAAGTCCCACCAACAGCGCGAGGGGAGAACCCCTTACATCCTGTACCTCGACGGGAACCGTCGTCTGGTAAAAATGGTACCTTCCAAGGCGTTGATCGCGCAAACGATCGACCGCTTGCATCTGTGGAGGGCGCTACAAGAACTCGCAGGGGTCGAGAATCCCCATGTATTGCGTGCACGTTCTGAGACCGCGGCCAAATTCGAGGATGAGAAGCGGCGTTCGATTGACGAGGCAAAAATGGTCATGGAGAACCAGCTCCGTCAACGAGAGGATTTCGCCGTGGCCTCGGCTATGAAGAACCTCGCTCTGCGCTTGACGGGCCTCGATCCGGCCGGTTTCGACCTGACCGTGGATCCGGCAGCCTTACGCACTGCCGCTCCGTCAGCTGCCACACCAAGAATCGAACCCTCGGCAACCCCAACCGCACCGGCGAAACCCGCCACTCCTGCCGGTGGCAGCGCCTGGATCGATACCCCGCTCTGTACTTCGTGCGACGAGTGCGTGAACATCAACAAGAGCATCTTCGGTTACAACGCCGATAAGAAGGCCTTCGTGAAGAATCCCAAGGGGGGGCCCTTCAAAGATATCGTCAAGGCCGCGGAAAAGTGTTCAGCCGGCATCATCCATCCGGGGAACCCCCAGGACCCCGGCGAGAAGAATCTCGACAAACTCATCGAGAAAGCAGCAAAATTCCAGTGAGTTTCATTTCTTCGTCGAGAAAGTTCCCAAATTGACCGTGCCGGCATCACCCCAAAAAAGCTTCAACTGTTGAATTCATCATGTCCGGCCGCATGATGATGCGAAAGACCCAACTCGTTGAGCACATCAAGTATCCGCTGCTGGCGTCGTCGCCGTTCTTCCAGTGTATTGTCGGAACCAAACGACCAGTCGTGATCCCGTTCAACCAAACGACCGTGGTATTCGATTCCAAGGGTCGAGCGTTCTCGCCAGAGCGCCGAGGCATGTTGCACGGTGACGGTGTTGATCGAACGAACCGCATCGATATAGGGCCTATTCTTGCGCAACAGAGCGATGGTCGCGAGTACGTCTTCTTCACACTCACCCGGGTACCCCACCATGAGGAATATCTCCACGAACAACCCCGCCTCGTGAGCGTCTCGTACATTGCGTTCGACCGCAGCGAGGCTGGTTTTCTTGTGCATCAAAGCGAGTACTCGTTCGCTTCCGCTCTCGACCCCAAAACCGACTTTCGCACATCCAGAGGCCGCCAGGAGCAGGAAATCCTCGGATGACATGGCCGGGCTAATCATCAGATGGCCAGTCCAACGTATCGGCAGGGCAAGAGCGCGGAGTTGCTTGCAGGTTTCCATCAGGGTTCTGTAGCGTCCATTGACCGCGGGATCCGCACAATGAAAAACCGAGTAACCGTGAACCTCATAGAAGTGTTTGAGTTCTGCCACCCGCTGGGTTGCACTTTTGGAGCGATAGCGTCCCCAGAGGATTTCCATCTCACAGAAACGGCAGGTACGAACACACCCCCTTGACCATTCCACCATCATGTGTGGTTTTGCATACAAATACTTGTGAATCAACAAAGGGTTGGGACAGGGTAAATACTCCATATCTATTGGTGTCGCCGTACCTAGCAGAGGGGATTGACGGGATGCCCAATCTACCTCTGGAATACGAAGTAGGTCCAGAGTAGCTCGTTCTCCTTCACCTACGACATACCCGCAGATCAGGTCTTCATCTGAGGCGTAGGCACGGCGATCCTCAGCCAGGAACACCCCAGGCCCCCCGAGAATGATACGTCCTGAATACCCCAGGGACCGAAAGATTTTCAAAAGGTATTTTATCACCAATTCCTTACCGTACGTTGCCGAAAGACCAATGAGACGAGGAGCTGCGGCAAGGATGTGCGATGCTCGCGAACGTACCACCGAATCCAACATGTTTTGAATGTCGGAAAAATACTGTGGTGTACTCCAACGCCACGCTTGATCCATACCCCACAGCGCCGACCCTTCTGGGAAGAGGGTAGCGAGTTCGGCGTTGAGGTCGAGCAACTGAACCTGCAGACCATGGTCCACAAGGAACGTAGTTAGAGCAAGCGGGCCCAGGGGGGGGGAATCCGGCCCCCACGGTGGTGGATGTATCACGAGGAGATCGAGTCCCGCTTCGATCTTCGGTAGTTTTTCTAGGACCATGGTCATAAAGATGTCCCTTCCTACATTGGCCTCATCAATCAGGGGCAACGCAAGACTTCGAAGCGCATCAGGTTGTTGTTCTCGTTGCACTCGTTGTGCCTGCTGGGGTCGTCGGCGTGTAGGACGATTTCCTGAAGCCCGGTAAGTGCACTGCTTGCCAACTCGATCCTGAGCAGGGTTTGGCTGCACGAGGGAATGCCCTCTTCGGAGAGGGCTGAGACCAAGAAGCGTTCCCCGGCTCCGTCCACCCCGTAGACGCCGAGTTGGACACCGGCCCCAAGCTGCATCTCGCCCTCGTTGAGCAGCAGCACTTCGTAGACGATCCGGCTCGGGCAACCGCCGCGATCGACCCAGCTCAAGACCGGTCGCAGATCCGGCGCGTCGAAGACGTCCTCCGAGAACTCGCCCTGCACGTTCTGGCGGAAGTTGTTGTAGAGTTCGAGGTTCGAAGGCTCCACCCGCGGGATGGCGCCGTTTTCCTGGACGTTGGTGACGTGATAGGAGTGCTGGTTCCAGATCCGCCGCGTCGGCACCCAGTTGTCGCGTTCGTCGCCTAATATCTTGATTCCATGGGTCGTACCCCACACATGGTCGTTCGAGGCGACGACGACCTCGGCGTTCCCATCGTTATCGACATCGGCGATGACCGCATATTCCCTGCGGGTTCGGGTGGAATTGGGTAGAGCGTAGAGCACCGTGCCACTAGCACCGTCATAGATGCGCAGATGGTGTTCATCGGCATACACCGCCTCGGCATTCCCATCGCCGTCGAAGTCGAAGACCGAAGAAGAGGTGATGGCCGAGCTGTCATCCTCGGTCGGCACTTCCCAGAGTAGGGTCCCTTCGGCCTTGTAAACGAAATACGAACACGCCCCGGCAGTGGCCACATCGACAACGCCATCACCGTCAAAATCGGCGACGTTGGGAGAACCCGCTCTCCAGCAATTGTTGTTGCAGGTACAACCGCGGATGAGGGAACGACTCCATTTGAGCGTCCCGTCATGGTCGAGAAGACTGAGGAAGCCGGTTTTCGAGGTGTTGTTGGAGTGGATCAGGGCAATTTCCGGATTGGGATCGATATCGAAATTCCCGACTGCACTGGTCACATCCCCGCTCAGGAGAGATGATGCTCTCCAAACGAGTGTCCCATCCTTGTTGTAGAGCCCTCGGCCGATGAGCACCTCGAGGTCACCGTCGAGATCGTGATCAAAGGCAATAGGCAAGTCGGTCGTGTCTCCGCCGCCGGCCTGCCACCATTGCTGCCCGTTATTACGCAACACCCTATCCCTGAAGAGGACCTCCGGTTGGCCGTCCTGATCGAGGTCTGCGATGGCCGCGGCCCCCGTACCCGTGCTTATTCCGGGCGCAGACCATTTCAACGTGCCGTCATGTTCGAAGGCGAGCAACCCACCGGTGCCGCCATCGGCCCCAACAATGATTTCTACAAACCCATCTCCATCGATGTCCCCCACTGCCGGCGCCACATCGAAGTCGAGATAGTGGCTAGTAACGGTGAACAACTCTCCACTGCCGTCCCCGCTGTAGACCCGCAATCTCCCGAGGGAATTCGTGAAATCGAGCGGTTCCGGATAGGTCACGAAGACGATATCGGGAATATCCCCTTCTACGGTAATCCGTCCATCTCCATCATCATCATTGACATTCGCGACCACCGGCATGCCCGAGACGTGCTTCGCTGAAGGATCGACCGTGAAGGTCGAAGCCTCCCACTCCACCACCGGGGAGAAGACCCCTGGAGGCGGGACGTACTGACACTCGTCGCAGGTGCCGCCGGTGTCCTGGTTGCGTACGGTCACCGAGGCCGTCTCGCTGTCTTCGGCAGTGCCGTCGCTGACCGAGACCCTGAAGGTCACGAGGCCGAGGTCCGCGAAGGCAGGCAGCCAGCTCACGGTGCGGGTCTGCTGGTTGACCGTCGCACCGGCCGGCGCGCGAGCGGTGAAGGTGAAGGCCGTGCTGTCAGGGTCGACCACGGCCAGCGGACAGGTGAAGAGTTGGCCGACCAAAGCAGGACCGCACGGACCGATGGTCAGGCTAGGTGGATCGTTCACCGGCACCGCTATCAGACTATTGGCTTCCAGCATGCTGGCCCGACCGTCCGAGACCCTGAGTTGGTACGCTACCGGGGTCTCGACGAGGGTCTCGCCGACCATCCAACGCACCTCGTTGCCGACCACGATCAGCAACTCGGGTCCCGCGGCCACGCTGACTTCGAGGGTATCCCCCTCGGGGTCGCTCACCGTGAAGGGACAGACATAACTCTGCCCCTCGTTCGCCCTCGCCGCGCAGCTCCCGAAGACGAGGCGGGGCGGATCGTTCACCGGCAAGGCCAAGACGCTCTGGCCGAACCGATCGGAGCCCTCGGCGTCGCGAACCTCGAGCTGGTAGCTCACCGCCGTGGGCACAGCGGTCTCGGGTACGGTCCAGACCACGGCCTTGCCCTCTACACGCATCCCGGTCGGTGCTCCGGAGGCCAAGGTCACCTCCAACCGGTCGCCGTCCTCGTCGAGCAGGTCGAACTCGCAGCGGTAGAGCTCATCCTCGAGTACCGTGGCCGGACAATCGCCGAACAATAACGTCGGAGGATCATTGGCCGGATAGACCAACACGGTCCGCGGGACCTCCACGGTCACCGTCCCATCGGCCACGGCCAGGACGAACTGCTCGTCGTGCCGTTCCAGCACCGGCGGCACCCGCCACCGTATCTCGTCGCCGGCAAGGGTCAAACCGTTCGGTCCGCTCACCAGCGTCACCTCGACATCGTCGCCGTCGAGATCGAAAACCTCGAACCGGCACACGAACTCCTCGTCCTCGGCCTCGGCCCGCGGGCACTCGAGGAAGGCGAGCTGCGGCGCATCGTTCACCGGCAATACGCGCACCTCGTGCGTCGCCGAGGCCGAAGCCTTCCCGTCGCTGACCGTGAGCACAATCTTTTCTTGAGAGGCGGTGGCCGTCTCCGGCGCCACCCAGCTCAGCCGCCGCTCTACCGTATCCACCTGCATCCCGCTGGGACCCTCGTTCAGCGACACGAAAAGTCGGTCTTCATCTTCGTCCGCGATCTCGTACCCGCAGGCGAAGGTCTCGTCCTCTTGCACGGTCCGAGGGCAATCCACCAGCTTGATGGTCGGCGCATCGTTCACCGGCATGGCGAAGAAGCCGTTGCCGTCGCGCAATTCGGCGCCGTCCCGCACGACCGCGATGGTGTACTCCCGCCGCACCACCTCAAGCACGTTCGGCACCGTGTAGCGCACCTCGAGTTTCTCAGCGTCCAGGACCATACCCGCCGGTCCGTCCCGCAACTCGAAGCGGTGCGCCTCGGCCAGCGGCTCGGCCAGGCGGAACCCGCAACGGTACTCCGTGTCCTCGTCCACCGACAGCGCGCACTCGTCGAACAACAACACCACCGGCCGGTCCGGCGTGCTCACCCGGACGCTCACCTGCCGGGTCGTCGTGTGGACCCCGTCGCTCGCCGTCACCTGGAACAGGTTGTACCCGGCCTGATCGGTCGTCGGCGTCCACCGCAACGTGCCGTCTTCCAACACCATACCGCTCGGCTCGAAGGCCAGGCCCAGCCGCACCTCGCCCCCGTCCGCGTCCGTGGCCCGCACGCTGCACTCCCAAACCAACCCGGCCTCGATCAGGAGCTCACAGGTCAGCTCCTCGATCACCGGCACCGCGTTGGCCACCACCGAGAGGTCCATCGCCCCCACCGCGTTGGCAGAACCGCGCATGGTCACGATCGACAACTGCACCGGCCCCACCTGATCGGCCCGCGGGGTCCAGGTCAACTTCCCGCTGGTCGGATCCAGACTCATCCCCTCCGGCGCATCGGCCAAGGCGAAGGTTACCCCGTCGTCCCCGCTCGCGGTGCTCAGATCGCATTCCAGGGTCTGCCCCACCTGCACCTCGGAGAGACAATCGGCCACCAAGCCCAACGCCTCCCGCAGCGCGGCCTCGTCGGTTACGCTGATGCCGATGCGCTGCTTCGCCCCAACCGTGCCGACCTCCACGTCCCCACTGGCATCCCCTTCCCCCTCGGTCCTTACCTCCAACTCCTCGCCGCTGCGTTCCTTTGCCACGAAGGACTGATCCTTGTCGCAACCCAACACCAACAGCGCTCCGAGGAGCCCCAACCCCACTACGCGCAGGCTCGTCATTCCAACCCCCTCTTCGCTTCCGAAGGCGTTCTTCCGAAACTTTCGTGCGTGAACTGTACCCTGCGTGCCAGCCGCTAGCAAGCGTTAGAGGATCAAGGGAAGACTCCTGTGAGCCACCCTCGTCAACACCACTCTACCACGGGGACAAGTTGCCAAGAACCGCAGAAACGTCTACGACGGGAATAAGTAGGGCCACTGTTGCTCATAGACCGAGAAGAATCGAGAAAGGAAACCCAGAAAGGAACTCCCGACTATGACCACCCAGGACCTTGTTCCCTATCCCCTCGGGGAAGAAATAGCCAACAGCGTCATTCACGGCATCGGCACCGCTCTGGGGGTTGCCGCGCTCTCCATCCTGGTCACCCTGGCGGGTGTCTACGGCGACGCTTGGCGCGTGGTGAGTTTCAGCATTTACGGCACGACCCTGATTCTGCTCTTTCTCGCGTCAACGCTCTATCACAGTATTCAACATACTGAAACAAAACGGTTCTTCCGCATTCTCGATCATTCCGCCATCTTTCTCCTCATAGCCGGCACCTATACTCCTTTCACCTTGGTCAGCATGAGAGGTCCCTGGGGTTGGTCCATGTTCGGAGTGATCTGGGGGTTGGCGCTCATCGGCATCGTCGCGACCCTCTTCATCCATGACCGGGGCAAGCTCTTCACCGCTCTGATATATGTCGCCATGGGTTGGATCGTGATCATTGCTTTCAAACCCCTGGTAGCGGCCCTACCCCTCGGTGGGTTGATCTGGTTGGCGCTCGGGGGCGTGCTCTATACCAGTGGAGTCATCTTCTACGTGTGGAAGAAACTCCCCTTCAACCACGCCATCTGGCACCTCTTCGTGCTCGCCGCCAGTATTTGCCACTTCTTCGCGATGCTGTTCTACGTTTTACCCGGAGGTTGAACTGGGGCGAACCCTTGCGGCCGTCCCGGCGAGGAACGCGAACCCCCGCTACGATCCGAGGAATATCAGTAGGCGAAACGACCGAGGAGACCGAAGTGGTCAGAGACAAACCCCTCGCCGTTCGGGAAGGGAACGATCGATGAAAAGGCCACTTCGAGGCCGAGGGGACGGAGAGTGTTGGCAGGATCGCGCAAGAGGAAGTAATCGATCCGGGTTTTATCGGGATAAAGCAACCGCAGGGACTTCGGCACCTGGAAGGCCATCGGGTTGAGCGAGGGATCGATGGTGAAACCTGGTTCATCCATTCCCGGGTGCAACACCGCCCAGAGGTCGACCGCCTTCAGCCGTTCGAGCATCCTGCGGTAGCACTGCCGGATCGGCATGGTGAGGAACGGGTGTTCAGGATACTCGCGGGTGCTGATCACATTGAAATCCCCGAGGAGCAGTTGGGTATCTCCCGCCGGTAGGGTTTCCAGGTGTTGTGCGAGCTGGTTGATCTGATCCCGTTGGACGACCTCCCCGAGGAACAGCTCCTCGGGCAAGGTCTTGACCCCGAAGGTCAGGTTCTTCAAGAGATCGGCATAATCGCGTCCAGGGAACATGGCATTGAGATGGACGGCCACGAGATGCAGGCGCTGTCCTCCCGGCAACCCGAGAGTCACGCGCAGAAATCCCTTCTGGGCGATGTCATCCATGAACACCGCCTTCCGCCAGGGTTCGGCGTGCCGCGAGAGTACCTTGAGATCTTTGCGGACCAACAAGGTCAGGCCCGAGCCCCCGAGTTTTGCCTTGTACCGATCGTGTTCGGGTTTACCGTGCCAGGGCACTCCGGTGAAGATCTCGTACTTGTCCTGCACCGCGGCTACGAGGGTTTTCAGCAGATGTTTGTCGGTAACCGGATTGAAATAGAATTCCTGTAGGGCGACGAGATGGTGATCGAAACTGCGATCAGCGAGCAAGCGTAGGAGCCCGACGAGGCGTTCGACCCTTTGAGGTGACGACGGCAATTGCTTGGTGTTGAGGCTGACGACGCGGAGTTCTGTCGCCCAGGAGGTCTCGGAGAAACCCACGGCGAGCAAGCAGAGTCCCAGCCCGATGACAATCCGCGACATCCCCCCTCCACGATCGGATGCGACCCGGCTTCCCCAGGTTTCAGTGGAGATGCCATAGCATAGTTGAGGAGCAAAGATCAAGATCCCCTCTCTCGGCGACAGGTCATTCGGTCTTGACTTGCCCTCGGGGCTTGGCTAGCGTGCCGGTTCTCGTAGAGAAACCACGCGATAGAGGACTGTCATGACCAGCCGAGGAATGTGGACCTCCCGGATGGGCTTCATCCTGGCAGCGGCGGGCAGCGCGGTAGGCCTGGGCAATGTCTGGAAACTACCGTATGTGACTGGCACCAATGGCGGTGGCTATTTCATTCTTATCTACCTGGTAGCGGTCTTGGCCCTGGGTTTTCCAATCATGATCGCCGAGTTCGTACTCGGTAGGAACACCGGGACCTCTCCCGTGGGCACCTATCGGAAATTGGCGGGAAAGGGCAGCCCCTTCGTCGTGCTCGGTTGGATGGGGGTGGCGGCAGGCTTCATCATCCTTTCGTATTACAGCGTGGTCGCCGGTTGGACGCTGCACTATGTCATCCTTTCGATCACCAACGCCTTCACCGGTCGTGAACCGAACGAGATCCGCGCCCTGTTCGGCGACCTCTATGCCCATGGCCCCCTCAACCTCTTCTGGCACACCATCTTCATGGCCATTACCGTGGCAGTGGTCCTCGGGGGTGTTCAGAAGGGCATCGAGCGTTCTTCGAAGATCATGATGCCCTTGCTTTTCCTCCTGCTCGCGATTCTCGTCGGTTACGGTGTCTTCTCCGACGGTTTCGGTCGTACGGTGAGCTTTATTTTCCTCCCCAAGGCCGAGAACCTCTCGGCTAAGACCGTGCTCGAGGCCATCGGTCAGGCTTTCTTCTCCCTCAGCCTCGGCATGGGAGCCATGCTCACTTATGGCAGTTACCTGGACAAGAAGGTCGACCTAGTCCGTTCGTCACTCCTCGTCTGTCTCATGGACACCGGCGTGGCCCTGCTAGCTTGTTTTGCAATCTTCCCGATCATCTTCAGTCACGGATTGGAACCATCGGCCGGCCCTGGTCTCGTGTTCCAGACTCTCCCCGTCGTCTTCTCCGATCTCCCGGGCGGCTCGGTGCTGGCGGTCTTGTTCTTCATCCTGCTGTTCTTCGCCGCCTTGACCTCCGCGGTCTCCCTGCTCGAGGTCGTGGCCAGCTATTTCATCGATGAGCGGACCTGGAACCGCCGTCGGGCCACCCTGCTCTCCGGGACCATCATTTTCCTGCTTGGCATACCCTCTGCTCTATCGGGTAGTGACCTGCTCTCCTCCGTGACGATCCTGGGGCGAAATGTGTTCGACACCATGGATAACCTGGCCTCGAACTGGATGCTACCCCTCGGCGGCTTGGGCATGACCCTGTTCCTGGGTTGGCGCCTTCCTTCAACGGTGAGCCGGAGCGAATTCTGCCTCGGGTCACGTCACTCAGGGATGTACCGCTCTTGGATCACCTGCATCCGGTATGTCGCTCCGATCGGCTTGAGCCTGGTCTTCCTCTACCAGATCGGTCTGCTCGGATCCTGATTGTCCCGACTTCTGGAGGAACGAACCCATGCTCGACCTGTTCAACACGATCCTGGAAGGCTACAACTCCTATATTGGCCAGTACCTGGTCATGATCTTGTTGGTTCCCGCGGGACTCTACTTCACCGTAGCCGGCGGCTTCCTGCAACTACGAGGTCTCAAACATGCGGTGGCTATCACGATGGGCCGTTACGACCGACCCGGTGACCCCGGCGACGTCAACCATTTCAAAGCCCTCACCACCGCCCTGTCCGCGACCGTCGGTACCGGCAACATCGTCGGAGTGGCCCTGGCCATCTATTACGGAGGTCCCGGAGCGATCTTCTGGATGTGGGTCACAGGTTTTCTCGGCATGATGACCAAGTTCGTCTGTTGTACCCTGGCGGTGAAGTACCGTCAGCAAGGCAACGACGGATCCATCTTCGGCGGACCGATGTACTACATGACCATGCGGCTGAAAACCCACCTCGGTCGGGGTGCGGCCGTGATGGCCACCTTCTTCGCCCTGGGCACGGTGTTTTGCTCCATGGGATCGGGCAACATGGCCCAGTCGAACTCCATGGCCTCAGCCCTGGAAGCGAATTATGCAATACCTACCTGGATCAGCGGACTGATCCTCGGTGGGCTGATCTTCCTGGTCATCGTCGGCGGTATCCGCCGCATCGCCCAGGTCGCCAGTCGGTTGGTGCCGTTCATGTCGGTCTTCTACATGAGCGCGGCTCTCGTGGTCATCTTTCTGCATCTCGACCGGTTACCCTCCGCTTTTGCTCTGATCTTCACCTCGGCCTTCCAGGGTACCGCGGCGACCGGAGGCTTCCTCGGCGCGACCTTCCTGATGAGCATGCGATGGGGCATCGCCCGCGGGCTCTTCTCCAATGAAGCCGGTCAGGGCTCGGCGCCCATCGCTCATGCCGCGGCCAAGACCGAGATCCCGGTACGTGAGGGGTATGTAGCCCTGCTCGAACCCTTCATCGACACCCTGGTCATCTGCACCATGACCGCGCTCGTCATCGTCTTCACCGAGCAGTGGTCCATGGGGCACAAGGGTGCGGCCATGACGGTCGCGGCCTTTGAAGTCGGCTTGACGCCGATCGGTCTGGGCTTCCTGGGAAAACACGTGGTCGCTATGGGTTTGATGCTCTTCGCTTTCTCTACTGCCCTGAGCTGGTCCTACTATGGCGACCGTGCGGCTGGTTTTCTTTTCGGTCCGAGGGCTATCCTACCCTACCGCGTGGCCTACTGCGTTTTCTTCTTCCTGGGCTCGATCTGGGGTATCGACCTGGTCTGGAACTTCGCCGACGCCTTCATCACCTTCATGACTATCCCCAACCTGATCGCTCTGCTGATACTCTTCCCCGAGGTGCGCCGAGACCTCAGGGCCTATCAGGCAGAGCTGCGAAGAACCGAACTCACCTGAGCTTGTTCAGTATCCGATCGTCGGTCCCACGCGAAAACCGGGCAACACGGTATCGACCAACGTGGGAGGTTCGCGGAACAGCCCAATCTGATAGAGGAAGGTATTGATAGTCGTCGCGGCCTCGCTGGGGTGAGTAGCCGCCGACGAGAGTTCCCAATCCTCGTTGAAACGACGTTGGATCTCGGTCGCCGCCCCACCGCCTACCAACTCGATGTTGGTCTCGCTGTTGCCGAGGATCTCGGTACTCCAGTTCGTGGTGCCGACACTGACCAGGAGACGATCGAAGATCGAGAGCTTGAGATGGGCTCGGGCGTACCGCTCGGCTTGGTCGAAGAAGCGGGTCGGTACACCATGGTCGAGAAGATAGTTGACCGTGGCGGCGATGAGCGTGCCTGAGAGAGAGGACGTGAATGGCACGAAGTCCGAGAGGTTGTCATCGGCATCGATCAAGACGCGTACCTGGACCCCGCGTTCATGAGCTTCGGTCAAGGCATGAGCCAGTTCGAGGGCGCTGAACTCGGATACCTGGAGATCGATGCTCTCGCGAGCGTTGATCACATGGGATAAAAGCGCCCTATACCCTTCGGTTCGACCATATCCCGTCACCACCAACCGTGCTGAGGTTTCGTTCCCTCTTCCCGCTCTATCCAGGTCGCGGTAATCCTCGAAAGCAACGACGGGGCTGAAATCGGGTTCGAAACGACCCAATTCCTCGCCCTCGGTCAAGCGTCTAGCCAGCCCGAGATCTGCGTCGAAGAGCGCTGCAAGGTCTTGAGCCACGGGACCCTCGGCCACGACGATCACATCGTGGTAACGCTCGAAGTGAGTGCCCACGTTCATCCCCCCGGTCACCATGATCCGGTCATCAATGACCACGTTCTTGTTGTGATCGATGTTGCGGAATTGCTCGGGCTGGAGCGCTATCGGCGCCAGATGGACCTCGAGGTGTTCGGAGCGATGGTCCCGCAGCTTTTCATATAAGGCTTTACCGTCCAACATGCCCTTGATCGGAGGACCGTGCAGGGGATCGAGCAGGACTTTGACCTCGACTCCGCGGCGACTCTGGTCGATGAGGATATCGACCATCTCAGCGGCATCGGCACCATAAAAAATATAGAAATCGAAACGGATGCTCTCGCGAGCCGCGCGTAAAAGGCTCTTGAGTTCAGCATAAATGGGTTTAGGGTCATAGACCGTATAGGTCTGGTTGATCGACCAGCGGGGAAGGAGCGAACCCTTCTCGAGGAGGGGCTGCTCAAGCGCGATGGTCGCAGGGGATGGGGTTGCATCCTCCCCTGCAGCAGAACTCGAGGGCTCTTGGGATTGATGTTCTCCGGTCGCAGGGGACGTTACAACGTTGGTCGAGGGCAAGGGACGCCGGACGACGGTCCCGTTGCCGGACTGATCCTCGGGGACCGTTGCGGAAGTGTGCGGGGTATACGGACGTTCGGCCACTTCGCAGGCAAGCATTTGGAGCCCGAGCACGAAAATCGCCAACCGGACCAGCATGGTTCGCTCCTACGTTCCGTTCGGGCAAGCCCGGGACGTGCAAGGTCCGTCCTTGGAACCCACGGATGAACTTCGCCTATAGCATGAATGACGCAACAGGTCAACTCCTGTCCGCTATGCGATGTGTCCATTCAGTCTTGGGGGGATTGCTGATAGTGTCTGTAACCTCGTAAGGGTGGCGCCGACGGGGGACCCCCGCCACGCGCAAGGATGAGCATGGTGGGGGTGGCCGCATGGATGCGGACCTGCATGCGACGCGCAGGATGCAGCGGCGTCGTTGTGTGAGGCGACAGGACCCCTCGCCCCCCAAGACTGAACACATACTGTGCGATCGTGTTGTTGCTGTCCAACGCGAAGGAATACCGATATACTAGGGTTTCACCTCAGAGGTATTCACGATGCGATCCTGGAAAATCCAGCACAACGGACCGGTTTCCGGACGTTTTTCCTATTGCCTCGGACGGATCGTCTTGACCCTCCTCGGCTGGCGCGTGGAAGGCAGTTTGCCACTCGCTTCGAAGTTCGTGTTGATCGGAGCACCCCATACGAGCAATTGGGACTTCATCCTGACCATGGCGACGACCTTCGTGTTGCGCCTCCACATCTCTTGGCTAGGAAAGGCCTCCCTGTTTCGCGGCCCTCTCGGTTATCTCATGCGTCGGCTCGGTGGCATACCCATCGACCGCAGCAGCTCCCACGGAGTAGTCGAAACCATGTATCAGCGCTTCGTACAGTCGGATTCCTTGGTCATTGCGATGGCCCCCTCGGGGACCCGGGGGAAGGTCGAGCGTTGGCATTCCGGCTTCTATTGGCTTGCCTGCAAAGCAAACGTCCCTCTTGTTCTGGGTTATATGGACTATGCGCGCAAGGAGATGGGCATCGGTCCCTCCTTCACTCCAACCGGGGATATCCCCGAAGATATGGACCGTATCCGAACTTTCTATGCCACGATCAGGGGAAAGCACCCAGAGAGAGAAGCCCCAGTTCGCCTAAAAGAGGAATGCAACCGACAATAATGGACTTTGAGTAATCGTTCTGAGGAATAGTTGGACAGAATCGTTCGAGGGCAAAAAAACAGACAAAAAAGGCATCAAGGCCAGCTTGTGGGTCCCCTACAGGGTTTCCTTGTTCTGAACTATCCCGCAGATCCTTTCCGATCCACAAGATCCTCTTTCGAGGTTGACTGCCCTTCACGGCTTTTCCTGTTCACGAACTAACGCCTCATCGGTTGGCGTTCCCGGGACTGGTACGTACATACACACGCCGGTCTTCGCTCGCGAACCCGTACCATTAGTAAACCAATGGTGGCCGTCTTGGACTTCATCCCTCCTGAGAGTCTTCATCCAGAACCTGGGATGAGGGTGAGGCGAACCTCGAAACTCATCCACCCCTCATGGGGTTCCCGGTCCCCTTCAGCGTCTTCGTCCCTCTAGGGCTAACCAACGGCGAGCATACCAGTTCGCCTCGTAGCGCTTCTAGGCTTTGGTTAACCTTCTAGCGTTTCACGTCCCTTCGAGGGATGTCGGATGCTTTTTCAATCCGACTACGCTCCTGGGGTTCTCCCCTACAAGGTCTTCACGCCTTCGAGTTCGAATCACGTTCTTCACGAGATTCTCCCCTCTTACCGTTTTTACGGTTCCAGGGTTTCTGATCCTCGAAGTCGCTGCCAGCCTTTCGGTGGCAATCCCTTCCTGGGGTTACGATCCTTGAGGTTTTTTCCCCTCACGACGTATACCGTTGCCGGTATCCTCCCCTGAGCTTTTCATCATTCTTGCGAACAATGCGGCTCTCCGGAGTATTTCGCCGTTCGGATAGGTGCCCTGTTACCAAGCACCTTACCTCTGCGACCTTTGGGCCTCGTCTCATCTCGATGTCAAACCCGTCAGTGTGACTAGCTATGGATTCACAGTGAGAGGCCTCATCCGTCTCCGGATGCACAATCTCACTTCGTCACGCCCAACGAATACCGACAGCCGAAGCTTTCGTCATCGTCATGAGCAGGTCGGCCAAACAGCTGAACCTTGCTGCCTGAAATAGTCTCTACTACGAAGCGGGTTTCCGGTCAAGCATTTTCTTTCGAGGAAACCATAATAATCATATTGCCATGATCTTGTGTGTTTTATTTTCGTACCTCGGCTGGATAGTCCCTTCCCGGGCGCGGGTGGATCCCGCAGCTGTTACTGCGCTTGTCTGCACTGCAAGGCAATGCTATTGGTGGCAGGAAAGCACTTTCAGAGGTAGTTCCTTCGTGCCGACCATCCCCTTCCTCAACCTTCCGATGCCTTCGAGAACCTGGGCGTTCTTCCTTCTTCTCGTGCCATTGTTCCTTGGTTGTCCGGGAAAAAGCCGCGAACCTTCAACGTCCGAGGTTACCTCCCGGCCTCTCGCTCCAGAGGTAGACATCCTTCTCCAAGATCGAACCCTTTCTCTGGCGTCATTGCGAGGAAAGGTAGTCGTGCTCAACTTTTGGGCAACATGGTGCCCACCCTGCGTCGAGGAATTTCCCTCTCTTCTACAGCTCAAGTACGCTTTGTGGGGTAAACCTTTCGAAATACTTGCGATCAGCGTCGACGATGGGGGTTTCCCAGACATCCAGAAGTTCACCACCGGTAGGGTGATCAACATTCTCCTCGGCAGCGACCCCGAAGAACGCTTGGCCCGACAGTTCGGTGTGGAGAAATATCCCGAGACCTTCATCATCGATCGAGCCGGTCGTCTGGTCGAGAAGATCGTGGGACCTCGCAATTGGGCAGCTCCAGAGTTGGTTTCGAGCCTTCATGCTTTACTTGAACA
>MGSU01000275.1 GCA_001799195.1 Deltaproteobacteria bacterium RIFOXYA12_FULL_61_11 | reverse complement strand
TTCCCCCCAGTTGGTCACGCGGAAGACCTGACCGAGGGTATCGCCTGGCATCGGGCATTCCTCCGGACACTTCCCGGGGCTCCCCGGGTTCGGCGACGACCCTAGCACGATCCTCCAAGCCCTGTCGATGTCTTTGCACAAGAGGCGCAGAGCTTGCATCTGCAACTCTGCAAACCCTGCAGGTCAAGGTTCGACAGTCGCACCAGTTAAACTATTTCAATGTATTAATGAGGTGAGCACCAACCTCAGCCTGGCCTATTTCTTGGATAGAAGGCCCAGCCATGAAGTCTCAATGCACCAATAACTCTCTCCCTTTCACCCCCTTCCAGTTCTTGCCCTATCTTGCATCCATTCTCCTCCTTGCTCTCTCCGCTTGCGGGGACTACCCCATCGAGGAGGAAGACCCCAGCTACTACAATCCCAATCAAACCACCTACGGATACGGCTATACGAACGGCCAACGGCCAGGCCTGGTCGCTCCTCAGGCTCCACCTCCCGGGGTACAAGGAACCCTCCCCTCTTCTCCCGAACAACAACTGCCAGGGGAGCCCCAACCCGGCGGCACCAATGTGAATCTCCATCCGGTCGACCTGCCCGTCGAACCTGAACCCGACCCGCTTCCGACAGAACCCATCCTCCAACCTCCTACCATCGATGCTCCGGCACCAAATGGCGATGAAGACGCGGCAAGGAACCACCTGGTCCAAACCGCCCTCGAGGTCTACGAAACCCTCGACGCTGGGTCCCAGTACCCGGTCAAGGCCGGCGGCACGACCCTGTCCCTGCTCGTACGCTATCCCAAAGGAACCCACGATACCGTCTCGGACTACAACTCCTTCATGTGCACGGATTTCGTGCTCTACACCTTCACCCAAGCGGGGTACGATCTTTCCGAGTCCGGCCTCGGTTCACGTACCACGAGCGGTATGCAGAGTGCCTTCGAGAACAAGGAGAACGGCGACAATATCAGTTTCACCCCCCAAGGCGGCGATACTCCACCAAAACCCGGCGATATTGCCTTCATGCAAGGGCACGTGGCCATCATCACCGCTGTCGATGGCGACACTATTACCTACACCCAATACAACTCCCGCTCTCAATACAGTGGGAAACTTACCCGTTCCGGTGGCGGTTACCGCATCGACATAAGCTACGGTATGACCATCAACGGCTGGGGTTTCTACTACCCTCGTTGAACCCGAACTCTGAACATCAATCGGTCCATGCATCCAGCGATACTCAACTCTGACCATACCGCTCCACTCTATGGTTATCCTCGATACCTCAGATTCTCATGATCTTCGAAGGAGAGGTCGCTGATACTGACCGCAACCTCAGGTTCGAGTATGCTAATCCTGGCGAAGCCTGCAGGATTTGCACATGGTAAAAATACTTCTTCATAGTCCACAATAATCGACATCTTTATATTTATTATATCAATTAATTATAGCCAAAATTTTGAGAAGTATTTTGCGCTCAATTATTGCATAATGTTTATCACATGAAAAACGCTTTCACCCTTCATACCTACCTTTTCCCGACTGGTATCGGCCGTTACTCCACTGTTTTGGGCCTCCTGACCTTGTTGTTCTCTATCGGTTGCGGCGAATACCCCGTCATGACGCCCGAGGAGGATTGGAACGAACAGCAATACTCCCCGTACGCAGAAACCGGGGTGGTGCAGCCCGCTCTTGAACGACCCAGCTTACAACTCCCCTCCGAAGCGCAGCCAGAAACCACACCGAGTTGGAACCCCGATTTACTGCCCTCGGCCCCTACCTCACCGTCCCCGATGACCAATCTGCAACCGGTCAACCTTGCCCAAGCGCCGGTGGCCCAAACCCAGCCCGAACTCGAAGAGGCTCCGGAAACGGCCGCTACCCTCTCGGAATGGGCTGCCCGGCAACGCTTGGTGGAAAGCGCCCTACGCATCTTCCGTGACCTCGAAGTCGGCAAACGTTATCCGGTCCATACCCAATGGGGCACGGTGAACCTGCTGGTGCGCTATGCGGTCAATACTCGTTCGACCATCTCCGAATCCGGCTCCTTCATGTGTTCGGATTTCGTTCTCTACGCCTTCACCCAAGCCGGCTTCGACCTCGCTGACGCCGACTTGGGCCCACGCTCCAGCGGCGGCATCGAAAAAGCCTTCAAGGCCAATCGCGACGGCGAATACATCCTCTATACTCCCCAAGGCGGTGCGGTCCCGCCGCGTCCCGGCGACATCCTCTTCATGCCCGGTCACGTCGCGATTGCTACTGCGGTCGACGGTGACACCCTGACGTACACCCAATTCAACTCGAGGACCCAAGGCACCCGGAAGATCACTCGCACCGCGAGCGGTTATCGTTTGGAAGCAACCGGCGGTCGTAAAGAAATCAGCGGTTGGGGTTTCTATTACACCGATTGATGTTCCCGTTTCTCTCCCCTGAAGGACGCAGCACCCGAGAGGAGTTCGTACCGACAATTCACAGTAAAGTTACACGCGCTCCTGCACACGGCGATCTCAGCTCGGCGCTGATCGGCTGCGGCCGAGTAAAAGCAGTCCAAGACATTGTCCGAGACCAACGAACCGACCGGGGGCAGAAAGGGACAGAGGACTATGTTCCCCTGAGGATTACACCCGAGGAACGTATCGCCAATAGAACACGGCCGTACCTGCAACACCCTTGCGGGCTCTCGGAAATAGTGTTTCCAGAAACGTATCTGTCCGGGAGAGGTACGAAGCTTCCCACCCGAGATCTCGCTCATGCGAGCGATCGCCTCGAGCTTCTCCTCAACTTCATCAAGGTTTGAAGGCCACAACGGATTGCTGAGATACCAGGGCGTATCCGGAGTAGAGCCGAGATCATTGGTCAAAGCCTGGAGAGTAATATTGTCGACCACGCCACCTTCCAGCATTTCTTCTATAAAATCTGGCAACTCAGAGATATTTCGGCCACTGACCACGCTGAGGAGTCCGAGGTTGACGCCGGGGGCGAGGTCTCGGATAGTAGCAAGAGCGGCACGCACCAAACGATACCCCCCCTCCCTGCGCAGCTCGTCGTTGGTTTGTTCGAAACCGTCGAGACTCAGGACCACCTGAGAAATCCCAGCTCCAACCACCTGCCGGGCATAGGCGTTTTCGGCCAACCGGTAGCCATTGCTGGTCACTACCATATTCAGTCCCAGACCTGTCCCTTCGGCCAAGATCAACGGCAGATCGTCGCGCATGGTCGGCTCCCCGCCAACCACGTTGACGGTCGGGCCTCGTCCTCCTAGGGCTACGATGCCCCGGAAGAACTTCCGGATGAGCTCGAAGGCGAGGTCCTGGTGGTCTTGTCTCCAGAACGAACAATATCGGCATCGCGAGTTGCAGCCGGTGTTGACCCCGAGGTCAAAAGAACAAGGCACCCGGACAGAGGGATTTCCCTCTCCTTTCCTGGAAGACAAGGCGCACAGCTCCAGAGTATCAAGACGACTTTTCAGCAGCGCGCAGCGTGAAACCAAGGGGGCGAAGCCGCTTTGTGCCTTGGACGAGGTGCCCTCACGACCCGAAAGCGGGGTTCGACTCCGATCCTCCGGACCATCAGGCATGTCCTTTCCTACCCTGCCGCCGGGCAAGGGTTGTTGTACGCTGCCAGGTTTTCTGGATGAAGACCAGGGCGTCGAAGGCTTTGCACTGGATCCCGCCTCGCTCGAAAGTGACCGGGCCGATGCGATCGGCCGCTGCCAGGGCGAGGTCACGTAGGTGCTCGTTGACCGTCCCGATGGCGATCAGAGCGTTGTTCATGGTCTCCCGGGCTGCATTTGGGGCTGCGTGGAGGTTCGCCTCGAGCAGAGTCAACTGTTCGGTCAGGAACTCTTCGGCAAGCGTCGACGTCTCTTGGGTCAACCAACCGAGCAAGCAATAGGCCGTGCGCAGCACGTATTCTCGACTATCGAGCAGCCAGATCTGCAACAAGGCCCTAGCATGCGGAGAAGGCCCGACGATGCCGCGGGCAAAACAATCGGCCAATACCGTTGCATTGATCGAACCGACCCAGCGCTCGCACAGCGCACGCTCCACCGTCGTCGGATCGACGAGCCTGGTGGCGAGGATCCGGGCCTCGTTGTTCCCGCTGTCCCACAATTCGGCAGCCAAAACATGGTCCCGACCCAGCTCGTCGGCCAAGCGGATCAGGTCTGTAGAGCTTACCCCGTACAACGGTTCGGGAACTCCGAGTCGTCGCAACAGTATACGGTGATCTTCGGTCCCGAGCTGTTCGAGCTTCTGCAGGCAGGCGGTGAGTTCCATGGCGGTTCGCTCCCTCGATCGGTCGGTGCGGATATACCCGATGATCCCCTTAGTCGAGGATTTCGCCGAGGGTCAGCACAAACGCTAGCGCCAATCTGGCATTGGCGAGGGAGAAATCCAGGGCGGTGGCCACGGCAGTGGTATCATTTTTGGTGTGGATGGCATTGTTGAAAGCACGGGGATTCTCTCCCGGGAAGATGGCAGGGAAACCCTGTTGCATGAACGAGGCATGATCGCTGGTACCCAGGTACAAGTTCTGCTGCGCGCAGGGCAGGCCGAGATAGGTCTCGATCAAGCGTGCCGCGAAGGTGTTGAGTTCCGCTGAAGTACCATTTTTGACGAAGTAGAGTACCAACGGGTCCCCCTGACGCAGGTACGCGTTCATGTCCAATTGGAGCATGCCGAGTACGGTCAGTCCGCGTTGACGATAGTCCTTGGCGACTTCCTGGCTCCCGAGCAGTCCTCCCTCCTCACCGGCAAAGGCGACGAAATCGACGGTATGTTTCAGGACGAGCTTACTCTCTCGGAGGGAGGCCATGATCGCGAGCATGGCTCCGACTCCCGAGGCATCGTCGTCGGCTCCGGGCGCCAGCCCCTCGGGATTGGAGGAGTTCTTGGAGGCGAGGGAATCGAGGTGCGCTCCGAGCACGACCCGGTGCGGCGAAGTGCCTGGAATGGTTGCGAGGACCGAACGTTGAGGGGTGTTCTTGTGTTCGAACAGGCGTACCTGCTCGGGAGAAGCAACCAGGCCGCGCATCGCTCCCTGGATCCACTCCGGAGCGACGTTCGCCGTGGGTAGCCGGTGGTGACGGTTGGGATAACTCTCGAGGTGCCGCATCGTCGCGAGGATACGGGCAGGAGTCATGCCGGCCAGGACCGAGGCAATGCGCTCATCCTTCTGCACCGGGGGCAGATCGCTCTGTCCAAGGGAGAAACTTCCAGCCACCGCTTCATCCAGGAGTACCCTGACCACCCCACCGTCGAGGACGAGGGGACTCTCTTGCACCACGGCCATGACCTTCTCGGACGCTCCCTCGTCCAGGAGTTGTAAACAGAAGCCCGGTCCGCGATGGAGCACCGTGCCGTAGGCCGCGAGTTCTTTCCAACTCTGGGGCGACGGTACGGCGACATGGTAGAGGTGTTCCTCGGCCGGCTGGACGAATACGATCTTGACCTGCTCGTTCAACGGCGTGGTCGGGGGGTGGCGGAAGAGGTGGACCCCGTGCATGGAGAAGACCAACTCGCCGGCTGGAGCACCGGCGAGGAAATCGACGACCTGCTCGTCATCGAGGACGCTCAGCACGACCCTGTCACCGGGAGCGGCGAGGAGGAGGATCGGGAACAGGCAACCCAGCAGGATCCAGCAACGGAACAGCATGAGCATTCTCCTCATCGAAGTACGACACTTTGCTGTACAGGAAATGGGGGAGAAAAGCCAGAGATCTTCCAGCGGATATCGGAATGCCAGGATCGTACCCAATCTCGGCGCCTTTCAACTTGCCACCCCTGCCACTCGCTCCTATAATCCCGCTCCACGCCCA
>MGSU01000274.1 GCA_001799195.1 Deltaproteobacteria bacterium RIFOXYA12_FULL_61_11 | reverse complement strand
TCGAACCGCTCAATCCGCGCTACCGCTCTCTCGTACTCACCGCCGAGAGCGAAGACCTGGTCGCGGTCATCGCCGAGTTTGTCAGGATGGTCGGCTGAAAACCGATGCTGAAGGGTTACCGTTTGACAATCTTGGTGTTTCCTTCCTTTTGCCACCTATGCTATGGTGGCATCTATGCTCGACGGAAGGCTATCGTGCAACCATGCCTGAACTCTCCCGTTTTTTTGGCATCATCATCCGAATGTTCGTCGAGCCGAACGAGCCGCATCACCGCCCCCACTTCCACGTTTATTACCAGGACTATACAGCGGTGTATTCGATCGATCCTCTGACTCAAATCGCAGGTTCTTTGCCGATCAAACAGTTGCGTCTTGTGGAGGCCTGGGCAGAGCTGCACCTGGAAGAACTCCAAGCAGCTTGGCAGGAATTGCAACATGGCAGCCTCCCCTCCAAGATCGACCCATTGAGGTGAATATGCCCGTTCACGCGTTGCCCCGCATCCTGGCAGTTGAGGTTGTGAGCCCTCATGTTCTACGGCTCGAATTCACTGATGGGACGATACGTACGATCGATCTCGCTCCCATGCTGCGGGGGCCATTGTATGGCGCGCTCGCCGATTTCGACCAGTTCAAGCTGGTCACAATCGACCCTATCGCTGGTACCGTGATGTGGCCCAACGGAGCCGACTTCGATCCTGAAACCCTCTACCACTGGCCGAACTACCGCGAACAGCTCTTTACGCGCGCGCGGTCTTGGTGATTTATTCTCCTGGTTTCGACCGACTGTTCGGGGCCAGATAGCGGTCCAACCAAGTTGCCGTCTCCCAGGCCACGTGCAAGATGGTCTCCCGGGAACGGTAGCCGTGTCCTTCCAGCGGCAGTAGGACCAGACGCGCCGTTCCGCCCAGCCCCTTGATCGCCTCGAACAGGCGCTCGCTCTGCAGCGGGTAGGTTCCCGTGTTCTCATCGGCTTCGCCGTGCAGGAACAGGATCGGCTCGTCGATGCGCTCGGCGTGGAAGAACGGGGACATCGCCGCATAGGTCTCGCGGGCCTGCCACAGGGTCCGCTCCTCGGCCTGGAAGCCGAAGGGGGTCAGGGTGCGGTTGTAGGCGCCGCTCCGGGCGATCCCGGCTTTGAAGAGCTGCGTATGGGCGAGGAGATTGGCGACCATGAAAGCCCCATAGGAGTGTCCCCCGACGGCGATGCGCTCTCGCGTTGTCACCCCGCGCCGCACCACTTCCGTGACCGCGGCCTCGGCTCCGGCCACGAGCTGGGACACGTAGGTGTCGTTGGGCTCGACCTCGCCCTCTCCGACGATCGGCATGGAAGGGTCGTCGAGCACGGCATAACCGTGCGCCAGCCAGATCAACGGCGACCACCAACCGAGGTACAGGAAGCGATGGGGCGAGTCCGTGACCTGCCCCGCCGCTGCACGGCTCTTGAATTCTTGGGGATAGGCCCACATCAAGAGCGGCAAGGGGCCATCGCTGCTCGGATCGTGGCCCGGGGGGAGATAGAGCGTGGCGGTCAGGTCGACGCCGTCCTTCCGTTGGTAGCGGATCAACTCCTTCGTGACCGCCGCGAGCTTCGGGGTCGGGTGCGGGAAGAAGGTGAGTTGCCGGGTGCTGCCATCCCGCCGGTCGAGCAGGAAGTAGTTCGGCGGTTCGCTCGGACTTTCCCGGGAGAGGAGCACGCTCGAAGGATCTCCGGCAAGGATGCCCTGCGGGACCTCATAGCGAGGCGGCGTGGAATGGAACAAGCGCTCGCTCTTCCGGCTTTTCAGGTCGAGACGGTCGAGGAAGGGACGATCGCCTTCCGGACTGGCCCCGGCACCCCGGAGGTACAGACAGGTCCCCTGCTCATCGGTCTGGAGTACCCATTGCCCCTTGGTGGTGAGGGTCATCTGGGGTCGGCCCGGATCATGGTAGCGGTCTTCCCAGCTCCGATCGAAGAGCACGCTCGTCGCCGGCGGATGGGCGGTGGTATCCACCAGGTGGGTGATCGTCCGACGATCCTTCCAACGGGCCTCGGAGAGTAGCGCGAAGCCCTCGAGGCTCCAGCGCAGGTCGCTGAAGCGCAGAGCCGTCTGGAGGTACCGCTGCGGCTCGCCTTCGAACGGAGAGGCCAGGACGAAGACCACGTCGCGCGGGTCGGCTGCCACCGACGGATCGCCGCCATCCTGGGCTTCGGCCCACCAGAGCGTGGCGGGAAGGTCCTCGCGCCAGGCATACTCCCGAGGACCGGTGCGCACCGCATCGAAGGCCACCGGCACCTCTTCGGCCAGGGAGAGTTCGGCGATCGTGCGCAAGAACTTGCCGCGGGCGTCGCGGACCTCGACCCGGCGGGGAAAGCGTTCGGCCGGGACCAGGTAGGAGAAAGGCCGTTGCAGGTAGGACACCAAGAGCGCGCGGCCATCCGGCGATGGCGAGGCAAGGCCGTACATGGCAGGCGGACCGAGGACTTCGCTCCGTCCGTCCAGCCAGACCCGCCGGAGCACGGTGGTGAGGTGGTACTCGAACAGGTCCTCGTCGTGCGGCGTGGTCAAGAGGTCCTGATAGGTCTTGGCCGGCGCTGCCCGGCCGGAGGCTTCCTGGACATTGGGACCCAACGGCACCCTCGGGGCAGGAGGCGGGGCGCCGCGCTTCGGCGGTTCGGTCTTCACCAACAGGGATCGACTATCCGGGTACCAGGTGTACTCGGTTCCCCAGATGGTGTTCAGACGGCGCAACGGCAAACGCCGGGCCATCCGTCGCGCAACCTCGACCACGTACAGGAACTGTCCGTCCTCCTCGGCCTGGAGGAACGCCAGGTACCGTCCATCCGGGGACCAGCGCAGGGAACGGATCCGCGGCTCCGCGGGAAGACCCTTGACCGGGAAGACCGTGCCGCTGGCGATATGGAGGAGTTGCAGGCCAACGAAGTAGGCCTGTCTGCTTTCCGACCCGAGCAACGGATCGAAGCGTATACCGGCCAAGCGGAGCTCCGGCCGGGCTAATTCGGCGAGCGGGGGCAGCGCCGGTCGCCGCGCGAGGAACAGGTACGTGTCGGTGGGATCAATATCCACTTCCGGTTTTCGAGGAGCATCGATCACCTCGACGAGCGCGGGTGGCGGCAGCATGTAGGGCTGCCCGGCCCTGACCGCAGAGCCGGCGCTCCCGCACGCAAAGGCCACCACGATCCAGGAGAATGAGCGTCCCCACGAGGTCCTCGCTCCATACGATCCCATTGCCTCACCTCCACACGCCGGTTGTGCAAGACGTCGAGCATACCCCAAGTCGAGGGACTCTGCACAGCCCGGGACCTCTTCTCGATCCATGACCGAAGACGACGAGGTTGCCACCTCGTCTTGCCCATGGCATCGTCACCGACGGTGACACCTAGCCCCTCTCCCGGTGTTACAGAACGACGAGGTCTTCGGTGGACGTCGAACACCTGTATCGCACCTATGGTCCCATGGTGCTGCGCCGCTGCCGCTCCATGCTGCGCGACGAACACCTGGCCCTCGATGCGATGCAGGAGGTCTTCGTCAAGGTCCTGCGGTACCGCGACCGGCTCGAGCAGACCTATCCCTCGGCGCTGCTCTACCGGATCGCCACCAACGTGTGTCTAAACCTCCTGCGCGGACGCAGCCACCGGGCCGAGGATGGCGATGAACGCCTCGCGCTCATCGCCGAAACTGAGGACGTAGAGGGCACCTCGATGCTGAGATGCTTGATCGAAAAGCTCTTTCGAGGAGAACCTGCCTCCACCAAGGCCATGGCCGTCATGCTCTGGCTCGACGGGATGACCCTCGAGGAGGTCGCGGCGGAGAGTGGGCTGTCGGTGTCCGGGGTCCGCAAGCGGATGCGCACCTTCAAAGAAAAAATAGCCGCCCAAGGAGGCCGCGATGAGTGCTTCCCGATCTGAGGTACACGACTGGCAACTCGAGCGCTTCGCCCTCGGCGAGCTGCCCGAACCCGGGGCCTCCGAACTCCAGAGCCGCCTCGAGGCGGACCCGGAACTGCAACGGCGGCTTGCGGCCCTCGGCGAGAGCAACCGGCAGCTTCTGACCGACTACCCCCCCAGGACCATGGCCGCCGCGATCCGCATCCGGGCTGAGCAACAGCACAGCTCTCGTTCGCGGCAGGTGCTGCTCCCCCTCGGCGCCACCCTGGCCCTCGTACTCTGCCTGGCTTTGCCCTTCTTCCTCTCCCGCCCCGACCATCCTGGAGGAGAAGACACCGTCAGGGTCAAGGGAAACCCGACAGCCTTGCTGGTCTTCCGTAAGACCGACCGTGGCATCGAACGCCTTACCGACGGAGCCCCGGCGCGGGCCGGGGACCTCCTCCAGGTCGGCTACAGCTCGGGCGAGAGTTCGTTCGGTTGTCTGTTCTCGCTCGACGGAGCTGGAGCCCTGACCTTGCATCACCCGGCTTCCCGCCAGACTCCCGCCCTCCTCTCCACGTCCGGGCGAGTGCTCCTCCCCTCGGCCTTCCGCCTCGACGCGGCTCCCGGATTCGAACGCTTCTACCTCTTCCATTCCACGGTCCCCTTCGAGCTGACTGCTTTCTTGGCCTCGGTGGAGGCCGATCGCGAGCGGTGGCAAGCGGGTAACCCCCCGGCCCTGCCGGATACGGCGAACCTCGTCACCCTCGTCGTGCGAAAACCCTGAAAGCGTTCTCAGCCTCGGCTCCAGAGTCCCAACGGTTGCCGACTCGCCACAAGTGTATTCTTGTCGCAGGCTCCCCTGCCGTGGCACAATGTCCCAGTCTCCCGGAACCCGAGGTAGTGTGATGAGTGTGTTCCTCCTCGTCGTGTCCATTCCGCTCATCTCGGCCCTCATCGGTTGGTTCACCAACGTGGTGGCCATCAAGTTGATCTTCAAACCCATCGAGAAGGTGAGCGTCGGCCCGCTCAGCTTCCAAGGCATCATCCCCAAGTACCAGATGAAGTTTGCCCACGCTCTGGGCACCATGACCACCCGAGACCTGCTCACGGCGCGGGAGATCTTCGAGCGCATCGAACCCGAGAAGGTCAAACAGATCCTCTCCTCGACGCTGGACACCCTTGCCCGCGACTACGTCAAGCTCGCCCTCGAGGAGGTCCGGCCGATCCTGTGGGAGATGCTCCCCGCGCCGGTCAAGAACGGCATCGTCGAGGCCGTGCGCAAGGAGGTCTACAGCACGGTGTCGGACATCTTCAAGGACCTTGACGCCAACATCGAGAAGCGCCTCGACCTCTACAAGTTCCTGGTCGACAAACTGACCGGGGATAACGTCACCGTCATGGAAAAATTGTTCCACAAGATCTGCCTGGAACAGCTCACGTTCATCGAGCGTATCGGGGGCTATCTCGGCTTGGCCATCGGCATCCTGCAATTGATCCTGTGGGCGATCGTCCCGATCTGGTGGTCACTGCCGATCGTCGGCTTCATCGTCGGGATCATCACCAATTGGATCGCGATCAAGATGGTCTTCGAACCGCGCGAACCCCGGCGTTTCTGGTTCTTCACCTATCAGGGCATGGTCCCCCGCCGCCAGAAAGAGATCGCAAAAGTCCTCGGTGAGGAAGCCGCCGACGAGGTGTTACGGCCCGATTACCTCGTCGAGCACCTCCTGACCGGCGAGAGCGGCGACCGCATCGTCCGCCTGATCGCGACCAAGGTCGATCAGTTCGTGGACCAGAAGATGGGGTTGCTCAAACCCATGAGCGCGGTCCTCATCGGCGAGAAGCTGACCTCTGCCAAGGAGAAGATCGTCAAGCGGGCCATCGCCTCCTTCCCGCAGATCGCCGACGAGCTCGAATACTATCTCAAGAGCGCCATCGGCGTGGGCGAACTCCTCGAGGTCAAACTGACCGCCCTGTCCGCGCGGCGTTTCGAGGACATCCTGCGCGGCCTGTTCAAAGAGGACGAAGCCCTGCTGATCGCCTACGGCGGAGTCCTCGGCGCGGCCATGGGGCTCGTCCAGGCCGGGATGCTGCTGCTGTGAGTTCCCGACACCGCCATTCGGACCGTTCTCCTTGACAACACCT